>DVGK01000051.1 GCA_018712785.1 Candidatus Choladousia intestinavium | reverse complement strand
GAAATGGAACAGACTGCCGGATATCTGCTTTCGCTGACGAAAGAAGAAAAGAGGCGGGAGGAGAATCAGGCGGATCCAAAATAAGGGATAAAGCGAGGGGAGAATATGACAAAGATAAGGTACTGTGAATATTGCGGAAGCACACTGCTTCCGGATGCACAGTTTTGTGAAAACTGCGGCCGTCCCGCGGCGTCCGTCCCGCGTCAGAATTCCAGGAAGAGGAACGATACGGCGACTGAGAAAGTAAAAGGAGAGTCAGGAAGCCGGACGCCGGATCAGAGGGTCAGACGCGCGCCGGAGAGAGCTGGAGAGAGCCGACGGACGAAGGCGGCCTCCGGAAGCGAAGCTTCGGGGCGAAGAGTCAGACGCACGCCGGAGAGAACCGGAGAGAGCCGACGGACGGAGGCGGCCTCCGGAAGCGGAGCGTCAGGGCAGAGAGTGAGGCGTGCTCCGGAGAGAGCCGGAGAGGGAAGGCCAGTCAGACGGATGCCGGAGGGACGCATGGAAGAAAGAGACTCCGGAGCCTTCAGGGAAAGAGACGCAGATCCGCAGAAAAACCGCGGAGTCCAGGAGAGCAGAATCTATGTGCCCGGAGAGAAAGTGAGAGCAAGAAGAGAGGCGGATGCGGCACAGAATATGCAGAATCGGGGCAGAGCGTATGTGCCTGGTGAAAAGACCCGGAAGAGACCTGGAGCAGAACCCTATGGGCGGCCTCCGGGAAACGTTCCGCCGTATGGAGGCGGGCAGAGAAGAGGAGGGGACGGCGGTTACAGAGAAGGATACGCGCCTCAGGGCTATCCGCCTCAGGAGTACCGTTTCCGGCAGCAGCAGCTGGATCCCCAGTGGGAGGAATCCTGGAACCGGATGGAAGAGGAGGAGAACCCGAAAGGAAATCCCATTCAGTACGTGCTGATCGGGGCGGCTGTTATCCTGGTGGTGGCGATTATAGGATTCTGCGCTTTCTGGTTTTTAGGAAGATCCGAAGAAAAAGGGGAGGATGAGAGAAGACTCTCTGCTACAGAGGCGGTTCAGACTGAAAGAGCGACGGAAGCAGGAACGCAGAATATTACAATTCTGGAGGGAGGAAATACGCAGACTCCGGCCCAGGCGCAGACCCAGGCACCAGCTCAGACGCAGACCCAAACTCCGGTTCAGACGGAAACCCAAACTCCGGTTCAGACGGAAACCCAGGCTCCGATTCAGACGGAAACCCAGGCTCCGGCCCAGGCAGAAACCCAGCCGGTGCAGGCACAGACCCAGCCGGTGCAGACACAGCCCCAGACTCAGGCTCCGGCACAAACCCAGGCCCAACAGACGGCGGCAGGGGGAGGCTATATTCTGGCAGAGAGTTCTCAGCGTGCTTTGACGGAGGGGGATGTATCCGGTATGTCTTATGACGATATGCAGATGGCCATTAATGAAATCTATGCAAGGCATGGAAGAAAATTCGGTTCTTCCGGCATACAGTCTTATTTTGAGAGTCAGCCCTGGTATCAGGGGAGTGTGGAGCCGGAACAGTTTGACGAATCTGTATTCAGCTATACGGAGCAGCAGAATATTCAGTTCCTTCTTCAGAAGATGGGAGCGCAGTAACCGTTTGGCAGCTGCGGCATAACAGAAAAGGAAGGGTTTTTTATGATTTATAATAATATTTTGGAGGCTGTAGGGCATACCCCCATGATCCGCCTGGCGCGGATGAATCCGCCGGAGAATGCCCAGGTGCTGGTAAAATTTGAAGGCCTGAATGTGGGAGGCTCTATTAAAACCAGGACAGCGCTCAATATGATTGAAGAGGCGGAAAAGAAGGGGCTGATCGGGCCTGATACCGTAATTGTAGAGCCCACCAGCGGCAATCAGGGAATCGGCCTTGCCTTAATCGGGGCAGTGAAGGGATATAAGACAGTGATTATTATGCCGGATTCAGTCAGTGAGGAGCGGCGGAAGCTGGTGCGCCACTACGGGGCTTCTGTGGTGCTGATTCATGATGAAGGCAATATCGGTGAGTGCATTGATAAATGTCTTGCCACGGCTGTAAAGATGGCCAAGGAGGATCCGAATGTCTATGTGCCCCAGCAGTTTTCTAATCCGGATAATCCCATGGTTCACAGACATCATACAGGTCTTGAAATTCTGGAGCAGGTGGCCGGACCGATCCATGGATTCTGTTCCGGCATCGGGACAGGAGGTACTATTTCCGGTATCGGAGAGGTACTGAAGGCCCTGAATCCGCAGATTGAGATCTGGGCAGTCGAGCCGGAGAATGCGGCGATTCTGGCAGGGGGAACCATCGGGACCCATCTGCAGATGGGGATTGGGGACGGACTGATTCCTGAGAATCTGAATCAGAAGATTTACGACAATATTTACGTGGTGACAGATGAGGATGCGATCCGCACAGCCAGGGATCTGGCCCGAATGGAAGGAATCATGTGCGGTATCTCCAGCGGAACAAACGTTGCGGCTGCTTTAAAGCTGGCCAAGAAGCTGGGGAAAGGAAAAACGGTAGTTACGGTACTGCCGGATACGGCAGAGAGATACTTTTCAACTCCGCTGTTTGAAGAATAAACAGGCGGAAGACGCGCAGTTAGGAAGGAGATTTATATGCTGAATGAGATGGACAGAAAAGTCAGAGACGAGAGACTTGCGGAGCTGGTGCGCTACTGTATGACTTCCGGGGTCATTGATCCGAATCTGTATGAGGAGTACGATGTCAAGCGGGGACTGAGAGAATCCGATGGAAAGGGAGTTCTCACGGGACTTACTGAGATTTCGGATGTAATGGGATTTAAGATGGTCAACGGGAGAAAAATACCCGCCCCCGGTGAGCTCTACTATCAGGGCTACAATATCATGGATTTGAAGAAAGGGTTTGAAAAAAGAAAGTTTAACTTTGAAGAGATTACGTATCTTCTTTTATTCGGAGCGCTTCCAAATGAAAGACAGCTGCAGGCATTTATTGATATTCTTGCCCAGTACAGAGAGCTTCCCAACAAATTTGTCAGGGACGTTATTATGAAGGCTCCCAGTATGGATGTTATGAACGCTCTGCAGAAAAGCGTGCTGACCCTTTACTCCTACGACGAAAATCCAGATGATATATCGGTGCCAAATGTGCTGAAGCAGTCGCTTTCTCTGATCGCTTCCCTTCCGCTGATCTCCGTCTATGCGTATCATGCTTACCAGCATTATCACAATGACAAAAGCCTGGTGATCCGTTATCCGAAGCCTGAGCTTTCCACAGCGGAAAATATCCTGAGAACGCTGCGGCCGGACGGACAGTATACAGAGCTGGAGGCCAGAGTGCTGGATATTGCCCTTGTGATTCACGCGGAGCACGGCGGCGGAAATAATTCCACCTTTACCACGCATGTAGTATCTTCTACCGGTACCGATACGTATTCGGCAGTGGCGGCTTCTCTAGGCTCCCTGAAAGGGCCGAAGCACGGCGGCGCGAATCTTAAGGTAGAGAATATGTTTGCGGACATTAAGACGAATGTGAAGAACTGGACGGACGATGGGGAAATCCGCGACTATCTGATCAAGATCATGAACAAGGAGGCCTTTGATAAGAGCGGCCTGATCTACGGCATGGGTCACGCGGTCTATACTATTTCTGATCCCAGGGCCGTAATTTTAAAGGAATATGCCAGGAATCTTTCTGTGGAAAAGGGCAGGGAGGAAGAGTTTGGGCTGTATGAGAAAGTGGAAAAGACTGCCTCAGAGCTTCTGACCAGCAGAAAGAATCTTTCCAAGCCGATCTGCTGCAACGTAGACTTTTACAGCGGCTTTGTATATTCCATGCTTGGGATTCCGAAGCAGATGTTTACGCCCATCTTCGCGGTGGCGCGTATGTCCGGGTGGAGCGCTCACAGAATTGAAGAGCTGGTAAATGAAGGAAAAATCATTCGTCCCGCATACAAATATGTAGGACACCACAGAAAGTATGTAGATCTTCCGGACAGGTAAAAAAGACAGAATCAGGAGGCTTTTGCGGAGCGGTTTTATATCGGCGCTGTAAAAGCCTCGTTTGTTCCTTCAGATTTTTGACGCCCCGGGCTGTGCTTCCAGGTATGGCGCGAACCATGATTTTTAACCAAAAGTTCACATTAAATTTTTATAAAATCATTGCAGAGCCATTAAGAGAAAGCTACAATGGTACCAGAGCAAAGTAAGAAGGGGAATCTACACAGCAGGGGAGGATGATATCTTGCAGGAAGCCTTTGTAAAATTGGTAAATGTTACAAAAGTATACCGGATGGGCGAGGTGGAGATCCATGCGGTGGATGGAATTGATTTTGAGATACAGCAGGGCGAGTTTGTGGTAATCGTAGGTCCAAGCGGAGCAGGGAAGACAACGGTGCTGAATATTCTGGGAGGCATGGACACGGCCAGCACAGGAGAAGTATGGGTGGATGGAAGAAATATTGCCAGATACTCTCAGCGTCAGCTTACCGGGTACAGGAGAAATGATATTGGTTTTGTGTTTCAGTTTTACAATCTGATTCCGAATCTGACGGCGCTGGAAAACGTGGAGCTTGCTTTGCAGATCTGTAAAAATCCGCTGAACGCGGGCAGCGTGCTGCGGGAGGTGGGACTGAAAGACAGAATGGGGAATTTCCCGGCCCAGCTTTCCGGGGGTGAGCAGCAGAGAGTCTCCATTGCCAGGGCGCTGGCGAAGAACCCAAAGCTGCTTTTGTGCGATGAGCCTACAGGAGCGCTGGATTATCAGACCGGAAAGGCGATTCTGAAGCTTCTTCAGGATATGTGCCGGATTAAGGGGATGACCGTGATCGTAATTACGCATAATCTGGCCATTTCTCCTATGGCTGACCGGGTGATTCGGATTAAGAACGGGAGAGTTTCAGGGATGGAGCTGAACGAGCATCCAACACCGGTAGAGCAGATTGAGTGGTAGGAGCATGACATCATTATGAAGAAGAAAGCGCTGAAAAAAGATTTTCGGATGGAAATAAAAAAGAGTCTGAACCGCTTTCTGTCCATTTTTCTTATTGTAGCCATGGGCGTGGCCTTTTACTCGGGAATTCAGGCATCGGCGCCGGACATGCGGGCTACAGGCGACGCCTATTTTGATGAGAGCAGTCTTATGGATCTCAGAGTCATCAGCACTCTGGGATTGACGGAGGAGGATCTGGATGCCCTCAGAGAGGTAGAGGGTGTAAAGGATGTGGAAGGCGGCTATATGACGGACGAGCTGTGCCAGGAGACAGAGGAAAAGAAGGTTCTCCATATTGAATCCATTCTGGAGGAGATGAACCTGCTGACCCCAAACGAGGGGCGTCTGCCGGAAACAGCCACAGAATGCTTCCTTGACGCCTCCTACGCGGCGGAAAACGGCTATCAGGTAGGAGATACACTGGAGCTGTCGGACGATGAGGGGGAAGACAGCGCTCTGCGTTCCAGAAGCTTTACCATCAGCGGCGTGGGTTACAGTCCGGCTTATATTTCCTTTGACCGGGGCAGCTCTACCCTGGGAGACGGTTCCGTTTCGGGATTTCTCTATGTGCTGCCGGAAGCCTTTGACCAGGAAGTATACAGTGTGGCCTATCTGACCGTGGAAGGTGCCATGGAGGCGACGGCTTATACAGAGGAATATGAGGAGCTGGTCAGCCAGGTCATGGACCGGGTGGAAGGGATCCAGGATGTCCAGTGCGAGAGACGGTACGAAGAAGTGATTCAGGAGGCACAGGATGCCATTGATGAGGCCAGACAGGAGCTGGAGGATGGCCAGCAGGAGCTGGAGAGCGCCAGAGAAGAGTTTGAACAGGGAGAATCTGAGGCAGAGTCCCAGTTGGAATCTGCCAGAGAAGAGCTTGAGCAGGGGGAATCCGAGCTGGAGTCCGGAAGACAGGAGCTGATCGATGCTGAGTCCGAGGCAGACGCGGGCGAAGAGCAGCTGGCTCAGGGAGAGCAGGAGATTCTGGCCAATGAGACGGCGCTGGAAGAGGGGCAGAGCCAGATTGCGGCAGGCCAGCAGGAACTGGAGTCAGGAGAGAGCGAATACCAGGCGGGGCTCAGAGAGTATCAGGCTTCTGCCATAGAGGGAGAAGCCAGCCTGGATGCGGCGCAGCAGCAGATTGATGAAGGAAGGGACCAGCTGGACGCAGGCTGGGAGACGTATGAGAGCGGCATGCAGGCGCTGGAAGAAGGTCAGGCGCAGCTGGAGAGCGCCAGGGCAGAGCTTGACCAGGCCCAGTCAGAGTACGATGCCGGGGCGGCCCAGCTTGCCCAGGGACAATCCGAGTACGACGCGAATGCGGCTTCTCTGGCCCAGCTTCAGACGGCCTATGATACCGGAGCGGCGGCTCTCTCCCAGGCCCAGTCAGAATACGATGCCGGGGCGGCTTCTCTGGAGGTTCTTAAACAGACTATGGAATCAGAAAAGCTGGCCTGCGAGACGCTTCTTTCAGATTATGAGACAGCCCAGTCAGAGGCGGCCCAGGCGCAGGAAGCGTATACTGCGAAGGAGTCGGAATACACCCCAAGGATTCAGGAACTGGAGGGAAAGAAAGCTGCGGCAGAGTCGGAAAAGACAGATCTGGAGAACCAGAAGGCAGTAAAAGAATCTGAAAAAGCCGGCTGCGAGGCAGAGAAAAGCGGATATGAAAGTGAAAAATCAACAAAAGAGACAAGAATCCAGGAACTGACGCAGAAGATTCAGGAGTGTGATGTTATTCTGAGCAGTGATACTGCCACAGAAGAGGAAAAAAGTCAGGCTCAGGCAGATAAGGCTGCGGCCCAGGAGGAGCAAACGACATTGCAGGGGCAGCTATCTGAGCTGACTGCCAGCATCAGCAGTGTTTCGGAAAGGATTAACACTCTTTCTCAGGAAATTGAAAGCCTTTCTGGCAGCGTATTAGGAAAAGCCCAGGAGATTCAGGGATATACAGATGAAGCTTCAGGTCTTCAGTCGGAGCTTGACACGCTTTCTGGGGATTTACAGACGAAAAATCAGACTCTTGAGACAGCCAAATCCCTCTATGATGAGCAGTACGCAGGCAAAGCCGCGGCAGTGGCGGAGATGGAGACGCAGATTCAGACAATCTCATCTTCTTTGGAGGCGGCTAAACAGGAGCTGGATTCCAGGAGCGGCCAGCTTCAGGCGCTGAAGCAGCAGCTTGACGGGGGCAGCCAGGAGCTTTCGGCGGCCAAGTCTGTTCTGGACGCCACGGCGGCCCAGCTTGCCCAGGCCAAATCTCAGATCGATACTGGCCGTCAGGAGCTCTCGGAAAGAGAGACGCAGGCCGCCCAGAGCAGCCAGGAGCTTTCAGCGGCTAAAGAGGAGCTGGAGGCCAGAGAACAGCAGCTTGACCAGGCGCAGCAGGAGGTAAACGCCGGCCGCCAGGAGCTGGAGGATGCCAGACAGCAGCTCTCAGCCGCCAGACAGGAGCTGGATCTTGGATGGAGCCAGCTGCGGGATTCGCAGAGTCAGATGGCCCAGGGGCAAGCGCAGCTTTCCAGCGCCAGGTCCCAGATCGCGGACAGCAGGCAGCAGATCGCCGATGCCAGACAGCAGATTCAGGACGGATGGGCCGAAATTCGGGAAAATGAGCAGACCCTGGCAGACGGATGGGACGAGTATGAGCAGGGACGACAGGACGCGGAGGAGGAGCTGGCGGATGCCAGGCAGAAGATTGAGGATGCGGAGAAAGAGCTGGCAGATGGAGAGCAGGAGATTGCGGACGCAGAACAGGAGCTGACAGAGATTGACTATCCTGAATGGTATGTATATGACAGAAGTGTCCTTCCGGAGAACAGTGGGTTCGGAGATAACGCGGATCGTTTAAAAAATATCGGAGAAGTATTTCCTGTGCTCTTTTTCCTGGTAGCGGCACTGATCAGCCTTACCACCATGACACGAATGGTAGAGGAAGAGAGGACTCTGATCGGGACTTTGAAAGCGCTGGGATATAGTAAGGTATCCATCGCGTCTAAATATATAAAGTATGCCCTTTACGCTACACTGGGCGGAAGTGTGCTCGGATTTCTGATCGGGGAAAAAATATTTCCATGGATCATCATAAATGCTTACGGGATTATGTATGAGTATCTTCCCAACATCGTAATCCCCTATCAGTACAGCTATGGGCTGATTGCCGGAGGCGCGGCGCTGATCTGCACCCTGGGGGCTACCCTTGCGGCCTGCTACAGGGAGCTTCAGGACGTGCCGGCAAACCTGATGCGCCCTCCAGCGCCCAAAAAGGGAAAAAGAGTGCTGCTGGAGCGGGTTCACTTTATTTGGAAGCATTTAAGCTTTAGCTGGAAGTCCACCATCCGCAACCTGATGCGCTATAAGAAACGGTTCCTGATGACGATTATCGGGATCGGAGGATGCATGGGACTGCTATTGGTGGGATTTGGACTTCGAGATTCGATTATGGGAATTGCGGTGCTGCAGTTTGAACATATCCAGCTTTACGATGTTCTGGCTGTTTTCGACACGGCTGCCAGCCAGGAGGAGCAGGAACAAGCTGCGCAATTTTTGAAAGAGGATTCAAGGGCGAAAGCCGCTAAGAAGTTTTATATGCAGCTGCAGGAAGTTACTTCCCGGGTAGAACAGGAAAACCAGAAGGAATGGTCAGCCTACGTATATGTTCCGGAATCTCTGGAAGGGTTGGATGAATTCTTTGTTTTCCAGAATCGGGAAACGGGAGAGACATACGAGCTGAGCGATGAGGGAGCCATTATTACAGAGAAGATCGCGAAAGAGCTGGAAGTAGGGCCAGGGGATTCTATTTTTATTCAGGATGAGGACAAGGGAGAAATCGAGATTCCCATTGCGGCCGTATGTGAAAATTATCTTTACCACTATTTATACATCTCACCCGGACTTTACGAAGAGGTCTTTGGAGAAGAGCCGGACTATAACAGCATGGCGGTTGTCGCAGATGATGACTCAGCTGAGGAACTGGGAAGAGAAGCGCTGGAGCAGGATGCGGTAATGAATATTACTTATACCAGCTCTCTGAAAGATCAGCTGGATCATATGCTGGGAGCGCTGGATGTTGTAATCTTTGTACTTATTATATCTGCAGGGCTTCTGGCTTTTGTAGTGCTGTATAACCTGAATAACATAAACATCAATGAGAGGAAGAGAGAGCTGGCCACCATCAAGGTTCTGGGCTTCTATAACGGGGAGCTGGCGGCTTACGTATACCGTGAAAATATTCTTCTGACCATTATAGGGGCCGCTCTGGGAGTAGTGATCGGGAAGCTTCTCCACGCGTTTATTATCACTACCGTAGAGGTAGACACCTGCATGTTTGGGAGAAATATAAATCTTTCCAGTTTCATCATCGGGACGCTTTTTACCTTTGCTTTCTCGGCGATTGTAAATTTTGTCATGTATTTTAAACTGAAAAAGATCGACATGGTGGAATCTCTCAAGAGTGTGGAATAATAATCATATATTTATCTACAAATAGCTGGACGAATTGGTAAAAAACGTGTATGATTATAGAAGCAGAATGTCCCGGCAGGCGTGAATCTGACGAAAAGACAGAGACTGTGCCCCAAGGGACATGAGAGAAGGAGGAGCATATGTTAGAGGAACTGAAAAAACAGGTGTATGAAGCCAATATGGAGCTTCCTAAACGCGGTCTGGTCACCTACACCTGGGGGAATGTCAGCGGTATTGACCGGGAATCCGGCTGCTTCGTAATCAAGCCAAGCGGCGTGGATTATGACATTTTGACTCCGGATGACATGGTTGTGATGGACATGGATGGGAACAGAGTCGAAGGAAGATATAAGCCTTCCTCAGACACGCCTACGCATCTGGAACTGTACAAGGCATTTCCGGAACTGGGCGGCATCGTTCATACCCACTCATCCTGGGCTACTTCCTGGGCACAGGCGGGAAGGGATATTCCCTGCTACGGAACGACTCATGCGGATTATATGTACGGGCCGATTCCCTGCGCGAGAAGCCTCACTGAGGAGGAGATTAACGGGGAATATGAAAAAAACACAGGTCTGGTAATCATTGAGACCTTCAGAACCAGAGGCATTAATCCTGTGTACGTTCCGGCTGTTCTCTGTACGAACCATGGACCCTTTACCTGGGGAAAGGACGCGGCAGAGGCAGTTCACAATGCGGTTGTGCTGGAGGAAGTGGCGAAGATGGCATGCCGTACGGAAATGATCCGGCCGGATGTGGCGCCGGCTCCGGACTGCATAAAAGAAAAGCATTTCATGAGAAAACATGGTGCAAACGCTTATTATGGCCAGTAAAACAGAAAGGAAGGAATATCCATATGACGACATTAGAATTACAGAAAATGGCGAATGAAGTCCGCAAGGGTATTGTGACGGCAACACACAGTGCCAAATCCGGTCATCCCGGCGGATCTTTGTCCGCGGCAGATGTATTTACATATCTGTATTTTGAGGAGATGAACATTGATCCCAAGGATCCGAAGAATCCTGACAGAGACCGTTTTGTTCTTTCCAAAGGACACACAGCTCCCGGATATTACTCTGCAATGGCTCACAGAGGTTATTTCCCGGTAGAGGAACTGCCCAGTCTGCGCCATGTAGGCTCTGATCTGCAGGGACATCCCTGTATGCAGCATCTTCCCGGGATTGATATGTCTTCCGGTTCTCTGGGACAGGGCATTTCAGCAGCAGTAGGCATGGCTCTGTCCGGAAAGATGGATGGCAAGTCCTATCGTGTCTATACACTTCTGGGAGACGGTGAAATTCAGGAAGGACAGGTTTGGGAGGCTGCTATGTTTGCCGGTCACAGAAAGCTGGACAACCTGGTAGTTATTGTGGACAACAATGGCCTGCAGATTGATGGTAATGTAGCGGACGTATGCTCCCCGTATCCCATTGACAAGAAGTTTGAAGCCTTCAATTTCCACGTAATCAACGTGGCAGACGGCAATGATATGGACCAGCTTCGGGCAGCTTTTGCCGAGGCGAGACAGACCAAAGGAATGCCCACCGCCATCATTATGAAGACAGTAAAAGGCAAAGGGGTTTCCTTTATGGA
The DNA here is from genome assembly GCA_018712785.1 of Candidatus Choladousia intestinavium. Lineage (GTDB taxonomy): Bacteria > Bacillota > Clostridia > Lachnospirales > Lachnospiraceae > Choladousia > Choladousia intestinavium. Next base: position 11,329 of record DVGK01000051.1, on the reverse strand, counting down.
GAACCAGGCATCCTGGCACGGTACAGCTCCCAACGATGAGCAGTACGCAGTTGCTATGGCAGACTTAGAGAAAGTGGGGGAAGCATTATGTCAGAAGTAAAGAAAATCGCTACCAGAGAGAGCTATGGCAATGCTCTTGTGGAACTTGGAAAAGAGCACGACAATCTTGTGGTTCTGGATGCTGACCTTGCGGGAGCAACCAAGACAGGAACCTTTAAGAAGGCATTTCCGGAGCGTCATATTGACTGCGGAATCGCGGAGTGCAATATGATGGGGATTGCCGCTGGTCTTGCAACTACAGGCAAGGTTCCCTTTGCAAGTACTTTTGCAATGTTTGCGTCAGGAAGAGCTTATGAGCAGGTAAGAAATTCCATTGGCTATCCGCATCTGAATGTAAAGATCGGAGCCACTCACGCAGGAATCTCTGTAGGAGAAGACGGAGCCACCCATCAGTGCAACGAGGATATCGCTCTGATGCGGACGATTCCGGGCATGACGGTGATCTGCCCCTCTGATGATGTGGAGGCAAAGGCAGCAGTGAAGGCTGCTTATGAATACGAGGGTCCTGTATATCTTCGGTTTGGACGTCTTGCCGTTCCGGTAATCAATACCAATCCGGACTACAAATTTGAGATAGGCAAAGGCGTTCTTCTGAGAGAGGGAACCGATGTGACTCTGATCGCCACCGGACTGTGTGTAAACAGCGCTCTGGAGGCTGCGGATATGCTGGCGAAGGACGGCGTATCAGCGAGAGTTGTTAATATTCATACCATTAAGCCGCTGGATGTGGATCTGGTGGTGGAATCTGCCAAGGCTACCGGCAAGGTAGTGACCGTAGAGGAGCACTCCATTATCGGAGGCCTGGGCGGCGCGGTATGCGAAGCTCTGGCAGAGAATGCGCCTACACCGGTTCTTCGGATCGGCGTGAAGGACGTATTCGGCGAGTCTGGCCCTGCAGCCGCTCTCCTTACTAAGTATAAACTGGATGGCGCTGGCGTTTACGAGCAGGTTAAGGCATGGCTGTAAGCGAAAAGTGAATATGGTTCAAATCAAAAGTTAATTGCCCGGGCAGTTTAGCTGCCCGGGCAAAAGTTCTCTGCAATATCCATTTCTGATCTCCCGCAAACAGACATCAGGACGGGACACTTCCTTTACTCAGGGTAAAGATAAATTCGGTCCCCACGCCCTCTGTGCTGACAGCATTAATATTCTGACCATGGGTCCGAATAATTTCTTTTACAATAGACAGGCCCAGTCCTGTTCCTTTTTTATCTCTTCCTCTGGAAGTGTCCGTTTTGTAAAAGCGGTCCCAGATTTTAGGAAGATTTTCTTTGGAAATCCCTTCTCCGTGATCCTTAATGGCTACAAACACTTTCTTTTTGCGCTCGGAGACGGTAAGAGAAATCACAGAATCCGGGTAACTGAATTTAATGGCATTGTCCAGAAGATTATAAAAAACCTGCTGGATCTTATCCAGATCTGCATTTACCATAACAGAAGGGGTACAGAACTGAGTGGAAACGGAGAGTCCCTTTTTCTGAAGCGTGCCTTCCAGGGTAGCCAGAATTTTTTCAATGACGGGAATCAGATCAAAATCGGTTTTATTCAGATATACTCCTTTGTCATCGAAGGTGTTGAGAAGGAGGAGGCCTTCCGTCAGCTTGTTCAGCCGTTCTGTTTCATTTAACACGATACCCAGATATTTTTTCTGCATTTCCGGGGGAATGGTTCCGTCCAGCATGGCTTCCACGTAGCCCTTGATCGAAGTCAGGGGAGAGCGGAAGTCATGGGAAATGTTTGAGATAAATTTCCTCTGGTACTCACCGGAATTATTTACGGAGGAGGCGAGGTAATTCAGGGAAGCGCACAGGTACCCCAGCTCATCATCTCCGGAATAATTCACCGGCATGGCCGCCGGGGCATCTGAATCCGTATAAGCTGCTGCGGCCAGGATGATTTTATTCAGAGGCCGGTAGAAACGGAAATGAAAAAACAGCAGAGGAAACAGAGAAAGCAGGAAAAAGATACCAAGGAGAATGTAGCAGACGTTCTGGATGGCTACAGACTGTCCGGCCAGATACTCCTGATATTCCTCTGCCTGTGAAACCGCGTGAAGGTAGTGGTGGGTCAGCTTTGGAGTCAGCCAGAAGGCGGCTCCGAAGCTGGCGGCCAGAAAGAGTACGTAGGTCAGATAAATTTTGTTTCTTAATTTGTGCTTCATGGCGTTTTTACCCCAAATTTGTAGCCAATGCCCCAGACCGTGGAGATGGTCCAGTAATCATTGTCCTTAATTTTTTCTCTGAGACGTTTAATATGTACATCCACGGTTCTTGTGTCTCCGATATATTCATACCCCCAGATATGATCCAGAAGCTGCTCCCTGGTAAATACCTGGTTGGGGGAGGAGGCGAGAAAGTATAAAAGTTCCAGCTCCTTGGGCGGCATATCTACCGTCTCTCCCTTATAGATCACAGAGTAGTTAGTGAGATTAATGCTGAGATCCGGATATTCCACGTATTTTCCCGCCGGTTTCTGGGCAGCCGGAGCCGCCGGCTGATAACGGCGGAGCACCGCTTTCACCCGGGCTACCAACTCCTTGGAATCAAAAGGCTTAATAATATAGTCATCAGCCCCCAGTTCCAGCCCCAGCACCTTGTCGAAAACTTCCCCTTTGGCGGAAAGCATGATAATAGGAACATTGGAGGTCTGGCGGATCTGCCGGCAGACCTGGTATCCATCGATTCCGGGCAGCATCAGATCCAGAAGAATCAGGTTGGGCTGAAAAAGCTCAAACTGGCGGAGGGCTTCCTCTCCGTCATGGACCATCTTTGTGTCATAAAACTCCTTTGTAAGATAAAGGGAGATTAGCTCACAGATATTTTCATCATCATCTACGATTAAAATTTTCTGTCTCGTTACCATATCATCACTCCTTACTTAAACTCCGCAATGGTTACGCCGGAATCCCCTTCGCCGAATTCTCCCAGGCGGAATGAGGCCACGTGCTTCTGACGGCGGAGATACTGATGGACGGCTTTGCGCAGAGCGCCGGTTCCCTTTCCGTGCACGATCCGCACGCTGGGAAGATGGGCCAGGTAGGCATCGTCCAGGTATTTGTCAAGTTCCACCAAGGCTTCATCGGTGGTCTTGCCCAGCAGATTGATTTCTGTGTGGACGGAAGCGGATTTGGACATTTTAATCCTGCTGCCTCCGGACTGCTTTTTAAAGGAGGAGGCAGTGTTTCCCGTGTCATCCGGCAGCTTCTCCAGATCCTTCAGATTGACCTGAGAACGGAGAATTCCCATCTGCACAAAAAGGTTTCCCTTGGCATCCGGAAGGGTGCTTACAGTTCCCCGCAGATTCATGCTCAGAACCTTTACGCTGTCTCCGATACGGAGATCCTTTGCGGAAAGCTGTTTTTTCGGGGATTTTTCTTTGGGCTTTGCGCCCTTTTTCTCCAGGGCGGACATTTTTTCCCGAAGCTTTGTACGCTCCTGTTCCATTTCTTTGGTGGAGCCGGAGGCATTTCCAAGCTTGTTGTACCTGCGGATGGTCTCGTCCGCATATTCCTTGGCTTCCCGAAGAATAGCCTGGGCTTCCTCCTTTGCCTTGGATAAAATGGCGTCCCGGCTGTTTTCCAGCCGGTCTTCCTTGCGCTCCAGCCGGCTTTTCCGCTCTTCGATTTCCTGCTTGTACCGCTGGATCGCTTCCCGCTCCTGCTCCATGGCTGCCCGGCTGTTTTCCAGGTCGGCGATGACGTCCTCGAAGCTTTCAGCCTCCTGGCTGATCTGTTCTTTGGCTTCCTCAATAATATAGTCCGGCAGTCCCAGCTTCTCAGAGATGGCAAAGGCATTGCTCTTGCCGGGAATGCCGATCAGAAGCCGGTAGGTAGGGCGCAGTGTCTCCACATCAAACTCGCAGCAGCCGTTTTCCACGCCCGGCGTGGAGAGAGCAAAGACCTTAAGCTCACTGTAGTGGGTGGTTGCCATGGTACGGATTCCCCTTCTGTGGAGATTGGAGAGAATAGCGATGGCCAGAGCCGCGCCCTCTGTGGGATCCGTGCCGGCGCCCAGCTCATCGAAAAGCACCAGGGAACGCTCATCCGCCTGATTCCAGAAGGACACAATGTTTGTCATATGGGAGGAGAAGGTACTGAGGCTCTGCTCAATACTCTGCTCATCCCCGATATCCGCGAAGACCTCTGTAAAAACAGAAAGCTCAGAGCGGTCAAAGGCGGGAATGTGTAGGCCGGCCTGTCCCATAAGGGTAAACAGCCCAACGGTTTTCAGAGAAACGGTTTTTCCCCCTGTATTCGGCCCTGAGATGACCAGGAGCGTAAAATCATCGCCCAGGCGGATATCCACGGGAACCACCCTGGCAGGATCCAGGAGAGGATGCCGGCCTTTCCTTATGGAGATCCGGCCCTCCTGATTAAACTTAGGCTCTGTTCCGTTATAGGAGCGGGAGAGACGGGCCCTGGCAAAGATAAAGTCAAGTTCTGTAAGAAGCTGGATATCCTCCTCAATGGCGGCGGATTCCAGGGCTACCTGGGAGCTGAGCTCAGCCAGGATCTTCTCGATCTCCTTTTCCTCCCGGATCTCCAGCTCACGGAGATCGTTGTTCAGCTTTACAATGGCCATAGGCTCAATAAAAAGGGTAGAGCCGGTGGAGGACTGATCGTGGATCATTCCGGGCACCTGGGAGCGGTGTTCCGCCTTTACGGGAAGGCAGAAGCGGCCGTTTCTCTGGGTCACCACAGCATCCTGAAGGTACGTCCGGTAGGAGCCGTTTACATAGGAGGTAAGCTGAGAACGAATCCGTTCATTCGTCAGCTGCATCTGGCGGCGTACCTGACGAAGCCCCGGACTTGCGTTGTCATCGATCTCCTCCTCAGAGGGAATGCAGCGGCGGATCTCGGCGCTTAAGGGAGTCAGAGGCTGAAGACTCTGGAACATTCCAGTCAGGGAGTTTTCCTGCTCCTGTCCGGCTTCTCCCCTGGCCCAGGATTTTACCCGCAGGCAGGTTTCCAGCAGACGGCACACTCTCAGAAGCTCATCAATATTCAGGGAGCTTCCCACCTCCAGCCGCTTCAGAGAACCTCTCATATCTGTAACGCCGGAGAAGGATACGCTTCCTTTCCGCAGAAGCATGCTGACTGCATCGCTGGTCTCCTGCTGCATCCTCAGAATCTCAGAAAGCTCCGCGGAAGGCACCAGGGAACGGCAGAGAGCCTTTCCCGGAGCCGAGCCGGCCAGCTCTGTCAGCTTCTGGATGATTTTTTCATATTCTAAAACTTTTAATGCTTTCTCGTTCATATATTTGTCTCCATATTAAATTCCGCCGGCGTTTTATCCCGGCGCAGGTTAACCTTATTGTACCCTATATTTTACAGAGTGGCAAGTTTGCGCTGCAAGAATCAAGAAACGGCTGCTCTGGCTGTCTGCCCTTGCCGAACGAAGAAAATACCGCCGGGAAGTAAAGTGTGAAGATACTCCCTGGCGGCATTTTCTGCTGTCTGCCAAAAAAACCGGAAGCTGTCAATCCAATTCCAGCCTCATTGAAATCAGCTCCTGCCAGCCTTGATAGCGTGAACGAAAGCCTCTTGGATTGCGTCCGAATTCCATAAACCCCATACTTTTGTACAAAGCGATCGCATTGCTGTTTTCGCTTACGACCTCTAATTCCAGCTGAGAATATCCGGCAGCTTTTGCGCACTCTATGCAGGCTGCAACTAAGGCCCGGCCTATTCCGATGCCGCAAAAATCCTTATCAATCGCGATCCCTAATACCGCGCGATGCCCCACCTTATTTTCTCCTATACTGTCTACATCGGCGGTCCCAACAATATGTCCGTCGACAACAGCACAGAGATAAGCTTCCCGGTCCGCGCCCTCTTTATTCCCGCGAGCAACGAGCCAAGCGGACATGCTTGCATGTCCATTTGGCGACTGCCGCGAGGGTCAAATACCCCGCAGCTCTGCTGCGCTGCAAATTTGATGCCCCGTAGCTTGCTGCGGGGTTTTTGACTAGTCAGAAACTGCTTTTCAAAAGCCGCGCCGAAGGATGCTTCATCTCTGTAGGATGATAAAAAATCTGTTTGCTCATGAGTTAGAAGAAAAACATTTAAGACCGCCTGGGCATCGTCACCTGTAGCGTTTCTGATTAAACATTTTTTATCATTTTTCAGAGATACATTTTTTGCGTATTTCATTCCTGGTCGCCTCCACAAATTCCGTTTTAACGATTGTCTGTCTGCGGCTATTTTACCATTCATTTTTCAATATCACAAAACTTTTTTCTGCTTTTTAGTTCTCCTGCCCCAGAGGAAGCCCAGGATAAAAACAGCAATCAAAATTTTCACTATAGTAATTGACAAAAGCAGTTCTTTATAGTATAAAAGTACATATAAACCGATGAGGAAGAGTGAGTACCCTCTAATGAACGTTTCAGAGAGCTGCAGGCGGTGGGAGTGCAGTACGGGAGGAGAGCGGGAATGGGCTTCCGAGGGTGAGCTGAATTCACAGTAGGCGAGCCGGAGCAGATACTCCGTTATCAAGAATCGGCATATGGATGTATGCGCAGAGTGGACGGCATGGCCGTCAAGTCAGGGTGGCACCGCAGGAGATAGAAATACAGCTCTTGTCCCGGCAGATGTAATTTGCATGGGATGAGAGCTTTTTATATTTCATGACGGGAGAAAGGCCGAGGAAGGTGCTTGCTGATGTTTGCAGCAAAGGACCCGGTTTCCTCAGGATAAAAGCACTTTGTACTTTGTCTTCTATAAAGCCGGTTCAGAAAATCAGAGATTTTTGGCACTGGAACCTTGCACAGGAAAGGAGAAACACGATGAGTATGAACAAAGAAATCCCTTACAAAATTTATCTGGAAGAAAGTGAAATGCCAAAGCAGTGGTATAATGTCCGGGCCGATATGAAAAATAAGCCGGCGCCCCTTTTGAATCCCGGCACTTTGAAGCCTATGACAGCCCAGGAACTGGAGGGTGTCTTCTGCCAGGAGCTGATAAAGCAGGAGCTGGATGACACCACCGCTTACTTTGACATTCCTGATGAAATTCTGAAATTCTATAAAATGTACCGTCCTTCCCCCTTGGTACGGGCCTACTGTCTGGAAGAAAAGCTCCAGACACCGGCAAAGATTTACTATAAATTTGAAGGAAATAATACCAGCGGAAGCCATAAGCTGAACTCAGCCATTGCCCAGGCTTACTACGCGAAAAATCAGGGACTGAAAGGTGTGACCACTGAGACGGGAGCCGGCCAGTGGGGAACCGCCCTGTCTATGGCCTGCGCTTATCTGGGGCTGGATTGTCAGGTTTACATGGTGAAGGTATCCTATGAGCAGAAACCTTTCCGGAGAGAAGTAATGCGTACCTACGGCGCAAAGGTCACGCCTTCTCCTTCTGATACCACAGAAGTGGGGCGGAAAATTCTGGCAGAGAATCCCGGAACTACAGGAAGCCTGGGATGCGCGATCTCTGAGGCTGTGGAGGCAGCCCTGAGCCAGGAGGGTTACAGATATGTGCTGGGAAGCGTGCTGAACCAGGTACTTCTCCATCAGTCCATTATCGGGTTGGAGACAAAGGCAGCCCTGGATAAGTATGATATAACACCGGATATCATCATCGGATGTGCCGGCGGCGGTTCCAACCTGGGCGGGCTTATCTCACCTTTTATGGGAGAAATGCTCAGAGGAGAGAAGAACTACCGTTTCATCGCAGTGGAGCCGGCCTCCTGCCCCAGTCTTACCAGAGGCGTATTCGCCTATGATTTCTGTGATACAGGAATGGTTTGCCCTATGGCGAAAATGTACACCCTGGGCCATGCTTTCATTCCTTCCGCAAACCACGCAGGCGGCCTTAGGTACCATGGAATGAGCAGTGTTCTCTCACAGCTCTACCATGACAAGCTGATGGAAGCAGTGGCAGTGGAACAGACCTCCGTCTTTGAGGCGGCGGAGATGTTCGCGAGAGTAGAGGGAATCCTTCCGGCTCCGGAAAGCAGCCATGCCATCCGCGTAGCCATCGACGAGGCTATGAAGTGCAAAGAGACGGGGGAAGAGAAAACCATCGTCTTCGGCCTTACCGGCACCGGATATTTTGACATGGTGGCTTATGAAAAGTACAATAACGGGGAGATGACCGACTATATTCCCACTCAGGAGAATCTCCAGAAAGGCTTTGATCAGATTCCGAAATTTCCGGGAAATGAATTCTGAGCAAAAGGGAATGAGGGCTGCGGCAGATGTGCCGTGCTGGCAGGCTGCCGAGGTTCACTGAGGATTGCTTTTGGGTATTTACGGCATAGATTTTTTCGGGTATAATTAGGAAGAGCATTTAGGATGGCGGATAAGCAGGAAAATGCGGATCAGCCATCCTTGTTCTTTGAGGGGAGTTAAAGTGGGATTGCCCACTTTGTTCCATGATAATGGAAGTCCGCGGAGCGTGCTTTCTACTGTTTTGTGACAATCGAAAGTTTGCAGCGTATACTTTCAAGAATTTGAAAAGTTTTAAAGATGGAAAGGAAAAACGGAATTATTATGAAGTATATAGAATCCTTCCGTGAAGGAGATAAAATAAACGATGTCTATCTGTGCAAGTATAAACAGTCAGCCACAGCCAAAAACGGGAAAATGTATGAGAACGTAATCCTGCAGGATAAAACAGGAACCATTGACGCCAAGGTCTGGGATCCGAATTCCTCCGGTATCGGGGAATTCGGCGTAATGGATTACGTATTTATCACTGGTGACGTGACCTGTTTTCAGGGTACCCTTCAGATGAGCATCAAAAGAGCCAGGGTGGCAGACAGCCAGGAGTACATTGCGGCAGACTATCTGCCGGTAAGTGAAAAGGACATTGATGAGATGTACCGGGAGCTGATGGGCTATATGCGCCAGGTGGAAAACCCCTATCTGCAGAAGCTGATTCAGATGTATTTCGTGGATAACCAGGCCTTTATAGATGCCTTTAAGCAGCACTCCGCTGCCAAGACCGTCCATCACAGCTTTGTGGGAGGATTGCTGGAACACACCCTGGGGGTGGTGCGGCTCTGCGATTTCTACGTAAAGCAGTATCCCTTTCTGAAAAGAGACCTTCTGTTTACAGCAGCTCTTTTTCATGATGTAGGGAAGCTGAAGGAGATTTCCAATTTTCCTGAAAACGACTATACCGATGACGGACAGCTTCTGGGGCACATTATCATGGGAAGCGAACTGGTAGGGTTCGGCTGCCGTCATATTAAGAATTTTCCCAAAAAGCTGATCAGCGAGCTGCAGCATTGCATTTTAGCCCACCACGGGGAGCTGGAATTCGGCTCGCCGAAGAAGCCGGCCCTTCCGGAGGCTCTGGCCCTGACTTTTGCGGATAATACAGACGCTAAACTGGAGACGATGCGGGAGATTCTCAAGACAGCCGGCGACAACCGTGACTGGTTGGGTTACAATCGTCTGTTTGAATCGAATCTCCGGCAGAGTACGGAATTTTAAAAGAAGGCTGCCCGTGAATTTGACCCATGGATTTTGGTACAGGAAAAGGGAGCGCGGCAGCGCTTCTTTTTACAGATTTCAGTGTTGGAGCGGTGCGGTGGCTTTTTTGCAAAACTCAGCGCCAGAGCAGCTCAGAAGGCTTGTGCGCGGACTCCAGCGTCGGAACAGGCGCTGCAAGGTAATTTATGAAATGGGTTAAAAGAGGCTCAACAGAATCTAGAAAACGGCAGGTTTTGAAATCGAAAGACTCTCCGAGGGGACAGGGGTTTCCCAGAGAACCCGCAAGTGAGAAAGGAACGTATATGAAAAAAGATGATTTGATCCTTGTAACCATTGAGGACTTAAGCAATGAGGGACTGGGTATCGGCCGCAGCGGCGGAACTGCCTTTTTTATTAAAGATACGGTCATCGGCGATACAGTAGAAGCCAAAATTATGAAAATGAAAAAGACGTACGGCTATGCAAGGCTTGTACGTCTTTTGTCCCCCAGTAAGGATCGGGTGATGCCGCCCTGTCCCGTAGCCAGACAGTGCGGCGGCTGTCAGCTTCAGGCAATGAGCTATGAGGCACAGCTGCGCTTTAAAGAAAACAAGGTAAAAAACGCTCTTATGCGGATCGGCGGCTTTCAGAATCCGCCCATGGAACCGATTCTGGGAATGGAGCATCCCTTCCGCCACAGGAACAAAGCCCAGTACCCTGTAGGACGGAATAAGGAGGGACGGATAACGGCAGGCTTTTACGCCGGGCGTACCCATGACATCATAGAGAACCGGGACTGTCTTTTGGGACCGGAGATCAATCGGAAGATTCTGGACATTGTCCTTTTCCATATGGAAATGTATGATATCGAGCCCTACGATGAGAAATCCTGTTCCGGCCTGGTGCGCCACATTATGATCCGGCAAGGCTTCAGGACCGGACAGATCATGGTGTGCCTTGTACTGAATGGAACTTCCCTGCCAGCTTCCCAGAACCTGATTGAAGCACTTCAGAAAATTCCGAGTATGACCTCCATTTCCATCAGCGTCAACAGAGAGAATACAAATGTGATCCTGGGCCGGAAAATCAAACTGCTGTGGGGAAGCGAATATATTGAAGACCGAATCGAAGAGCTGGTCTTCCGCATCTCTCCCCTGTCCTTTTACCAGGTAAATCCCTTCCAGACAGAGAAGCTTTACGGAAAAGCCCTGGAATATGCAGGCCTTACCGGCCAGGAAACAGTGTGGGATCTCTACTGCGGCACCGGTACCATTTCCCTTTTTCTGGCCAGGCAGGCAAAGCAGGTTTTCGGAGTGGAGATCGTGCCGGAAGCCATCCGTGACGCCAGAGAAAACGCCGCCAGAAACCAGATTACTAACGCCAGCTTCTATGTGGGAAAGGCAGAGGAGGTTCTGCCGCAGAAATACCAGGAGGAAGGCATCCGGGCAGATGTGATCGTGGTAGATCCCCCCAGAAAAGGATGCGAACCCTCTGTACTGGCCACTATGGTCCAAATACGGCCAGAAAAAATCGTCTACGTAAGCTGCGACCCGGCCACACTGGCCAGGGATCTGAAATATCTTTGCGGAGAGGGGTATGAGCTGGAACGAGTGTGCCCGGTAGATATGTTTGGGATGAGCGGACACGTGGAGTGCGTAGTATTGATGTCAAAAGTTAAAGAATAAGATAGCGAAAAAGTGTAGAAAACAAGGGATTTCCGGGAGTCGGAGCTTGTCAGAGGACAGGTTCGGGTTCCCGGATTTTTTCATTTTACGGGTAAGTGGGAACTGGTCTACTGTGAAAAATGGCGGAGAGTTGAGTGGTTGATTTTGATATTGGGGGTGTT
>DVGK01000050.1 GCA_018712785.1 Candidatus Choladousia intestinavium | reverse complement strand
GTAAGTAGGTAATCATCCGTATCTACCTATTCATCTCCGCATTTGATAAAATAGCTACAAATGATGGAGGTGATACCAATTAATACAAATGAAAATGCAGCTTCGAAAGCGACGCTTTGGGCAGATCGGATTCATGCTTTCCGGGAAAGCGGGTTATCCCGCAAAGTCTGGTGTCAGCAAAACGGGATCCCGCTGTCTACCCTGGGTTATTGGATACGGAAAATTCAGTCAGAGAACATAGAGACGGAAGGTATTTCTGATCCGGTATTCGCCAGGCTTCCCATGGAACAGGAATTGGTTGTTCCCATTCATACCGTAACCTCACCTGTGACAATCCTTCTCCCGGAAAATATCCGGATTGAAGTCGGGGCGGGCTGCCCGGTCGGACTCATGGCCGCACTCTTGCAGGCTTTGAAGGGTTATGCTTGATTTTTCCGGAAGTACAACGGTTTATCTGGCATGCGGGGTTACGGATCTTCGCAAGAGCTACACCGGCCTGGCCGCAATCATCAAACTAAAATTCCATCTCGACCCGTATTCCCGCTGTATGTTCGCATTCTGCAATCGCAGACGCACATTGATCAAAATTCTCCAGTGGGACGGCTCCGGATTTTGGATCCTGATGAAACGGCTGGATCGGGATGCGTTTCACTGGCCCGATACCCCGGATGAATTGCAGAAGGTTACGTTAAAAGAGATGCACTGGCTGTGCGACGGCCTGTCCCTGAAGCCCAGCGGCGCATTTGAAGAACGTCACCCGAAGATCGTGATATAAGCCGGATCCTGTCAATTCGCAAAAAGCCGAAATTTCCCTGATTTTGCACAGATTTTCCTCTGCCAGCAGAGACTGGTTCTGATAGAAACCCGCTCCTTTTTATGGTACACTATACATAGCAATTTTAGGAAGGCGAGGCTGTGTGATGGACCCCATTTTTACCGAGGAACAACTGAACAGGATGAGCAGGGAGGATATCTGTTCCCTGTTGAAAATCATGCAGCAGCACCAGCAAAAGCAGGAAGAAACCCTGCAAAAGCAGGAATCAAGAATCCGACTTCTGGAAGAACAGAAAAAGGAACTTGAATTCCTGAATGCCATGCTTTCTGATCGTCTGGCACTTGCGCAGAAAAAACGGTTTGGCGCTTCCAGCGAAAAATATGCGGAGGGTTATACCCAGCTGGGCCTTTTTAACGAAGCGGAGCAGGAAGCAGATCCGAATGCCCCGGAACCAGATCTGGAAGAGGTCCATCCGTCCCCGTATAAGAGGAAAAAACGTTCCGGAAAAAAAGAGGAAGATCTCTCGTCCTTTGAGACAACGGAGGTCATCGAGTATAAACGAACCGGTGAAGACTGTTATTGTCCGAACTGCAATACAAAATATAAGGTAGTCACGAAGGAAACCGTAAAACGCCTGAAATTCATTCCCGCGCGGTTTGAAGTTGTGGAGGAAGTCACCTATGTCTACAGCTGCCCAAAATGCGGGGCTATGGAGCGCCCGGAAAAAACGCCGTCCCTCCTAAAAGGAAGTATAGCGACCCCATCCCTGGTGGCAGGCATTATGAATGCCAAGTATGTCAACGGGATGCCGCTTGCTCGTCAGGAGCGGGAATTCGCCCGGTATGATCTGAACCTTTCCGCAAAGACGATGGCAAACTGGATTATCCAATGTGCGGACCGTTATCTGCAGCCGCTCTACGATCGGATGAAAGAAGAGCTGCTGCAAAGCGGATATCTGCACGGGGATGAAACCCGGATTCAGGTGATTGATGAGCCGGACCAGAAGGGTTCCACCCAGAACTGGATATGGGTCTATCTCACGGATGAACACAGCGACTCACCGCAGATGGTTCTCTTCCAGTATGAGAGGACACGTGCCGGATATCATCCGAGGGAGTTCCTGGGGGACCAGTTCGGAGGATATTTCACCTGCGACGGCTACCAGGCATACCACAGCCTTCCGGAAAAGATCACGGTGACGGGGTGCATGGCCCATGCGAGGCGCAGGTTCGATGAAGCCCTGACAGTGCTGAAAAAGGACTTCACGAACGAGCAGCTGAAAGAGACAACGGCATATCAGGCAATGGCACGGATCGGGATGCTCTATAAGATTGAGGAGATAATCCGTGACAAGTCACCGAAAGAAAGGTATGAAGAGCGTCAAAAGCAGGCAAAACCGCTTTTAGAGGCTTTGTTTGAGTGGCTCCATACACTGGAAGATTCCGTAGATCGGTCATCGCTGATTGGAGAGGCAGTCCTGTATGCCCTAAACCAAGAGATATACTTAAAAAGATATCTGGAAGATGGGCACTTGAGCATCGATAATCTGGCAGCGGAGCGGTCATTGAAGAACTTTGCGACAGGAAGACGGAACTGGCTGTTTGCAAAGAGCATTCGTGGAGCGCAGGCCAGTGCGACTGTGTACAGCATTACGGAGACAGCCATGCTCAACGGGCTGAAACCATACCATTATCTCACCTATGTGATGGAAAAAATGAAAGAGCTTGGTCCATTTCCGGATAAAGAAGCCGTGCAGGAACTTCTCCCCTGGTCTGCCAGTTTGCCGGCCGATTGCTACAGCAAACTTAAAAAGTAAGAAACGATCTTCCCCTGGCAGGTGTCGGGGGATTTTCTCATTTTATCAAGGTACGGATGATTACCTACTTACTAAAAACAGATAAACTCTCTGTACTCCTTGTCAAAACGTAAATCCACTTTTCGTCCCGAGAAATCTGAAGATCCGAAGGGTGAGGCGCCTCAAAAGAACATGGATTATCAGAGCAGGCTGCAGCCGATTCTTCAGTTACCACAGATTCCGTTTGTACAGGTTCTGTTTCCGGAAAAGTGTAGCGGCTGACCAGGGCCTCGATTTCTCCTACGATATAAATATCCCTGCCATTTTTCGCAGCGGCAGCATTTCTGGGCCCCTGTCCAGTTTTCGCCTTCAATACTCCCTGCTTTACCAGCTTTTGTCTTTCTGCGCGGAACAGAACTGTTTCATCTGTTCCCCTGCACGGTACAAGGAAAAGTCCCGTTTCCGGAATATAGGAGATAGAATGAGGAGCTGCGCTTTCCTGAAAAAAAGGAATTTTTCCGCTGCCTGTAAATTTGTAACGATCCAAAAATCTTTCCGGCCTTCCCTCTTTGGTTCTTTCATAAAGAACCAGGGAAGCTTCGTCATACTCCCAGTATACTTCCGGTTTGCCGTCAGAAGACTGCCTGGTTCTGCAGATGCGCCCTGTAGTGCTTCCGTGGTTCACTATGGCAAGAAAATCATCCGTCATCGAAAAATCAATGGGATACGCGCCAAGAGAGGGCAGCTTCTGACATTGATTCAGAGTCCCGTCATCCTCTATTTGAAAGATACAGATTTCTCCTCCGCAGCTTCCGTCTCTCCCTTCCCTTGCTTCCAGAGACGCGAATAAAAGCCCTTTCTTCTGATCTACTCGTATTTTGCTTACACTCTCTTCCAGAATCACTTCCTGAATCTTTTTCATCTTTCCATTGGGAGCTTCTTTAAAAACCAAAACTTTTCCGGGAAGTTTGCTTTTTACATTTTTCCAGGTTCCTATATACGCATATTTCATGTTGTTCTCCTGTCATTATGTCTAATTTTTTCTGGAAGTATATTTTTGGGGATCCGGACCCTTTCATCTCCGGATCCCCGATTTTTTCTCTGGGTCTCAGTCAGGTTTTTAAACGATCTTTCAAAGTATATTCTCTACTGTGCTAAAAAAGCATCCAGCTGTTCCTGCTTGGCATCCATATAATCCTGAAGTCCCGCATCATAAAGGGCCTGATTGAACTCATCCAAAGTAGCCTCTACATCATCTACAAAGCCCCACTCCAGAAGCATTCTGTACTGGCTGATTACAGAAGTAAGCGCTGTATATTCTGCCGCGTATTCAGTACTGTCAAAAGCATAACCAAGTGCTCCCAT
>DVGK01000049.1 GCA_018712785.1 Candidatus Choladousia intestinavium | reverse complement strand
TTTTCTGGCAATGTAATAGATCAGTCCTGTCATATCCGCGAAGAACCATCCAATAGGTACAGACCACCAGATACCCACCACGCCGATCCGCGGGATTCCGGACAGGATATAGGCCAGGGCCACCCGGCTTCCCAGAGAAATCACTGTAAGCACCACGGACATTCCCGGCTTTCCCAGAGCGCGGTACAGACCATAAAACAGAAACAGGCAGCCGATGCCGCAGTAAAAAGCTCCCTCAATATGCAAGTACCGGATACCTTCCGCAAGAATCTGCGTCTCCTCCTGATTTACAAACAGCAGCATCAGCGGCCGTGCTAAAACCCACACGCCTGCAGAAATAATGATACAGAAAATCAGAGCGGTAAGTACGGCTCCCCGCAGTCCCGCACGGATCCTCTCCCTTTTCCCGGCTCCGTAATTCTGAGCGATAAAGGTAGAAAAAGCATTTCCAAAATCCTGCACCGGCATATAAGCAAAGGCGTCAATCTTCACAGCCGCCGCGAAAGCCGCCATAACAGCCGTGCCGAAGCTGTTCACCAGCCCCTGCACCATAAGGATCCCCAGATTCATTACAGACTGCTGAACACAGGTAAGGACAGAAAAGCCTCCGATCTCCCGGACACATTCCCAACGCATCCTCATATGCTCCCTCTTAATCCGAAGCCAGGGAAAGCGCAGCCAGTAAAAAGCGGCCAGGCCCACGCCGGATACATACTGGGAAATCACAGTCGCCTCTGCTGCCCCTGCCGCTCCCCGTTTCAGTCCTACTACGAACCACAAATCCAGTCCGATATTCATCAGCGCCGATACTGCTAAAAAGACCAGTGGAACCACAGAGTTTCCCACGGCCCTAAGCAGAGAGGCAAAATAATTATAAAGAAAAGTAGCAAAAATTCCAGCGAAAATCACCGCCAGATATTCCCTCATCAGCGGCCACACATCTGAAGGTACATTCAGAAAAACCTCAATTTGATCTAAAAGCAGAAAGGCCGCCAGATTCAAAATCAGCGTGAAAGCGGCAATCAATATAAAAGATGTACACATAGCTTCCTTCAATCCGAATTCATCACGCTTCCCAAACCTCATGGAAAACAGCGTTCCGCTTCCCATACACAGCCCCAGCAGAATGGACGTAAGAAATGTCATTAAAGAAAAAGCGGAACCTACCGCCGCCAGTGCATTAGCTCCCAGAAACTGTCCCACAATCAATGTATCTGCCACATTGTAGCACTGCTGCAGCAGATTTCCCAGAATCATAGGCACAGCAAAGCAGAGCATGGACTTCATCACAGGCCCCTGTGTCAAATCTCCCTTCATCCTCTTCTCTCCTTCTCTTCTCAGAACCTGCCTCTTCAAGTCAGAACATAAAAATCTCTTTTCCTCTCAAGACATTTGATTCCGTTTAGTAATTTCAAACTTACGTTTTGTAAAAATAGTATCAAAAAGTAATGCATAAGTCAATATCACGCTTGCCGAACAGCCTGCTCACCAGTATAATGATAGATATTGCAATGCCATGCGCTTCCGCCGGCTTCTGCTTTATTGCTGGCTTTTGCTTCAATACCGGCATTTGCTTCACTGCCGGCTTCCGCCTCACGCCAGACAGGGTTCCGGGCTTGTGTTCCGGCATTCTGTAACTTTATTTAGATGGGGGAATTTGCTATGTTTCTGGAAGGACTGGATTCCTTAGATCAAAAAATCGTACAGCTTCTCATAGAAAACGCCCGGATGTCCTACTCTGAAATCGGCGAGAAAACCGGTATCTCTCGGGTGGCGGTAAAAGCCCGGATTCAGTCTCTTGAAAAAAGAGGCATTATAGAGGAGTATACTACCATCATCAATCCGCAGAAGATCAGCGGAGCCGTCTCCTGCTATTTTGAAATCGAACTGCAGCCGGACACCTTTCTCCAGGCCGTGGAAATCCTCAAGGCCAATGACACCATAACCCAGATCTACCGTGTCACCGGAAAGAACCGCCTGCATGTCCACGCTGTGGCCGCCTCTAATGAGGAAATGGAAGCTCTGATTCAGGATGTCATGGATCCCCTGCCGGGTCTCTTAAGCTGCAGCTGCAATTTTATCCTGTCACGAATTAAAGATATTAAGGGCCTGCGGCTGTAAGCTCGGCAGACCCTTCGTCACTGTTGCTTCTATAATATATACCATCTCTTCTGTAATCTCCGGTCATTTTCCTGTCATACCATGCACCCCGCCGTCCGCGCCCGGTCATCTCCTATCCTTCCCATAATTCCCGTCCGCGGCGCGGCAAAAAGCAAGAGCTTCCAGAAGGACGGCCTCATCCAGGCCGAAATCCCGGTACCCCTGAAGGCAGTCCTCCACATACGCATCCGCAGGAATTCCATAAGGATATTCCCGGTACATAATATACATAAAAACCCGGCATTCCCTTACCATTCCGCTTTCCCTCTCCCGAATCGGCACGGAAAGCTCCTTCTTATAATACAGCTTCGGAAAACCCTCATATTCATCCAGAGCCTTTTCATCCTCCGGGCCAACAGACCACACAGCCGCCGGCACAGCTGCGCCTTCTTCCTCTTCAATGGACAGATAGGCGCCGCTGGGGCCCCTCCGCGCCAGAAGACGGTAATCCTTAAGAACTGCCGTCCCCATGATTTCTGCCCCGGGACACCGTTCCCGCATCTGAGCAATGTTTAAATTGCTGCCGTATGCCAGGTAGGATTTTCTTTTCTCTTTTTTCCCTGGACTTTTCTCCGCCTCGTCTCTGGCGCCGGGAGGGCTGTCATATTTCCTTGCAAGCTCTCTTATCCGCGTTATTTTTTCAAGCTTTTTCCTTCGTGAATTCACGACTCTTCCGTTCTTATATACGATCTCCGCCTGGGCACTTATGTCCGCGCAGCACAGCTGAAAAAGATTTTCCCATATTTCCCCAGCGGGCGAAACCGTCCACTCTGCAATCTCGTTTTCAAATTTCGCCAGATACGCCGCTATATTCTCCTGATTCACCAGCCTGAGATGAGGCTTCTCCCGGCCGCTTCCTTCCTCCGGCATCGCGTATGAAATGAAATCATCGTGATGCGCAATATAAAAGCAGATCTCCTGTCTCTCTTCACAGAAATATCCCAGCCTTTCCAAAATCCTCCAGGCCATCCTGGCTGACGTTCCGGCATGTCCATAGAATACCAGACGTCCTTCTTTTTCCCTGGCTGCAGTCGGCTTTCCCACATCATGGAAGAAAGCGGCAGCCCGAAGACTGACTGGAGAATCCGGGGAAAGATTCTCCACTGTGCGCAGACTGTGTTCAAAAAGATCGTAGCAGTGGTGAGGATTTCTCTGATCAAATCCTGCCATTGCCGCAGTTTCCGCTCCCAAAAGGCTCTCTATGTCTTCCCTGCTTTTTCTCTTCCAATATTCCATAGGTTTTATCAGACTGTATTCAAATTCCTTTCTTTCCATCCGCCTTTGAGCCTCTCCTTTCTGCCGTCTTCTCCGCTCGGCTGCATCCGCCTCCTGCCGCCGGCTCGGGCCTGCTTTCATTCCTTTATCAATTTCATCTGCGTCTCCACCCGGCTCCTTATTTCCTGGCAGACAGGATGAGACTTATCCGGAATATAAATCGCCTCCCCGTATCCTAGCAGTCGGATCACCAGTTCCTTTTTATCCTGCCTTTGATAATGAAGAGTCATTGTATAGATACCGTTTTCCCTGTCATAAGAGCATGTCTTTTTCCAGGGAGAGAATTCTGTCAGAATCCGATCCGGAGTATTCTTACGTTCCGTGAACTGAATCTCAATCTGTTCGGCATTTTCTTTTCTGAAAGCAAGGTAGGACTCATAAGCCTCCCAATAGCCAAAACTCTCTTCCAACATCTCTGCCCGGAGAATCTGGGCAAGATTCAAAATGCAGATCTTTCCGTTTTCACAGAATCTCATGTACGCCTGAAACCGATGGTTCCTTCTGGAAAATTCCAGTATAACCGGCTCAAAATCCCTGTGCCAGAGCTCTCCCCTTCTCGTCCTGTACTTGATGCGTATCCTTCTCTTTTTGCTGACTGCCCCGTACAAAAAGATCAGAATCTTTTTTTCTTTTTCCATGTTCTCCCGGGAGAAGGCAAATCGGTCAAAATACTTGATTTTCTCAAAGGGAAGGGGCTGGATCATTGTCTCTTTCGCCTCCGCAAGCATAGTCCGCGCCTGCCCGCACTCTCCTTCCAGAATCTTCTCCTCGACCTTGCGTGTCTTTTCCAGGCTCTCTTCCTGAATCAGTCTGTAAAGGGCCCTGACCTCATCCTTGGTCAGGAAAAATTGAATTCTGGAATCCGACAGCATATTCAGAAGCCAACGCTGCTCCATTAAAAGCAGCGGGAAGATTTCTTTATAAAAAGTCCTTTCCCCTTCTACTATTTTAGTTCTGAATAAACTCATTCCCTCTTTTATTTTAAATCTGGGTATATATTCTATTTCCTCTCCTTTCCGTCCGCCGGTTCTTTTTTTATCCGGAATCAGAAATTCCGAGGAAATCAGAAATTCAAAAACAGATTGCCGCTGCTTTTTATCCAAAATACTTTCCATTTTCCTTCCGGGTCTGCGGACCGCTTTATTTATTTCCTCTCTGATCTGTACCTCCGTCAGGCGGTCTTTCCGGAAAAGGCGTATCAGCAGCTCCGCATACAGGCCCACAATCCCATTGTACATCTCATTAAAAATCCGGTCATGCTCTGCGGCTTTCACTGCTATTTTATCTATATTTTCTTTGAAAGCCGCCGGAATCCCCCAGCCCTCTCTTTTCTCTTCCTCTTCGGCAGGTTCTGGCAACCGGAACTCTTCCTCTTCCAGCCGCTTAAGGATTCTGCCCGCATCCTCCTCCACCGAAAATCCTTCCTCCTTCATACCCTCTGCCTTCAGCAGCCGCTTATAGAAGCTTCGCAGCCAGGGCTTCAGTTCCAGCGGATCTGACACCTTCACTTCAAAGGTAAGTTCGTTCTCCCCTTCCCTGACACGGCCAATCCGCTTTTCCCGCAGGATCCTCTCTTTTATATAGGCTTCCGTCTCAGAGTTGTAAGAGATATGCAGCGTAATCTTTTTCAAGGAAGCGTTTCCCGCGACATTTCCCTTCGGAACTGCCCTTACCGAAACACCCCACAGCTCCTCCAGAAGCTTGCAGGACCTCTTAATATCTGACTGAAGCCTGGACTCTGCTACTCCCTCTTTCTTCCAAAATTTATAAATGTCCGTTTCTTCGATATACTCGATGCGGTCAATGAAATCCAGCCGAAGGCTGGTGCAGTTTCTGGTGAAAGGCTCATAATACATTAATGACTCTCTTCCATTCTGGAGGCTGATCCGTATCTGCAGAGGACAGCACAAAATTTCCGCATCGCCTCCCCGGATGCCGTGTCTGTATTGAATCCGGCACCACTTTCTGCTTTCCATGGCAAAGAGAAGATCTGTCAAATTAAAATCATTCATCGCCTGCATAAAATAATCATGCTTAAAGCGCAGGAATCTTATGGGCTGCTCTCCCATGCGTTCCAGCAGGAAGGTGCCGATTTCTCCCATAGGAAAATACTGTGAAAAGAAATCCAGAGCATAGCGAAAGCGGTCTTTAAAATCCTCCTGGCAGGCTGTTCCCCTTTCCAGAATTTTCTTCATCGTCAGTCCGTTCAGCATCCATCGGTTATTGCCTTTTTCTTTTCGCTGGATACGCTTAAGAAGCCCAAGCTCAGAATACTTTAGAAGCCGATTGTTTAAGGTTCTATTATCTCCGGCAAATACCGACTTGGATTTTTCGTAAACGGAAAAAAAGTTTATCTCGGAGGAGGAAAGAGGGCGCTTCTCTCTCAAATGATCTCCCAAGGCCAGTATGTAAGGATTATCCTGCGCGCCCCGCGTTCTTTGTTCCAGCTCTTCTAGCACGCACTCTCTTATTTCAAACACATCGCTTAATAAAAAGACTGTATTAAAAAAACAGACCAGATCTCTGCTGCTGAACCCGCAGAAACGGTACAGCCTGTGGAAAGGATTGGATTCCATCTCCTGGGAATCGAAACTTATAAAAGCCGGATTTTCCCACTGCTTCTCCCAGCTCTGGAAGTCAGAAAAAATATTCCTGATCCTTTCTTGGGCGCCTTTTGAGGTATACTGGCTTTTGAAGCCTCCTCTTAGAAT
>DVGK01000048.1 GCA_018712785.1 Candidatus Choladousia intestinavium | reverse complement strand
AAAGACCAGCCTTCCCTCTGTCCAGTATTTCCTCGAACTCAAGAACCGCTCCTGCTGAGAGCAGGCTAAAAAGCAGCCACAGAAACAAAAACACCAGTACCGGCGTCATGCGCCAAGATATTCCCAGAACTAAAAATACAAAGGCAAGCTCCATGAATCCGGCCATGCCGCATAAAATCCAGCCCATCCATGTCAGTTCTCTGCAAATCACTTTTTCCATCTCTTCAACCTCCTGCTGACCATTTTTAACCTTTTGAGAATAAGAGGCTCTCTTTTCCTCTCTGTGACCACTATAGCAGAAGGCCTGTCCCATAAAAGGGACTGGAGGAACCGGACGGGCAAAATTTTGTTTCTTCATCCTCATATTCCTATCAAAATCCGGCTTTATAATATTTAGAAGTTTTCTGCCGATCAAACAGGAGGTCTATATGAAATACTGTATAAAATGCGGTCTCCCGGAGACCTACCCGAAAATTAAAATAGACGCGGAGGGCGTCTGCTGCTTCTGCCGCTTTTATGAAGCTCATCAGGCGCAGCTGGACGACTATGACAGTCTGCACAGACAGTTTCTCTCTGAGATTGAGAAGGCAAAGGAGAAAGCCAGAGAGAACGGCTCTCCCTATGACTGCATCGTGGGATTAAGCGGCGGCAAGGACGGGGCCTATCTGATCTGCCAGCTGAAAAAGGTTTACGGCATGCGGGTCCTGGCTTATACCTTCGACAATGGCTTCTCCACGGATTTTGGCCGTCAGAACTGTGAAAAGCTGAAAAGAGCCATGGATATTGACCATATCTATATCAGCATGAAGGATTCCGAGCTGTGCAAATTTTACCGGGCCGCCCTAAAGGTTACCCGGAATTTCTGCAGCATCTGCTTTCATTTTATGCATTACCACAGCCATCTGCTGGCTTCCCGCTTCGGGATTCCTCTGATCGTCAATGGAAGAACCAGAAGCCAGATCTACCAGAACGCCTGCGAAATGAAAGGACTGGAGCCCTTTGAGCTGTCCCGCTCCCTGAAGGCTTTCGAGTATCAGATGTTCGGACGCCTTCTGGACAAGCTGGACGGCAGGAGCTGCGTGGACTTTCTGCCGGAGGCGGAAGTGACTTCTCTTTCCTACTTTACATACCACAAGGTGACGGATGAAGAAAAAATGGCCTATCTTGAAAAGGAGATCGGCTGGGAACGCCCGAAAAACGCCAAGCCCCACGCGGACTGCTGGGCCCATGAGGCCGCTGAGAAGCTGTTTCTGGACAAAAACGGTTTTCCTCTGCGCACCAGCGAGATGGCGCAGATGGTCCGAAGCCGGGAGATGGACTTAGAGGAAGCGGCGCGGATTCTTAAGAAAGACCGGACTCTGTACCAGTCCCCGGCCCCCGCCCTTATGGAAAAATTCTATCAGCGGGTGGGGATGAAGCCCTTATAATCTTCTCTCTGTTCTGGCGCAGTTCTCTCTTTTATGCTATAGTAAGGCTGACAGCATGAAAAGCGAGGAATCTGTATGCCCAGTGACGCATTTTTTCAGAGGAAAGGAACGGCCGCCAGGCTTTCCTTCGCGGCAGAAGCTCTTCTGTCAGAGGAGCCCTTATCCTCTGAGGACCGTAAATTCTATGAAAACTTTCTAAAGCAGCGTCTGAAACAGGCGCTGCTTTTGCTGCTTTCCAGGAAGGATGCTGCCCTGCTGGAAAAGTTTCTTACCTCTTTTCAGATCCCTTCCGAAGTCCTCCGGGAAGCCCTGCTGGCAACAGCCGGACAGGACCAGGCGGATCCCGGCTGCTGCGGGCTTCTGATCGGGGCCTTAGGGGCCTCCCTAAAAGAGAACTCCTTGTCGCCTTCCATTCCCCCCATCCAAGGGATGGAAGCCGCTGCCCTGGAAATCCTCTCTCTTCTGAAGGAGCAGTGCAGCGAAGCTTTTCCATCCCTCTCGGGAGCCTTCTGCCTGCTGAAACCCCGGACGGACGCTTCCCTTACGGCTCCCATGGCCGGGGACGGAACGTATCTTTTTTTCCATCCGGAACGGTTATGCCGACAGTTTGCCCACGACAGCTTGCTGACGCGCCTTGCTTTCCTGCACATTCACCTGCACTGCCTCCTGCTTCATCCCGTCCAAAGGAGCGCGGAAAAACAAAAGGACCGAGACGAGAGGTGCGACTGGCAGGTAAACCGGCTTCTTAGCGGCGGTCTTCTGCCCGCCTCCTGGCTTCCCCCAAAAGGACTGCCCTCCCCCGGCTGGCACCCGGACAGCCACGCCTGCTGGTATAAAAAATCACCTAGGGAGACTTCCGAAAGGGCCAGGGCCGGCGGCGCCTCCCTGTCTTCCCGGGAAGAGCTCTACCGTGTCTGGCACCCCTACACTGTCTCGGCGGGCCTGGTCAAATCCTGGGAATCCTCAGGCCAAAGGCGGCAGGTCTCTTCTGCCGGGGGAGCCGCTTCCTCCGCCCGGCTTCTGGAAAGGGACCGCTACCAATACAGACAGTTTCTTGAAAGATTCGCCTGTCCCAGGGAAGAGCTCCTGCTGGACGCGGACTCCTTTGATTATATTCCATACTGCTACGGCCTGTCCCATTACGGGAATCTTCCGTTTCTGGAGCCCTTGGAATATCAGGAGGTAAATCGCTTAGACGAGTTTGCCATAGCCATCGACACCTCCGGCTCCTGCTCCGGCGTCCTGGTCCGCCGCTTTCTGGATGAGACTTGGAGTCTTTTAAGGCAGAAGGAAAACTTTTTCAAAAAAATGAAGCTGCATTTTATTCAGTGTGATTCCATGATTCAGGAATACAAAGTCTTCACCGGAATCTCGGAATGGGAGGAATACCTTTCCTCTTTGAAAATACTGGGCCAGGGAGGCACAGATTTCCGCCCGGTCTTTTCCCTTCTGGAGGAAAAAATGAGAAAAAAAGAAATACAGAATCTCCGGGCTCTTTTGTATTTTACCGACGGGGACGGCATCTATCCCAGCAGGAAGCCTCCTTTTGAGACTGCTTTTGTCTTTCTGAACAGGGAAAGCCAGAAGCAGGAGATCCCTCCCTGGGCGGTCCTTTTAAATCTTGGCCTGCCCTCCGAAGTCCTGAAATCCGAAGAATCCGAAACACCCAAGGAGAAGCCATGAATATTCAAGAAGCAAAAAAAGAAATCGTACGGACTATACAGGCCTACACTGCCAAAACGCCCCTGGGAGACTATGCCATTCCCACCGACCACCAGCGCCCTCTGCTTTTAATCGGGCCTCCGGGCATCGGCAAGACGGCGGTTATGGCCCAGGCTGCCAGGGAATGCCAGGCAGGCTTCGTCTCCTACACTATGACCCACCATACCAGGCAGAGCGCCATCGGTCTCCCTTTTATCCGGGAGCAAACCTTCGGCGGGAAAACGTATCCTGTGACCGAGTACACCATGAGCGAGATTATCGCTTCTGTATACCGCTGTATGGAGGAAACCGGCTGCGAAAGGGGCCTTTTATTCCTGGATGAGATCAACTGTGTGTCGGAAACTCTGGCGCCGGCCATTCTGCAGTTCCTCCAGAATAAAACCTTCGGCCCCCACAGGCTGCCCCCAGGCTGGGTCATTGCCGCCGCGGGAAATCCCCCTGAATACAACAAATCGGTCCGGGAATTTGACCTGGCCACTCTGGACCGCCTCAAGGTCCTTTACGTGGAGGCAGATTTCCCGGCCTGGGAGGAATACGCGGTTTCCGCGGGAATGCACAGGGCGGTTCTCTCCTACCTGCATCTTCATCCGGACTCCTTCTATCAGATTTCCCAATCCTCTTCCCAAAAAGCCTATGCCACGGCCAGAGGCTGGGAGGATCTTTCCTGCCTTATCCGGGAGTACGAGGCTTTGCGGTTTCCGGTGAACGAACAGGTAATCCTCCCCTACCTTTCCGCGGAGAAGATTGCCCGCGACTTTTCCGCCTATTATCAGCTCTGCCTGAAATGGGAGGGGGACCTTCCGGTCTCTGCCTTTTTTGAAAAAGAGGCGGCCGCCAGAAGCGCCCTTCTGGAAAAGCTGAAAGAAAGCCCCGCCCAGGAGGCTCTGTATCTGGTCTCTCTGCTTTTGTCCAGACTCCATTTCGATCTTAAGGAGGAATCCCGGAAACGCCGGCGCCAGACCCGGACCCGGGAGATGTTCGAGAAACTGGAGCGGTTTCTGAAACAGAACCAGAATCTTCCGGATAATACCTCCCTGCAGGTTGAAGAATTTCTGAAGAAAGAGGAGGAGATTCTGGAAATCCGTTCTGTCCACAATCTGACAGAACCGGAGGAATACCAGGATATCAGACAGGCGCTTCTTCTCCTGTCCGGCCTTCGGTATCAGCTTCCCTCAAACTCTCTTTCTCCCAGGGAGGCTCGTTCCAGGATGGAATCTCTCTGGGAGGAGAGCCTTATACCTGAAAAAAACGAAGCCGATCTGGCATCGGAAAAGCTGGAAGCCTGCCTGAAAATCCTGGAGGAATCCGGGAACGAATCGGCTCTCGCCTTTTTCCTCACCTCCCTGCTCTCAAACTCCCACCTGGCAGAGCACCTGGCTTTCCGCCCCTCCAGACAGTATGAAGAAGCCTGCCGCCGTTTTCAGTACGGCCGCAGGGAGGAGGCGCTGAAGCAAAAGCTTTCAGAGCTTGGCTTTTAAAGATTTTGTTGACTTGGAGTCAACTCCAAGTAGTATAATAACAGAGTGCGGATCTCGGAAAAATCCTCCGAAGTCCGCCGACACATCAGCAGAAAGGAGTACGTACATACCATGATTTACAGAACTTATCAGGATCTTCAGCTCTCCGCTCTGGGTATGGGCGCTATGCGTCTTCCTGTAGCAGAGGGAGACGATTCCCGGATTGATGAAACAGCCGCCATGGAGATGGTGGACTATGCCATGGCGCACGGAATCAACTACTATGACACTGCCTGGGGCTATCACAACGGAACTTCCGAGCTTGTAATGGGAAAGGCTCTGAAGAAATATCCCAGGGACAAATTTTATCTGGCGGACAAATTTCCCGGCTACGATCTTGGAAACATGGACAAGGTTCAGGAAATCTTTGAAAAGCAGCTGGAGAAATGCGGCGTGGAATATTTTGACTTTTACCTTTTCCACAATGTCTGTGAGATGAACATCGACGCTTATTTAAACCCCAAGTACGGTATCTATGATTATCTGGTAGCCCAGAAAAAGGCCGGCAGAATCCGTCACCTTGGCTTTTCCGCTCACGGAAGCTACGATGTCATGAAACGTTTTCTGGAGGCCTACGGAAAAGAGATGGAGTTCTGCCAGATTCAGTTAAACTATCTGGACTGGGATTTCCAGGACGCCAAGGCAAAGGTCCAGCTTCTGGAAGAGTACCATCTTCCTGTATGGGTGATGGAGCCTTTAAGAGGCGGAAGGCTGGCCTCCCTGGACGCGAAATACGAAGAGAAGCTGAAGGCTCTCCGGCCTGAGGAAACCATTCCGGCCTGGGCTTTCCGATTCCTTCAGTCCGTTCCCAGCGTAAAGGTCATCCTCTCCGGTATGTCCAGCCTGGAGCAGATGAAGCAGAACATTGCCACCTTTGAAGAAGACAAGCCTCTGAACGATCAGGAGGAAAAGGAGCTTCTTGCCATCGCGGATGAGATGGTGAAGAAAATCGCCCTTCCCTGCACAGCCTGTCATTACTGTGTCAGCCACTGTCCCCAGGAGCTGGATATTCCCTCCCTCCTTGCCCTGTACAATGAGCACTGTTTTACAGATGGAGGCTTCATCGCTCCCATGGCCCTGTCCGCGATTCCGAAAGACAAGCAGCCCACTGCCTGCATCGGATGCCGCAGCTGCGAAGCGGTATGTCCCCAGCAGATCAAGGTTTCGGAAGCCATGGCGGATTTCGCCAGGAGACTTGGCTGAAGGAAGGATTCACATAAGGCTTCACATTAACAGTCGGAAAAACCGGCGTGTATCTCTCAAAAGGGATCACACGCCGTTTTTTCATATCAGATAACATACTGATACATGCAGATAAAGTGGCACAGACTTCCGCCCATTACAAAAAGATGAAAGATTTCATGGGAACCGAAGTTTTTATGCCGGGAGTTGAAAATCGGCAGCTTCAGGGCATAGATCACGCCGCCTGCCGTGTACAGAAGACCTCCCGACAGAAGCCAGAGAAAGGCCGCTGTAGAAAGGCTGGAGTAAAGCTGTCCGAAGACAGAGAGGCAGGCCCATCCCATGGAAATATAGATCAGGGATGAAAACCATTTCGGACAGGTGACCCAAAAAGCCTTGACTGCCATTCCCACCAGAGCTACCGCCCAGACGGTCAGCAAAAGGGTATAACCGGAGCTTGGCTCCAGCACCAGCAGGCATACCGGCGTGTAGGATCCGGCGATCAGCACAAAAATCATCATATGGTCAATTTTCTTAAAAATTTTCAGTTTTTTCCCAGTACAGTTTACAGAATGGTACAGGGTACTGGCTCCGTACAAAAGAATCATACTGCTCATAAAAACGGACATCGCCCAGAGTCCTACCTGGCCGGAAGTCAAGGAAGCCTTGGCCAAAAGAGGGACTGCGGCAAAAATTGCCAGAATCATCCCAATAAAATGCGTAATCGCGCTTCCCGGTTCTCTGATTGTAAGTGTCATACTGCCACCTCCTAATATCGCAAACACAATACATAGTATTAAAAACTACATAAAATATATTCAGATACTACCACCAAACTTTTAATCTGTCAAGGAAAGATGAGGATTGACACTGTGAAAAAAATATTATAAATTTATCACATTATAGGATAGCAAAAACGGGGGACGCTTATGGATAAGAAAGGAACGGAAGAAGATCTGTGGCAGCTCATCGCCGGCCATGCAGGGGAGACCTTTTATACGAAAAAGGGTCTTCCCTTTACGTATGAAATCCGGGGAGGCGAAATGTTTGTCGACCGAAGGGAGAAGTCCATTACCAGGAGTACCTTTGAAAAGGCTTTTCAGAAAATTCAGCTGGGCGGCATTTCCGGCCCCAAGGCTCTGGGAATGTACGGCGCCCCCTATATCTGGGGCGTGCTGACCGGGCTTTCCCTGACACCAGAAGCTTCCGCCTCTTCAGAGAGCTGTCGGGGCTGAACGGGTCCTTTTCGGGAAGCCGAAAGCCGCCGGGCGCTTAGAGGCAAAGAACGCCGGTGCATCCTCAAACCAGAGGATGTCCCGGCGTTCTTTTTTGCCATATAAAACAGCATTAATGAAAACTTACACGTTTTCTTTTTTCTTTCGCTTAATATTGCTTTTTTATTTTTCAGTTTCGCTCAAATCGGCGGTCCTCTCAATCTCGCTCCAGATCTCTTCCCGTCCCTGCTTGTTCTCCGCTGAGAAGGGGATCAGCTTTGTATCCGGTTTGACTCCCAGCCCTTCCCGCAAAAGCTTCACCTGCTTCTGAAGCTGGCTGCGTTTGATCTTATCGGCCTTCGTGGCGATAATCACCGGCTCGTAGCCGTTGTGGCAGATCCAGTCATACATAATCCGGTCGTTCTCACCCGGAGCGTGGCGGATGTCGATCAGAAGAAAGACGGCTCTTAACTGTCCGGAGGTATGTAGGTACCGTTCAATGAGCTTTCCCCATTTTTCCTTTTCTTCTTTGGACACCCTGGCGTAGCCGTACCCTGGAAGATCTACCAGGTACAGAGCGTCATTCACATTATAGAAATTGATGGTCTGGGTCTTGCCCGGCTGAGCGCTGGTTCTGGCCAGGGACTTCCGGTTCATCAGGGCGTTGATCAGAGACGACTTTCCCACATTGGACTTTCCGGCAAAGGCCACCTCCGGCTTTGTATTCTCCGGGAGTCTGCTGGTATAGCCGCAGACCGTTTCCAGTGAAACCTGCTTAATTACCATAAATTCTCCTTCTGCTTTCATCCTGTTTTCCGCAGCTTGCCGCGGAAATTTTCAGTCTTTGGAGGGTACCAGGGCTGTCTTCAGCACCTCCGGCATGGATTTGGCGTAGATAAACTCCATACCCTCCGTAATCTCTTTGGAAATCTCTTCCACATCCTCTTTATTCTCCCAGGGGACTATTACGGTTCTCATCCCGGCCTGCCTGGCCGCGAGAAGCTTTTCCTTCAATCCCCCGATGGGAAGAACCCTTCCTCTCAGGGTAATCTCTCCGGTCATGGCCACATCCGCCCGCACCGGAATCCCCGTCACCGCTGAGAGAATGGCGGTGGCCATGGTAATGCCGGCCGAAGGACCGTCCTTGGGAACGGCTCCCTCCGGGATATGGATGTGGATGTCCTTTTTCTGGAAGAAATCACTTTCGATCTGGTATTCTTCGCTGACGGAGCGGATATAGCTGATGGCGGTCTGGGCGGACTCCTTCATCACATCCCCCAGCTGGCCTGTGAGAAGGAATTCCCCCTTGCCCGGCATGAGATTCACCTCGATCTGCAGGGTATCTCCCCCTACGCTGGTCCAGGCAAGCCCCCGGACTATGCCGATTTCATTAGCCGGGTTCTTCTTCTGAATGGTATACCGTTTTCTTCCCAGGTATTTCTCCAGATTCTTTTCTCCCACCCGGATCTTTGTCTCATGGCCCTCCAGCAGCTCTCTGGCCGCCTTCCGGCAGATGTCGCCAATCTTCCGCTCCAGCTGCCGGACACCTGCTTCCTTCGTATATCCATTGATGATAGCCATGAGAGCCGGCTTCGTAATGGTCAGCTGTTCCTTTTTGATGCCATGGCGCTCCAGCTGCTTCTTTACCAAATGATCCTTGGCAATGTGAAGCTTCTCATTGGCTGTATAGCTGTTCACCTCAATAATTTCCATTCGATCCAGCAGGGGCCTGGGAACGGTATGCAGATCGTTGGCCGTAGCCACGAAGAGCACCTGAGACAGGTCCAGTGGAAGCTCCACATAATGATCCCGGAACCTGCTGTTCTGTTCTGAGTCCAGCACCTCCAGAAGAGCGGAGGCTGTATCCCCCTTATAATCGCTGCTTACTTTGTCGATCTCATCCAGCAGCATCAGGGGATTCTTTACCCCTGCCTGCCGCAGTCCGCTGGCAATCCGTCCCGGCATGGCTCCCACATACGTCCTCCGGTGCCCCCGAATCTCCGCCTCATCCCGAACGCCCCCCAGGCTGATTCTGACATACTCTTTTCCAAGAGCCCTGGCAATAGAACGGGCGATGGAGGTCTTTCCCGTACCGGGAGGCCCGGCCAGGCAGAGAATGGGACTGGTTCCTTTTCCGGACAGCACCCGGACAGCCAGATATTCCAGCACCCTCTCCTTCACCTTCTCAAGGCCGTAGTGATCCTCATTCAGAACCTTTTCCGCGTTTTTCAGATTCTGATTGTCCTGGGAAGCGTGATCCCAGGGCAGTTCCAGAAGGGTCTCGATATACCCTCTCAGTACTGAGCTTTCCGCGGAATTGTTTCCGATTCCTTTTAACCGGTCGATCTCCTTTAAAAGCTTTGTCTTTACCTTCTCCGGCGCTTCCAGCTCCAGAGCCGCCTTCTTATAGTTTTCCACATCCGAAAGAAGGGTGTTCTCTCCCAGCTCTTCCTGAATCACCTTAATCTGCTCTCTTAAGATGTACTCCTTCTGGTTTTTATCCACCCGCTCCTTCACTTTCTGCTGGATCTCATTGCGGATCTGGATAATCTCCATCTCATTTACCAACACGGTGCAAAGAGTATCGTACTCCTCCGCCAGATCCATAGCCTCCAGCAGCTTCTGCCGTTCTTCATAGAACAGGGGCAGGTGAACCGCGATTTGCTGCACCAGCTCAGAAAGGCTGGTGATCTCCAAGGTCTGACGCAGCATATCCTTACCGAATTTCTGATTCAGCTGGCAGTAGCGCTTCAGCAGCTCCTGAAGAGCCCTCACCATAGCCGTCTTTGTGGCCTCATTCAGCTCAAGCGGCTCCCAGATAATCTCTTCAATCTCCCCGGTCAGGTAAGCGCCGCTCTCGTCCAGATCCAGAAGCTGTCCTCTTTCACAGCCCTCCACCATGACCCTGATAATTCCCTGGGGCAGCTTTGCCACATTTTTTATCTTTGCTTCAAGTCCAATCTCATATAAATCTGGCAAACCCGGATTGTTATGATCCGGGTTTCTCTGCGTTACTAAAAATATTTTCTGATCTCCGCTCATAGCGGCTTCTACCGCTTTTATGGAACGATCTCTGCTGATATCAAAATGAAGCACCATTCCCGGCAGCACTGAAAGCCCCCGAAGGGGAATCACCGGCATTATCTTTCTCTGTTCTTCCATTCTTGATCTTTCTTCCTCTCGTTACGCAGTCTCTTCCATAATCCCAAGCCTGCGTTTTCTCCG
Source organism: Candidatus Choladousia intestinavium (assembly GCA_018712785.1). GTDB lineage: Bacteria > Bacillota > Clostridia > Lachnospirales > Lachnospiraceae > Choladousia > Choladousia intestinavium. The sequence goes on along the minus strand of DVGK01000048.1, from coordinate 5,590 downwards.
CCCCTTGGGTTCCTCCTTGTAGGTAAGAACAGGCTCTCCCGTTCCCTCTATCAGTTCCTTCGTCACCACGCAGGACGCCACATTTTCCACAGAAGGCAGCTGGTACATCAAATCCATCATAGCGTTCTCCATAATGGCTCTCAGGCCCCTGGCCCCTGTCTTCCTGGCGATGGTCTTATCCGCGATGGCTTCTATGGCTCCCTCATCAAAGGTCAGCTCCACATCGTCCAGCCCGAAAAGTCCCTGGAACTGTTTTACAATGGCGTTTTTCGGCTCTGTGAGAATCCGGATCAAAGTCTCCTTATCCAGCTCATCCAAAGAAACCACCACCGGCACACGGCCGATAAACTCCGGAATCATCCCGTATTTGATGAAGTCCTGGGGCAGCACCTGCTTTAAGACTTCTCCTACGTTATGCTCCTGCTTATCTGCCAGCTCTGAATTAAATCCGATAGAAGAATGATCCATCCTGGACTCGATGATCTTGTCAATTCCCTCGAAGGCTCCTCCGCAGATAAAAAGGATATTGGTGGTGTCGATCTGAAGCAGCTCCTGATGCGGATGCTTCCTGCCGCCCTGAGGCGGAACTGAGGCTACCGTTCCCTCCAGGATCTTCAGCAGCGCCTGCTGAACGCCTTCTCCGGAAACGTCTCTCGTAATGGAGGCATTCTCTGATTTTCTGGTGATCTTATCTATCTCATCGATATAAATAATACCGTACTCTGCCTTTTTAATATCGTAATCTGCCGCCTGGATAATCTTCAGCAGAATATTCTCCACATCCTCTCCCACATACCCGGCTTCCGTCAGCGCCGTGGCGTCGGCGATGGCGAAGGGCACATTCAGCAGCCGGGCCAGAGTCTGGGCCAGCATGGTCTTCCCGGATCCTGTGGGGCCCAGCATGAGGATATTGGATTTCTGCAGCTCCACATCCAGATACTTCCCGCTGGTAATTCTCTTATAATGATTGTACACAGCCACGGACAAAGCTTTCTTGGCCTCATCCTGTCCGATGACATAATCATCCAGGAAGGTCTTAATCTCCACAGGCTTCAAAAGATTAATCCCCATCTGCTCTTCCTGGGCGTATTCCTCGTCCATCTCTTCTTCTATAATCTCAGCGCAGATATCAATACACTCATCGCAGATATAAACCCCGTTGGGGCCCGCGATCAGCTTGCGAACCTGATCCTCTGTTTTATTGCAAAACGAGCACCGGATTTTTTCACCATTTTTTCCTGGCATCTTTTCACCCCTATTATTTAATCATTCAAAAAGCTCCGAAGAAAATTTTTATCCCTCCGGAATAACACAAGTGGGACTGTCACAAAAAAATCTCTTGTAACAGCCCCATTGCAAAGCTATCTAGGCAATACGATCTCATCAATCAGGCCGTAATCTTTCGCTTCCTGGGCACTCAGCCAACGGTCTCTCTCTGTATCAGCCGCAATCACATCCAGCGGCTGCCCAGTATTCTCGGACAGGAGCTGATTCAGCTTCTGCCTGGTCTGAAGGATTTTATCCGCAACGATTTTGATATCACTGGCCTGTCCCTGGGCTCCCCCGGAGGGCTGATGAATCATGATATCCGCATTCGGCAGGGCAAATCTCTTGCCCTTGGCGCCTCCTGCCAGGAGAAAGGCTCCCATACTGGCCGCCATTCCCATGCACATGGTGGAAACGTCACATTTCACATAATGCATTGTATCATAGATGGCAAGTCCTGCGGATACAGAACCGCCTGGACTGTTAATATACAGATGGATATCTTTGTTCGGATCCTCCGATTCAAGAAACAGAAGCTGCGCCACCACCAGGTTCGCGCTCACGTCTGTCACTTCTTCTCCCAGAAAAATAATCCTGTCCTTTAATAATCTGGAGAAAATATCATACGAGCGCTCTCCCCGCCCGGTCTGTTCAATGACGTAAGGTACTAAGCTCATATACGAATCCCTCCTATACTGCTGCCAAACTTAAACCTCTACTGCCGCGTCGCTGATCAGTTCAACTGCTGCCTGGACTGCCAGATCATTCTTAAGCTGCTCCATCTCATAGTCGCCCATCATCTCTTTTAATTTGTCGGGCTCCATCTTATAAGACTCAGCCATCTTTTTGATCTCTTCATCCACCTGCTCGTCGCTGATCTGAATATCCTCTGCCTTGGCAATCGCTTCCAGCACAAGACTGTTTTTAATTCTCTTAAGAGCCTCCGGCCGTACCTGCTCCATATAGGAATCCGGAGTCATGCCGGTAAACTGCATATACTGCTCCATGGAAAGTCCCTGGGTCTGAAGCCTTCTGGCAAAGTCATCGGCAATACGGCGTACCTGCTCATTTACCATAGCATCCGGAATCTCCATAGTGGCATTCTCCACAGCTTTATCCAGGGCTTTTCTCTCTTTTTCTCTCTTGGCTTCCTGGGTCTTTCTCTCCAGAAGCTTTGCCCGGATATCATCTCTGTATTCAGCTAATGTATCGAACTCGGACACATCCTTGGCAAACTCATCGTCTGCTTCCGGAAGCTCCTTCACCTTAATCTCGTTTACCTTACATTTGAATACTGCCGCCTTGCCTGCCAGATCCTTGGCCTGATATTCCTCTGGGAAGGTTACGTTCACTTCTGTCTCTTCTCCCAGCTTTGCTCCGATCAGCTGTTCCTCAAAGCCTGGAATAAAGCTTCCTGAACCAATGGTCAGCGGGTAATCGGTCCCCTTGCCGCCCTCAAAAGCGACGCCGTCCACAAACCCCTCAAAATCCAGCTTGATCATATCCCCGTTCTCAACGGCCCGGTCATCAATATCCAGCATTCTGGAGTTGTTCTCTCTCTCTCTGTCTACTTCTTTATCGATCTCTTCCTCTGAAACAGAAACCTCTGTCTTCTCTACCTCAAGTCCCTTATAATCTCCCAGGGTCACCTCAGGTTTTACTGCTACCTCAGCTGTAAAAATGAAAGGATTTCCTTTCTCTATCTGGACAACGGAGATCTCAGGCTGCGACACAATTACTTCTTCACACTCTTCCACTGCTTTTGTATATGCATCGGGAATCAGGGAGTTCGCCGCATCTTCATAGAAAATGCCTTCCCCGTACATCTTCTCAATCATCCTACGGGGCGCTTTTCCCTTCCTGAATCCCGGAATATTAATCCTGTTCTTGTTCTTCTGGTAGGCTTTTTCCAATGCAGCTTCCAATTCTTCCGCGGGAACTTCTATTGTGAGCTTCGCCATATTCTTTTCCAGTTTTTCTACCTGTACACTCATTGTGCCGTATTCCTCCTTCATTCTATTTCCACTCGTTCCTGGAAACCGTCAAAAAGACTGCTGTTAAACATACGCAGTCATTGAAATAGTATAGCATACCGCCCCAAAAAACGCCAGTACTTTTCTGATAAAAACTTACCAAATTTCTGATTCCGCTGCTCTGAGGCCCTTTTCCCCATCAAAAAAGCGCTTCCAGGAACAGGAAAAACGGCAGGAAAGGCTGTCCTGCCTCTCTTCTGCCGTCCTTCTATAGATAAAATAAGAAGCCTTATTTCTTTCCCCTGTTTTTTCCAAGATATGCCTCTTTAATCACCGACAGTCCTCTAACTCCAGACGATCGATTTTCCGATCTCATCCGCAGTCTCTTGGTCTTTGAGCTGCGCGATCAATGCCAGCGCAAAGGGAATCGCTGTCCCCACTCCCCGGCTGGTGGTAATATAGCCTGAAACCTCTGCCGAGCTTTCCTTTACCTCCGCTCCCTGAAGCTTATCCTCAAAGCCCGGATAGCAAACGGCTGTTTTCCCTTTCAGAAGGCCTAGTCCGCCTAATACGCTGGGAGCCGCGCAGATAGCCGCCACTTTTTTCCCTTCTGCTTCCGCTGATTTAAGGAGTGCCGCCAATCCCTGATGTGCCCCAAGGTGAAGGGTTCCCGGCATTCCTCCCGGCAGCACATACATGACCGCCTCATCTTGCTGTATCTCCTCAAAAAGGCAGTCCGCCTTCACCTGAATCCTATGGCTGCCTGTCACTTCTAATTTTCCGGTTACAGACACCATCTCTGTCTCGATCTGTGCCCGGCGCAGCAAGTCCACCGCTGTCAGCCCTTCCACTTCCTCGAAACCGTCTGCCAGAAACACATATACTTTACTCATCGTTTCAGCCTCCTTCTCTTCTGCGGTTTCATCCGCGGGTATTTTCGGTTTCCCTGCAGTGCCCGCTAACCGCCTCTGTGCTTATTGTATCAGAGACTTCTCCGGGTTTCTATACAATCTTTCGTAAAATTTTTCTAAAATATGATATAATAGTTACTGGTACTTACAAACATAATCCTTTTCTATACAAGGAGCTTTGACATGGAAATAGAAAGAAAATATCTGATTGAAGAAAAAAATCTGCCCCGGCCTCTGGAGCAGTACGAATGTCTTTTTATCGAACAGGCCTACCTGTGTACCGATCCGGTTATCCGGATCCGCCAGGAGAATGATTCCTATTATCTCACATATAAGGGCAGGGGACTGATGGTCCGGGAAGAGTACAACCTTCCCCTTACGCCCGCTTCCTATCAGCATCTGCTTTCCAAGGCAGACGAAAACAAAATTACGAAAAAAAGATACCTCATCCCCCTTCCCAAAACCAGCCTCACCATTGAGCTGGATGTGTTTCTGGGATATCTGTCCGGGCTGATTCTGGCAGAGGTGGAATTTCCGGACGAAGCGGCAGCCGACGCCTTCACTCCCCCCGGATGGTTTGGCAGAGAAGTCACGTATTCCGGGCTGTATCACAATTCTTATCTGTGTACCCTGAGCGCTCCTCCTCTGTCCGATTCATAAAAAGGCTTTTTATCTTTCCGCTTTTTCCGATGATTCCGCATGCTTCAGAATATTCTGAAATATGCGGTCATCGTCCTCTCTGGTCATCTTAATCTCTGCGATTTCCCGTTCCAGCTTCTTTTCCAGCTGATTTGCCCGAAACTTTTCAAAAGCCAGTGCAGCTTCCGCGACAGCCCTCTTGCCCGGAGAGGCGCTCCTTCTGTTTTCCATTCCAAATGTAAGTAAATTCATTCTGTCTTCTCCTTTCCGTTTTTCTGTCGGCAGTTCAGCCACTTGCTGGTACTGCCGGTAACAGGAATAGTCTCCCTATGAATATAAACGCAACATTTCGTTGCTTTGTACGGAGTATTGTATTCGTGTTGTTGCATTTACAGATATTTCAAAAATATACTGATATAATAAAGGCCAAATTGGGAGGTTTTTCCATGGGCCAGTCTAATTTTTCACGTAAAATCAGAGAATTGCGCAAGCAGGCAAATTATACCCAGGCAGACGTCAGCCGTTTTCTGAACATCCAAAGACAGACTTACTGCAATTATGAAAACGCAGCCCGCACGCCGCCCATTGAGATCATAGTCTCTCTGGCTGAGTTGTATCACGTATCCGTGGATTATCTGGTGCGGGATACGGAGATGGCTCCTTACATAAGCCGTCACGAAAAGAAACTTCTGAATGAATTTTCTGCCTTGTCTTCATCCAAGCAAAAAGAAGTAATTGAATTCATACAGTTCAAAAAGCATCTGCCGGATTAATTTGCTTTTGCATATTTTATTTATATAT
>DVGK01000047.1 GCA_018712785.1 Candidatus Choladousia intestinavium | reverse complement strand
TCCAGAGCAAGTTTCGCCTGCGTAACTCAAAACCCGCTTTGCGGCTTTTGCTTACCCGGCAAACTTGATGGGGATTTCGCTCCCCATACCCTCGACCAATGCACATTTTCTCAATGTGCGGTTTAGCTCCTATATAAAATAGTCGCAGCGTGGCTTATCAGCCACGGGAAAGGAAAAAGAATATCTATGGCAAGGCCAAAGAAAGATACAGCGCTCCGGCGCTCCCATCCTGTCATGCTCCGCTTCACAGACGCAGAATATGCCCGTCTCTTATCCCACGCCAAAGCCGCCGCTCTCCCTCTGGCGGAATATCTCCGGAGACAAGTCACCGGGAAAAAGGTTACGGTCAAATATGAGATTGTGGCAGACCTGCCGGAACTGAAAAAGCTGATCGCAGAGTTTGGAAAAATCGGGAGTAACCTAAACCAGATTGCCCGCCACTTTAACAGCGGCGGCATCCATTCCCAGGAAATGCAGAAAGCAATCCGCCAGGGGATTGCGGATATTTATGAAATGAAATATGAAGTTTTGAGACTGGCCGGGGATTTCCGTTCCCTCTCTGAAGAAAACCCTGCCGGGCAGAAAGGAACCGCCTCCCATGGCCATTCTGAAACACATCGCCAGTAAAAATGCAGATTACGGGGAAGCCCAGCGTTATCTCATGTTCCAGTATAACGAAGATACCATGAAACCAATCCTGGATGAAAACGGCAGGCTGATCCCCCGTGAAGAATATTACCTGGACGGCATCAACTGTGACCCTTTTACCTTTGACATGGAATGTATGGAGCTGAACGCACAGTACCGGAAAAACCAGCGTTTTGATGAAATCAAATCCCATCACTATATCTTAAGTTTCGATCCAAAGGATGTGACAGAGAACGATCTGACCGGGGAGCGGGCGCAGCAGCTCGGCCTGGAATATGCCCGGAAAAATTTTCCCGGCCATCAGGCTTTGGTCTGCACCCACACAGACGGCAACAATAAAAGCGGCAACATCCATGTGCATATCGTGATCAACAGCTTGCGGAAGTATGACGTGGAGCGGCAGGGCTTCATGGAACGGCCATGCGATTCCCGTGCCGGATATAAACATCATCTCACGAAAGATTATCTCCTTTATCTGAAACAGGATGTGATGGATCTGTGCCACCGGGAGCAGCTCCACCAGGTTGACCTGCTCTCCCCGGCAGAAAAGAAAATCACAGACCGGGAATACCATGCACGGCGCAGAGGGCAGAAAAAGATGGACAGTCTCAATCAGAAGATGATTGCCGACGGCGTTACGCCACGGAAAACGAAGTTCGAGACACAGAAAGATTTTCTCCGGAACGCCATTGAAGAAGCCGCCGCTTCTGTCCGCACCCAGGAAGATTTTCAAAAAATCCTGGCTGAAAAATACGGCATTTCCTTTAAAGTCAGCCGTGGGCGGTTCAGCTACCTGCACCCGGATCGGCAGAAGTTCATCACCGGCAGGAACCTGGGAAGCCATTATGAAAAAGACTATCTTCTGTCCCAATGGGAGAAAAATGCAAGACAGGAGCAGCTCCGGCATCCTGATCCGGAGTCTCCGGCAGATACTTCCCGGAATACCATATCGGACGAACTTCCGGACTTTGTTTTTATCAAATCCGACCTCCGGCTTGTGGTCGATCTGCAGCTCTGCGCTAAAGCACAGCAAAGCGCCGCCTATGCCCGGAAAGTGAAGCTGTCCAATTTACAGCAGATGGCAAAGACCGTCGCCTATATCCAGGAGTATGGCTATGACACAGAGGAAGATCTGGAAAGCGCCTGGAAAGAAGCCAAAGGTCAGACCGCTGATATGCGTAAGGCGCTCCGCTCCACGGAAGGGAAGCTGAAGCAAGTCAACGAGCAGATCCACTACACCGGGCAATACCTGGCGAATAAATCCGTGTACCGCCAGTTTGTCAGCAGCCGGAACAAGAAAAAGTTCCGGCAGGAACACCAGGCGGAACTTGCCCTGTATGAAGCCGCAAGGAAATTCTTGAAAGAACAGTCCGGCGGCGGGAAGCTGCCCTCCATGAAGCTGCTGAAAGCAGAAAAGGAAAAGCTGGTTGCCTTAAAAAACAGCCAGCAGGAAGCCTATCATAATCTCCGGGATTATGAAAAAGAACTGAATACCGTCCGCACAAATATGGAAACATTCCTGGGGAAAAGCCACGGCAGGCAGGAACCGGAGTGGGAAGCCTCCCGCTCCTGATTCCCCCACGTCATATACATCCACAGACACTTTATTTCCTTCATGCTCCATCTCCGCCCAATAATCCCGGATCAGGCATCCTACATGCCAGTCCTGCAGGGAATAGATTTCCAAAGTCTCAAAATCTACAAGACAGAGGGGAATTGCTTCTTTCTTCTCATACTTCCATTTGCGGAAATCCAAAGACTCCGCTACTTTATCCAGGCAGCTCTGGCAGAGATTATTTTCCATGACGTCCGTTTTCAACCGGAAGTCCTCTGGCAGAGTAACTTCTATGGAAGCCATTTGCCCTGAATAACTTCCTTCTGAAGAATAAGTGATCTCCCCGGTATTTCCGGAAGTGAAAGTTCTGTACCCTTCCTCTGCCGAAGGTACGCTTTCGTCCCGGCTTTTGATATGAAATTCCAGGACGTACCAATAATTCAGTAAGATCA
>DVGK01000046.1 GCA_018712785.1 Candidatus Choladousia intestinavium | reverse complement strand
AAACTATTCATATATAAACTATACCACGTTTTAAAATTATGTCAACCAGTATAACTCTCTTCCTCTATAAAAATTCTCTAAACTCTGCTTTCTTTCACTCATTAACAGAGTATCTCCTTTAAATATCTCTCCCTTATCTTTCTCACTTTTTAAAAATTAATTGCGCACGCTACTTTTTTTGCGGTATAGTATCACCTGGAATTCGGATAGGAGTGTTTTTATTTATGAATGATTCATTTTCAAATCTGGGTCGCTGGATTTCTATCTTTGACAGACTTATGAAAATGTACTATGACCGCGGCTTGCGGGAATATGAAATCGGCTGGGGACAGCAGTTCTATGTAGAATATCTCTATGATCACCCCGGGGCCTCTCCCCAGGAGATGGCGGAATGTATCCGTGTCGACAAGGCCACTCTGACAAAAATCATGAAAAAATTAACCGAAATCGGTTATATCCGGATTGTCGGAGATCAGCAGGATCGGCGCGTCAAACATCTGTATCTGACAGAGAAAGCCCTGCCCGCCGCCAGGCAGATAAAAAGAATACACACTGACTTTTACAATACATTAAAGGCTGACATTCCGCCTGAGGAGCTGTCCCTAACGGAAAAAACGCTTCAGCAAATGACGGAAAACATAAATCAGAAGGTATGGCACCGAATGGAGGATCCTCATAGAAAATAATAAAATTTCTCGACTTACACCTCTTTAGCATCCGAGCCTATGGGAAAACTGATGGTCAGCGCTATTTTTAATGCCGTGAGCTTCGGTACCCAGCCTATCCTGGGATATAATTACGGCGCCGGAAATACCGACCGTGTAACCGGTATCTCCTGTGTCGCCTTCCTCTGCTTCCAGATTTTCCCCTCCATCGGCAAGGGCGGCATCGGTGCAGCTGTATTTCTCAGCCGGCAAGTATTCTTCCCGCTGCCTCTGATCCTTATCTTCCCGCTGCTCTGGGGAATCGACGGCGTCCTGTGGGCCGGTCCCATCGCAGACGGTCTCTCCGGCATATCGGCTCTCTTCCTGGTTCACAAGGAAATGAAGAAGTTGTAACTTCCAGTGTCATATCCAGTGTTCCGGATTCGGATAAAATTCAGATTACATTCGGATAGCTTCCAGTCTTCCCTGTCCTTTCAGATACTTTCTGTAAATGCCAAAAAATGCCAGGGAGGTTATGGCCGCGGAAAGGCCATCCGCCACAGGCTCTCCGTAAAAGGCTGACTTAGCTGAAAAGATCAGCGGCAGCAGGCAGACGGTTCCGAAATACAGAATTTTCCTGATCAGGGACAGGCCGAGAGAAATCCTGGTCATTCCCAGGGCGGTAAGGCTGTCCACAAATACATACTGGAAGCTCAGGGGGATAATCATCATGGTAAACACCTGTATTCCCCATACGGCCAGCTCCTGATACTCCGGATTGGCGGTAAAAATCCTGACAAAGTAGTGGGGAAGAACCCGGGAAATCAGAAACATCATCCCGGTAAAGCAAAGGCAAAGGACAAGAGCCCAGAAAACCGTTCCCCGGATCCGTTCCGGCTTATTCGCTCCGTAATTGTAGCTGATCAGCGGCTGTGCCCCTCCTGTAATCCCCAGCATGGGTGAAGTGATCAGAAGCATATAGCTCTGTACAATGGTAGCAGCCGTAATCAGCGTATCGCCGTACGTTTCTCCTCCGTAGCGCTGCAGCACAGCGTTCAGCGCGATCAGGATAATGCTGTCCGTGGCCATGATCAGAAAAGGGGAGAATCCGATTTTAACAATTCTCTTTGCTATGTACACCTCCGGCTTGACAAGTCCCAGGGGCACCTTCATCTTCTTCCTTCTCAGCGTAAACAGTACAAAAAGGCAGGAGGACATCTGGGCGATGACAGTGGCCGCTGCCGCCCCTGCGATGTCCATATGAAAGGTAAAAATGAAAACGGGATCCAGCACAATATTCACCACTGCCCCGATGAGTGTGGTCAGCATTCCAAGCCCCGGGAACCCCTGGGCTGTAATAAAGTAGTTCATACCCATGGAAAGCAGCGCAAAAAAGGTCCCGGCAGTATAAATGGTCAGATACGTATCCGCGTAGGGAAAAATATCCGGACTGGCGCCAAACCATCTCAGAAGCTGCTCTTTTGACAGAAGAAAAACGGCCGTTAAAAGTGCCGATAATATCAGCAGCAGTGAAAAACTGTTGGCCAGTATCTGTCTGGCCTTTTTCTCTTCTCCGGCACCCAGCCGCACAGAAAACAGCACGGATCCTCCGATCCCGATCAGTGTGCCAAAGGAGGACAAAAGAGTCAGGATCGGGGCACAGACTCCGATCCCCGCCAGGGAGTCCGCCCCGATCACCGGAATATTTCCCACATAGATCCTGTCTACAATACTGTAGAGAACATTGACAAGCTGGGCCAGCATAAAGGGCACTGACGTTTTCAGCACAAGAAGGGGAACCGAATCTCTTCCGAAATCATTTGTCTTTTTCATTTTTCGCATCCTGCTTCCCTTTTAGATTTTTCTGCTTTCACCGCTGCCACCAGGAGCATCATGGGTCTGCGCATCTCATCCTTCATACCCTCCAGATCCATCATATCCTCCGGCGGCTGCGGCTCAATCACATGACGCAGCTCAAAGCCCATCTGCAGCAGTGTCTCAAGGTACGCGGTCACAGTTCTGTGATACTTTGTAATCCTTTCTCCAAGAAACACAGCGTCTCTTTTTCCTTCGTAATAATAATTGTCTACCGGAAAGTGCAGAATCTCCCCATTCTCATCGTAATACCAGCCCTGGGAGCCGTATGCTGTAAATACCGGATGCTCCACAGAAAACACAAAGTCTCCCCCGGGCTTCAGCCAGCCGCGGACCTTCTCCGCCAAAGCATTAAAATCCCGCACGTAATGAAAGGCTAAGGAGCTGAAGACAAAGTCAAAGGATTCTTCCGGCAATTTGAGGTCTTCCATGGCAGCACACTGATATTCGATTTTCTCATCCGCGTTTTTCCTGCGGGCAGCTTCCAGCATTTTATGAGAGATATCCGTTCCCAGCACATAATCGGCTCCCTGGCTGACCGCGTACTTACAGTGCCATCCGTATCCGCACCCCAGATCCAGGACCCTTTTCCCTGAAAAATCCGGGAGAATTTTCCGGAGAGCATGCCACTCCCCGGCCCCCTGAAGGCCTTTTTTAGAGCGGGTCATCTCTCCGTATTTTTGAAAAAAAACTTCATCGTCGTATCGGTTCTCTTTCATCTCAGCCTTCTTCCTCCAGATAGCAGCAGATCAGACGGAATGTATTTCTGACTCCGTCCTTATGGCTTCTCTCATACCCGTGGCTGGCGTAGACGCCCGGACCGATCAGCCCATGGCGGATGTCATTGCCCGCGTTCAAGGTCGCCTCCACGTCTGAACCGTAATGGGGATAGATATCCACCGCAAAGTCAATGTTATTCTCTTTCGCTGTCCGGATCATCCGGCGCACCACCTCATAGCTGTAGGGGCCGCCGCTGTCCTTGGCACAGATGGAAACCTGGTGTTCGGTACACTCCAGCCCCTCCCCTACACAGCCCATATCCACAGACCATGCTTCCGTCACGCCTGCCGGACAGGATGCGGCGCCTCCGTGTCCTACCTCTTCATAGATCGTAAAGTGCGCGTACACTCTGCGGGCAGGTGTGATCTGCTTCTCTTTCAGATACTTTCCCACTGCCAGCAGAATCCCGGCAGAAAGCTTGTCATCCAGAAATCTGCTTTTAATATAGCCGCTTTTTGTCACTCGGGTGCGGGGTTCAAAGCACACGTAGTCTCCATTCATAATCCCCAGAGCCTTCACGGCCTCCTTGGAATTTACCGGCTCGTCAATTACGATTTCCAGACTGTCCCAGGATCTTTTTACTGTATAATCATCGTTCACATGCACGGAGGCATTGATGAGCTGACAGGTTCCCTCATAAACCTCTCCTTCCTTCGTAAGGATCCGGCAGTTTTCCGCTTCCGCATTCTCAGGCCGCATTCCTCCCACCGGCGTCACTTTCAGCCTTCCGTTCTCCTTAATCTGATGTACCATGGCTCCCAGGGTGTCGCAGTGGGCCTCTAAGAGAAGGGCATCCTCGCTGTTCTCTCCCCCGAAATCCGCCAAAACGCCTCCCTTACAGGTTCGGCTGGCCTTTACCCCAATCCGCTCCAGCTCCTGAAGCAGATATTCCGTCACCTTCTCCCCATAACCGGAGGGGCTGTCAATCTCCAGCAGGCGCCTGGCCTGTTCCACCGCGTATTCTGTATAATCCTCCCATTTTTTAATCTGCTGATTCTCCATCTTTCTCTCCATCCATTCTTTTAGGTTTTAAGGTTTCAATGAAATCCTCATCTAATATAGTCTCTGTCCGGAGAAATGTCTATAGGAGAATTTTTAAAAGGAGAGAAAGGCTGGTATCATGAGAATGGCAAGAACGATTCCCAGCATCAGCATCATGGGGAGCAGCAGTCTCGTCCCGGCTCTTTCTCCGATCTTTTTCGCCTGATTTTTTCTCTGATTCATGGAGTCGGAAGCTTCCTTTTCCAGCAGCTCCGTCAATCCTCTGGAACCCTTTTTCAGATTCTGGGACAAAACCGATCCCAGACGGATATACTCCGGCAGCTGACAGCGTTTCCCGAATCTCTCATATGCCTCTGCTTCCGGAATCCCGCTGCTCATCTCATGGCAGGTATATGCCATCTCCTCATATACGTATCGGATCCGGCAGGCTCTCCCCCGGTTTTTTTCATACTCCTGTACGATTCTCGCAAAGGTGCCTTTCATGGTAAGGCCTGCTCCCAGGAGCATGGTCATCTTCCACATCAGATCCGGATAATCCAGGAGAAGCTGATTCCTTCTGGCCTCCGCTTTTTTGTGAACCTGCTGATCCATCTGGACATAAATACACAGGACAGCCACTGCTGTCATGGCAAGGACAGACGATACAGGATCCTGCTGCGGCCTGTACCATACAAGGCTGCGCCCTGCCGCTTCCTCCGGAAGAGAAAGTGTCATTTCATGGCTTCCCTCCTCATCCGCCCTGGCGGCCTCTTTCTGAATACTCTGTATAAGTGCTTCTTTCTCCGTCAATACAGGGGGATAAACTCTTGCGTGGGCCGTATAGACGGCCTCCTCTCCCTGACAGGTAAGGGCAGCCTGTATCTCCACCACCACCCCTTCTTCCTCCGTAATCTCCCCGGGCTTTCCCTTTTCGTCTAAAATTCCGTAAGGAAACGTCGTCCAGCTTGCCTGCACGGCCCCTCGGGCCAGGGTTTCGGGAAATACAAGGCTCTTGCGCACCTCATCCAGAGAATCATTTTCCCCGGGCAGTATGCGTTCCAGCTCTTCTACAGCCTCTTCAAGAAGGGCCTGCTTTTCCTCATCTGTATATTTTCTGGACTGGACAGTAACCTGCAGGGGACCCACCTCTTCTTCCCCGGCCTTCACGGTAAGCTCCTCCGTACGGTCTCCCTCTCCGTATTCCGGTCTGAGAAGAGTCTGATTCTCTACCTCCCGGCTTCCCATTCCCGGAAGCAGCGCGCAGAGAAGGGCGAGGATGCCCCCCAAAAACAGTACCGTGATGCACAGGGCCATTTTCTTCGCGTAGAACTTTCTTACCTCGGATTTTCTCCCGGCAGACAGAGTTACAATCTCTTTGACAACCGGACTTTTTTTCTGTCCTTCCATTTTCTTTTCCAGAAGCAGCGCTATGCGCTCCCCCAGATTCATCATCGGATTTTTCATCCTGCATCTCCTCTATACTTCAATATTGACAATACTTCGTCCCCACAGATACGCTGCCCCATACACAATCAGGCAGATGGTCATAACCGCTGCTCCTGTCACATTTCCGTACATTCCATCCAGGAATTCCGGTGAAGTAAGCCTGATATATCCCAGAATCAGCAGAGGAACAGCGCTCATAATGTTCTGCTCCATCACCTTTCCTGCCAGACAGGTCTCGATCTCCATGAGAGTTTCCTGTTTCTGACGGATGCAGGAACACGTATTCCGTATCACAGAGAGAAGATCTCCCCCTGTACGCCTTGCCGTAAGAAACACCTCCCCGAAGCTCTGGATATCCTCCACGCCGCTTCGATTTCCCAGATCCAGAAACAGCTGCTCCATACTGCGGTTCATTTCTGTCTGATGAACCAGGATCTGAAATTCCCGGATAATAAAACTATCCTTCGGATAAATCCGGCTCAGTTCCTTCCACGCCTCTTTCACTGCGTTTTCTATAGAATAGCCTGCCGCAAGGGAGGCCGCCGTCATCTGTATTCCCTCCAGGAACTGCCGGTTCATCTCCCGTTTTCTGGCATTTTGCAGGCGTTTCTTTTTATCATTTAAAAAAACAGGAAATCCGGGAAGAAGAACCAGAAAGGCAAAGAAAGAAGAGAAAAAGAGATAGCTGATCAGTCCGTCCAAAAGCATATACTGGAAAATCCCCTGAAGCATTTCCTTTTTAGAAAAACGGTACTTTGTGTAGTCCTGTCTCAGACGGCTCCCCGGGGCACGTAGCCGGCCCTTTGGAGCTTCTGAACGCCCGAAAGCTCTGCCGTTCGCGCCAGGCTTCCCTGTATATTTCCCCAAGAATCCACCCCCTGTTCCCGAAACTGAAATAAGCTTTGGGTTCTGATCTCCCCGGTGGAGGAATCATATCCCAGGATTTCCAGAATCTCCAGAACCTTCCTGCTTTTATCTCTGAGCCGTCCCAGATGTACCATGATATCAATTCCCGAGGCGATCTGCCGCCGGATAGCCTGGATGGGAATCTCCATTCCCATGAGAACCATGGTTTCCAGCCGCGACAGCATATCCACAGGACTGTTGGCGTGACCTGTGCTGATCGAACCGTCATGGCCTGTATTCAGAGCCTGAAGAAGGTCGATGGCTTCGCTTCCCCGGACCTCTCCGATCAGGATCCGGTCCGGCCGCATACGCAGGCTGGACTTGATCAGATCCCGGATCGTCACTGCCAGTTCCCCCTGGGCGTTGGCGTTTCTCGCCTCCATCCTCACCAGATTCTTTACGCCCTGAAGCTGCAGCTCCGCATTGTCTTCTATGGTGATAATCCTTTCGTCCTTTGGAATAAAGTTGGACAGGGCGTTCATAAATGTAGTTTTCCCGGCCCCGGTTCCCCCGGAAATAAAAATATTATATCCGGCACACACCAGCTGTTCCAGAAAATCAACGGCCTCTCTGGAAACCGCTCCCCAGCGGATCAGCTGCTCCATCTTCACCGGCCGGTCCGGAAACCGGCGTATGGTAATGATAGGCCCATTCAGAGCCACAGGGGGCAGCACAATGTTTACCCTGGCTCCATTCTCCAGTCTTGCGTCCACGATGGGAACCGACTCATTGATCATACGGTTGCATTTCGATACAATCTGCTGGACAAGGTCCTCCAGCTTGCTTCTGGACTCAAAGGTTTTTCCCCATCTCATAAGCTGTCCTTCTCTTTCGATGAAGATCCCGTCAGTTCCATTTACCATAATCTCTGTCACAGAATCATCGTCCACCAGCTCCTGAAGAATGTCCAGCCTTCTGACGGAATTAAACAGCTCCCTGCGCAGCTCGTTTCTCTCCGACAGCCGTATATAGACCTCCATCCCCGTTTCCAGAATCAAATCGTCGATCTTTTTATAAATCTCCTCATCCTGAATCTCTCTGTACTCCTCCAGCTCTTCGATAAGCTTCTCCTGCAGAAACCGGAATCTACTGCTGTTCATTTCCGTGTTCCTCCTCCCACAGAAGTTTCCGGACAAATCCGCCCATCTCTCCCCATACAAGCTGCTGCGTCAGGTCGCCGCCTTCTTTGGATAGGGGCTGATTCGGAAGATGGAGTCTGATAATTTTTTCCTCCAGTCCCTCCATCTCCAGCATCCCTGCCAGCTTATAAAACTGAGCCGTCTTGGCCGCGGAAATCCGATCTTCCTGAACCGGCATATAGATCTTATGGCAGGCTCCCAGAATCTGAAAAAGCTCGTCTACCTGCCCGGAAAGGTCCAGAATCACCACATCGTACTCGCAGTAGGCAAGAATCTCTCCCAGAAAGCTCAGCCATTCCTGTCCGGTCACATCCCGGATATCTGCCGGTGACAGAGCCGGCGGAATGTAGGAAAGCTCATGGAAGGTCTGTATGACAGAATTCAGCTTATAAACCATACTTCCCTCCTTCTGTCTGGCAAAATAGATGAGATCTGAAAGATCCGCTCTGTATCTGACCCCGAACAATTCCTCAAAACCGGAAAACTCTTCAAAATTTATATACAGCACCTGCTTCGTCTCTGCCAGAATTTCCCCCAGAGCCAGGGCAAAGCAGGTTTTCCCGGTTCTTCCTGCCGGAGAATACACGCCCAGGACCTTTGTTTTCTTGGAAATCATGGGAAAGATCTGGGCCTGGCTCTCCCCTGCGGAGTAATATTCCATCACCTCTGACACAAGAGCGTCGGAAGACTGATATTTGTACACAAAAGGATATTCCTCCAGATCCTGCAGCACCTCTCCTTCCGATAGAATAATAATCCTGTTTACAGGAAGCTCCCGTATCTCATTGCACATGGCCCTGGTAGAGATCAGAAGAATCTCCAGAGGGGTTTTTCTGGCAAAAGCAATGAGGCTTTCCACATTTGTAAAAGCCTGCACTTCAAAGGGCGTGCTTTTCTTTTCATTTAAATAATCCATAAGGCTGCAGGCATAGGACGCCTCCAGATCACAAACTGCAAAAATACTTTTTTTCAATAGATACCTCCCAGATAAAAAATCGTTGCCAGCAGCACCGGAACGGAAAAACAGAACCGATCCCCCTCCTGCGCGCCGTCACAGTAAGGCCGCCACCGCCGTGTTTCACCATACTCCCGTATATAATCAAGAAAGAAAAAAATCCGGCGCCAGAAGCTTTTATTTTTGTATATGAGATACAGGCACCAGACGCCTCCCAAAAGGACTGACCACACAATACACTGAAAGCATTCCCCTGGCGCCATAAAGCCTCCCACAGCGCAGAGCAGCTTAATATCTCCCGCTCCGATCATGCGGAAATAATACAGCCATCCCATGAGAACTACAGGAAGCAGTACGCTCCCCAGAAAGAAAATGATACCGATTTCTCCTCTGTACACTGCCTGAAAGACAAGGCCGCAGCACAGCCCCGCAGCGCTCAGACCATTCGGCACCCTCTCTTCCCTCAGATCCCAGATGGTTCCCGCGGCCGCAATAGTCAGAAGAGACAAAAACTGAAGTTCTGCTAACCCATGAAATCCCTCCTTTTGGAAAACTGTTATAATATGTGAAGCAGAAGCAGTCCCCTGCATTCTCACTGCCTTACATTCTGCATAATTATAACTATATTTGAATACTGATTGGATACGCATGCGGAAATGCATGCTCTTTGAATTAAGAAAAGCAGATTTGTTTTTGAATTATCTACATTATACCATCTTTTTGTGATTTGTAAATATCTTTTGAGAATATTTTTGATGAGATTTTCCTTCTGCCCCCAAAGAAAAAGTTTGCGTTACGGTTTTATCTAGTGTATAATAATTCCGTGTGTGATATGTTTCCGGTCAAATACTGCGCAGCAGGCTGTGAGGCGTTAATTTTGCAGCACTGCAAAGCTGCAGAGTATTTGACCCATGCGGCGGCTACCGGGCAGACATGGTCTGTGTCCGCAGCTTATGAACCGCAGAAAAAGAAGGTGCCACAGCACCGAAATCTTGATTACGAAAGGGGCAGTTCAGTATGTCTTACACAGAAGAGATCTACGAGCGGGTAGTCGCTCAGAATCCGGGCGAGCCGGAATTCCACCAGGCAGTAAAAGAAGTCCTGGATTCTCTGAAACTGGTAATTGACGCAAACGAAGAAAAGTACCGGGCAGTCAGCCTGCTTGAGCGTCTGGTTGAGCCGGAAAGAATCATTTCTTTCAAGGTTCCGTGGGTAGATGACAACGGCAAGGTGCAGGTAAACAAAGGATACCGCGTACAGTTCAACAGCGCGATCGGACCCTACAAGGGCGGCCTTCGCTTCCATCCCTCAGTGAACCAGAGCATTCTGAAATTCCTTGGTTTTGAGCAGATCTTCAAAAACTCCCTGACCGGACTTCCCATCGGAGGCGGCAAGGGCGGTTCCAACTTTGATCCCAAAGGAAAATCCGACCGGGAGGTTATGGCTTTCTGCCAGAGCTTCATGACAGAGCTTTCTAAATATATCGGCGCGGATCAGGATGTTCCCGCCGGAGATATCGGTGTAGGCGGAAGAGAGATCGGTTATATGTACGGTCAGTACAAGCGGCTGACAGGTCTGTATGAGGGTGTTCTCACCGGAAAAGGCCTGACCTGGGGCGGTTCTCTTGTTCGTACACAGGCAACCGGATATGGTCTGATCTATATTCTGGACGCTATGCTGAAGGATCACAATATGGAACTGGCCGGCAAGACCGTTGTTGTATCCGGTTCCGGAAATGTTGCCATCTACGCTACAGAGAAGGCTCAGCAGCTTGGAGCAAAGGTAGTAGCTCTCAGCGATTCCAACGGATACGTATATGATCCCAACGGCATCAATCTTGATGTTGTAAAAGAGATCAAGGAAGTTCGCCGCGGAAGAATCAAAGAGTACGCGGAAGCAGTTCCCGGCTCTGTTTATACAGAAGGCAAGGGAATCTGGACCATCAAGTGTGATATTGCTCTTCCCTGCGCAACGCAGAATGAGCTGAATCTTGAGGACGCAAAGACTCTCAAGGCCAACGGCTGCTTCGCTGTTGCCGAAGGCGCTAATATGCCTACCACCAGAGAGGCAACGGACTTCTTCCTGGCTGAAGGCATGATGTTCCTTCCCGGTAAAGCTTCCAATGCAGGCGGCGTAGGTACCTCCGCTCTTGAGATGTGCCAGAACAGCATGCGCAGAAGCTGGACTTTTGAAGAAGTGGACGAGATGCTTCAGAAGATGATGAACGATATCTATGCAAAGATCTCCGATGCGGCAAAGCGTTACGGTGTGGAAGGAAACTACGTAACCGGCGCCAACATCGCAGGCTTCGAGAAAGTAGCAGACGCCATGATGGCACAGGGAACAGCTCTTTAATCTCTGCTTCCCTCTGTGAATAAAATTGTTTAACCAAAAAGCTGCCCGGTGTTTTTCCGGACAGCTTTTTTGCGCTTTTTACAGATCCAGCTTCAGATCATTTTCTTTAATCCAGCCCCGTTTCCGCATGGGCACCGCAAAAAGAAGCGTCAGAATGGCAGGAAGAACAAAACAGATCAATGCCATTCCAAGCCAGTCGAAAGCAGTAATTCCCGTTTTTACCCCGGCTTCTATATCCGAAATCCATCCGGTATACACTCCGATCTGTCCTACAAATCCGCAGGTTCCCATCCCGGAGGCTACAGCTGCTCCATTCATCTGCATTTTGAAAAGACAGGTAGCCAGCGGCCCCGTCACAGCGGAAGCCAAAGTGGGCGGAAGCCAGATTCTGGGATTTCTCACAATATTACCCATCTGAAGCATGGAGGTGCCAAGCCCCTGGGCCACCAGCCCTCCCCATCGGTTTTCTTTAAAGCTCATAACCGCGAAACCTATCATCTGAGCGCAGCATCCTGCCACGGCGGCGCCGCCGGCCAGCCCTGTAAGTCCCAGAGCCGCGCAGATAGCCGCGCTGCTGATAGGCAGCGTCAGTACGATTCCCACGATGACCGATACAAGTACTCCCATAAAGAAGGGCTGCAGATCCGTGGCCCACATAATGGCGCCTCCCACCTCATTGGCTGCCGCTCCGATTGCCGGCGCGAACCACATGGAAAGAAGGGCTCCTGATATAATCGTCACACAGGGCGTCACAAGAATATCAATTTTCGTTTCCTTTGATACAAGTTTCCCAAGCTCTGCCGCCACAATGGTGATCACATAGACAGCCAGAGGCCCTCCTGCCCCGCCCAGGGCATTGGCAGCCTGTCCCACGGCGATCAGGGAGAACAGCACCAGCGGCGGACACTGCAGGGCGTAGCCGATGGACACAGCCATGGCAGGCCCCGTAACCTCCTTGGCATAGCCTCCAATATCCACAAGCACCTGAATTCCCGCCTGTTCTCCCAGGGTACTGATGATCGTACCGATCAGCAGAGAGGCGAACAGCCCCTGGGCCATGGCTCCCAAAGCGTCAATTCCGTACCTTTTCATGGAAAAAACAACATTTTTCCTCCTCAGAAATGCCGCAAAGCCTCTTTCCCTTTTCTCTTTCATCCTTTCCTCCTCCCGACGCGTATTCCGCGTCAACCAGGCAGCTTCGGAAGTCTACTTCCAAACTCATCCCTCGTTAAAATACATCGTTTATAACTCAACGTCTAAAATTATACCAATTATTTTTTATCTTCACAACCAGGGAATTTCTTTCTGTAAGCTGAGCTGTATCACAAGTAAGTGCGGTTTTTGCATTTGGGTATGATATGGCGTGAAGTAATGAATCATGAAGAGAATCTGAAAGGGAGCGGACGGATGATGTTCTGCTCTCTTTTCGTATGAGTGAAAAATAGAATGACAGAGAAATATTTAGGGTGTTATAATAGACTAAATAGCTTAGCAACTTGAAATTTGGGGGCTTTTTATGAAAGTAAATTTTATGATAAAGTTGATGATAAATTGTTG
>DVGK01000004.1 GCA_018712785.1 Candidatus Choladousia intestinavium | reverse complement strand
TGGAAATGTCCGAAATGCGGCCGATCTTTCAAAAACACCAATCAGGATCACTACTGCGGTGAGGCTCCGAAAACCATCGAAGAATATATAGACCGCCAGGCTCCGGAAATACAGTTTTATCTGCGTCAGGTAAATGAAGTTATCCGTTCCGCGCTTCCTGATGCTGCTGAAAAAATTTCCTGGAGTATGCCCACTTATTGGAAAAAGCATAATCTGATCCAGTTTGCCGCTTTTAAAAAACACATCGGCCTCTATCCCGGACCGGAAGCTGTGACAGCTTTTGCGGACCGCCTGCAGGAATACAAGACAAGCAAGGGCGCTATCCAGTTCCCCTATGCAAAGCCGATACCTCTGGGGTTAATTGAAGAAATCGCAGTGTGGTGCGGAAAATGGTAAAAAAACGCTCCTCGTGAAACATCTTCTGTCTCAACGAGGAGCATTTTTTTTCTTTATTTCTGCGTTTTAATGAATCTTTCTGTTTTCTGCGAAGGTTTTCCTATCTTACTTTACCGTCACCTTACACCTTACGCTCACACTGCCTGACTTCACCGTAATGATCGCTGTCCCTCTTGCCTTTGCTGTAACCTTACCTTTAGAGGTAACAGTTGCTACCCTCTTATTAGAAGACTTGTAGGTAATCTTGTAGCTGCTGTCTCTCGGGGTAAGCTTAGGCTTCAAAGTAAAGGATTTCTTCCGGCGCAGTGTCTTCTTGGAAGGTACGCCGGTGATTTTCTTTGTCTTCACCTTCGGCACAGTCACCGTTACTGTATATTTTTTGCTGCCGGAGCGGACAGTAATCTTCTCTTTCCTTTCCACACTTTTATTTATACTCTTCTCTCGCCTTCTCCAAGCCTTCTCCCAGTACCTCCATCGTCCTCTCATAGGAGGCTCTGGCCTCTTCCTCAATGCCCTCCAGTCCTGTCTCTTCCTCCAGAGAATCCACATCTTCCAGAGGCAGTATGTAGTATTTTGAACCGTCCTCCTGGTACCGGTACACCCAGGTGGGAAGCAGATTAACATCCCGGATGCTCACTGTCCCTTCCTGGTCCTGATAAAGGGTCAGGGTCACCAGAACGCCATCCTCTGTATGTCCGGTGGGCATCTCGTCCATGAGATACGTCCGCTGATTGCTGAGGGCATTTCCCACAGAAAAAATACAGAACATGGAGTGCTCTCCCTCTTCGGAGTGAAAGATATCAATGGGCTGTTCACAGTGGGGATGTCCCCCGATCAGAGCGTCCACTCCCAGGTCACAGAGCTGCTGGGCGATCTCCCTCTGTTCCTGTGATTCCGTCAGCTGGTACTCCTGTCCCCAGTGAAGATTCATAACAATAAATCGGACTCCCTGAACCTTCATTTCGGTAATGCTTTTTTTCACCTCCTGGTAAAAGCTGTCCAGCTCCTTATAATCAAAGGTATTCAGAAGCTCCTCGTCCTCCTGGGCCAGGGGAATCCCGTTCACATTCACTCCGGTTCCCTCTGTCTCATAAACGTAATCCAGAAATCCCACAGGAATTCCCTGAATTTCCGCGATATAGTAGGGCTTCCTTCCCTTCGTCTGCCTGGCGCCTGTGCAGGCAATCTCCTTCTCCTGATATATCTCCAGGGTACGGTGAAATCCGTAAGTACCGCCATCATAAATGTGATTCGTGGCCAGCATCTGCAGATCCACGCCGCTGTCCCTGATATTTTCAATGATCACATCCGGAGAGATAAAGGTAGGATAGCCATGGTATCCCAGCTCATCACCTCCCAGCGCCCCTTCAAATTCACATGTCATATAATCCGGTTCACTGTAGTAGGGGGTAATATATTTGAATATAGAAGAAAAATCATAATTTCCCTGTGAATCTATGTAAGAAGATAAAAAAGGAGAATGCAGCAGCATACATCCGGTACTTCCCAGTGTGATTTCCTGTTCCGGATAAACAGTGGGCTGATCCTCTGCCTCCAGCACCCGTGACATCACCTGCCTGACTCCCAGCATAACGGCATACCTTCCGCCTGTAAAAATCAGGTGAAGAATGCCCCATACTGCCAGAACGCAGGCAAGCAGCCCTCCCGCGATTTTCATTCCCCGCAGGAGGGCGCTTATGCATTCTTTCCTTCGATAGCTTTTGAACTGTTCAGCCGGGAGGGTTTTCCGCAGGCGTTCCCGCTTCCGTTTCGCCTCCCAGTGTTTCATACGGACATCATCTATTAAATCCCAGAGCTTGAAAAAGCCCTCTGAGATCCTTTTCAGAGCCGTTTTCCCGGAAGGCTCCTCCCGTCCGGATGTTTTTCTTTTGTTTTTTCCTTCCATAACTCACATCTCCGAAAGGGGTTATTTCAGTTTTTCATACAGCTCTGCCAGCTTCTCTGTCAGCTTCTGGATGCTCCCCTCCTTAAAGGGGCTCTTAAGTCCGGCTTCTTTCAGCATGTTCTCAAAAAAATCCGAAGCGGAAAGACGGCAGAGCTTCAGGTAGCTGTCCCAGGCTCCCTGCCTGTCCTCCTCCATCCAGATCCGGTACCAAAAGGCAGCGGTCTGAGCGATGGCATAATCGATATAATAGAAGGGCAGGCTGTATATATGGTGCTGCCTCTGCCAGAAGCCTCCGTTTTCGTAGAACCTGGATGCCTCTCCATAAATCAGATGGGGCTTGTACTCATGCTCCAGCTTCTTCCAGGCTTCCTTTCTCTCCCCCGGGGTAAGCTCCGGGTGATCGTACACAATATGCTGAAATTCGTCCACCATACATCCATAGGGAATAAATACCGCGGCATCCTCAAACTGTGCCAGGAGAAAGTCCTTCCCTCTCTCTCCGAAGAACCAGTCCATCCAGGGGTTCGTGAAAAATTCCATAGACATAGAATGGATCTCCGCCGTCTCCATGGTAATGTCCCAGTGCTCTCTCACCGGGTCCTCCTTTCCGATCAGATACCCCTGGAAAGCATGGCCGCACTCATGCGTGATTACATCCACATCCCCGCTGGTTCCGTTAAAATTGGCGAAGATGAAGGGAGCTCTGAATTCCGGAAGATATTCCATATATCCTCCCACCTGTTTGTTTTTCCGCGCGTCCACATCCAGAAGCTCATTCTCCATCATAAAATGGAAGAATTCCGATGTCTCCGGAGAGAGGGCGTCATACATCCTCCGTCCGGTCTCCAGAATCTCCCGGGGACTGCCCTGGGGCCTTGGGCTGCCCTGAGGGAAGCTGACGCCTTCATCCAGATGGTACAGCGTCTCGAGCCCCAGTCTTTCTCTCCGGTTGTCCCAGATCTTTTCCGCAAAGGGAACCCAGTATTTTTTAATCTGATCTCTGAAACGCTCCACCTCTTCTCTGCCGTAGCTGCTGCGCATCATACGGCAGTATCCCAGAGGCGTGTACGTCTCAAAGCCAAGCTTTCTGGCCTGGAGTGTTCTGTTTTTCACCAGAAGATCATAAATCTCATCCAGCTCTCCCGCAATACTCTCATAGAACTCGTTTACCTTCCCTGCCGCCCGGATGCGCGTCTCCCGGTCGGGACTGGTAAGATGAGGCGTCATCATAGAGAGGTTCAGCGTCTCTCCCGCCCAGGGAATCTGCGCCCCTGCCAGAAGCTTTTCATATCTGGTCACCAGGGCATTCTCCTCCTGCATCAGGGGAACGATCTCCCGGCTGACCGACCGTGCACTCAGCTCCATGTTGGCGAAGGCCGCCCCTCCGATCACAGACTCCAGCTTTTCCCGGTTGGGAGACTGGAGAAGAAGATTCTTATACTCTGCCTCCCGGTTGGAAAACTCCGGCATCTTCTCGTCATAGTAATCCTTTTCCGCGCTGTAAAAGGCATCTGCCGTATCTATGCTGTGACGGATCTCCGCCAGAACTCTCATGGTCTTCACGTGATCTGAGAGGAAATAATACTTCTTGTGGGCTTCCAGCTCCTCCTCCCAGGTCCCGGCCTGCCGGAACTCCTCTGCAATTTTCTTCAGATTCTCTTCTTCCTTTTCAAAGTCAATACGGCTGTATGGCATATCCTGAAATCTCATGTTGCTTCATCTCCTATCTCAAATAAAACAGACACGCTGGCTCCGCCTTCAGCGGCTTGGATAGCGCCTGTCCAATCTATAAATATTATACAGTATATATATGGCCTTTACAATTCTGTGTTATTCATTTTTAAACAATTCATTCTGCGCAAAATTCCCGTAAGTTCAGATTTTTGTCTGCGGAAAAACCACACTCTGTTCGCTTTTCATTGACATAAGCAGCAGCCTTCAGCCGGGGATACAGAGGGTCTCTCCCCGGCCATTCAGCTGTCTCTTCAGTCTCTCATCTGATTAAGTTTTTCTGTCAGGATGCTATCCCTATCAGATGAATTGAAAAAGATACATCTGAGTATAAAAAATTGGCTCCGCTGGCTACAACCTGCAGAACAGAAGGTGTCTCAGTTACCTGAATCACTTCTGAAAAAGAAAGGTTTATACTGGCCGTATCACTTTGGAATGTCTGCGTAGCAGTCGCCCCTGGAAGAGCCGTGCCATTCTGTTCCAGATACAGACGAATATTCAGAGGGAAGCTTGAACCTGTCACTGGTACTATGCTGCCGTTAAAAGATACATTATAAAATCCCGGCCGCGTAATCGTAAAAGGAGCTGTCCCGGCTGTATGAGAAATCGCGGTTCCGTATGTCACCGCATTCCTGTCAAAAGTCAGCGGGTTTCCTGACGTACCGGGAGTCGCCGGAGTGGAGTAAGCGTTCATAACCTGCGTCGATGCTGCTCCTGCCCCGGTTGGACCGGTCGCTCCTGTGGGACCCGTCGCTCCCGTGGGACCTGTTGCCCCCGCAGGACCCGTCGCCCCCGTGGGGCCGCTTATTCCCGCAGGACCTGTCGCCCCCGTGGAACCTGTTGCCCCCGCAGGACCTGTCGCCCCCGTGGGACCTGTTGCCCCCGCAGGACCCGTCGCTCCCGTAGGGCCGCTTATTCCCGCAAGACCCGTTGCTCCCGCAGGACCCGTCGCTCCCGTGGGACCCGTCGCTCCCGTGGGACCTGTTGCCCCCGCAGGACCCGTCGCTCCCGTGGGTCCCGTCGCCCCCGTAGGGCCGCTTATTCCCGCAGGACCTGTCGCTCCCGTAGGACCTGTCGCTCCCGTAGGGCCGCTTATTCCCGCAGGACCCGTCGCCCCCGTGGGACCTGTTGCCCCCGCAGGACCCGTCGCCCCCGTAGGGCCGCTTATTCCCGCAGGACCCGTCGCTCCCGTGGGTCCCGTCGCTCCCGCAGGACCTGTCGCCCCTGTGGGTCCGCTTATTCCCGCAGGACCCGTCGCTCCTGTAGCTCCCGTATTTCCCTGCGGCCCCGGAACGCCCGGTTCACCCTGCGGACCAGTAGGTCCTGCAGGGCCCGTAGGCCCAGGACGGCCCGGAGGACAGGGAGGCTTCGGAGTGCAGCCGCATCCGCAGGACTGTTCCTGCATATCATCCTGGCGTCTGTTTTGAAACCATGCCATATTTTACTCTCCTTTTCTTTAAAGGCGTCCTGACTTTTCAGTCCGCCTGTTTGGTTTCTCTATATTATATGTCATTTCATGATTTTTGCTTTTCTGTCGAATTTAAGACTCTTTTTCCTCTGCGTTTTTGTCCCTAAAATACCCTTTATTGTAGAGATAGCTTGGAGAATCCGGCTGGAATATTCCCGCCAGTTCATTGTACTTTTCTGCTGTTTTCAAATCTCCCATTCGGTCAAAACAGATGCATAGGGAAATGGCCGGAAGATAATCGTAACATTCCTCTTGAACAAAGGCTCCCCTCTCTTGTCTCTTCTCAGCCCGTAAAGCCTGCTGATACCAATAAACCGCCTGCTGATATCGCCCCCGCTCCATAAAATGACGGCCCAGGTCGCAGCAAGTCTCTCCTCTGGGCGTATCGTAGGCCAAACCCTTCAGCAGTGCCTCCAACGCACCTTTTTCGTCTCCCAGACCGTAACAGCAGTAAGCCATCTGTCTGGTCGCATCTATTTTATTTTCTTCCCATCCATCCTCTCTCCTCAGAAACGCCTCAAAGATCTCTTTTCCCCTGCAAAACTGTCTATGTGCCAGCAGCTCCCGTCCATAGTAGTACAACTCCCTCCCTGAAAATTTAACGCCCTCTTTTTCCATGGTTTCGTAAATCCTTAAATTCCGGTCCGGATCTCCTTGTTTTATTTTCCTGTGTTCAATGGGAATCTTTTCCCTTTGAATTATTCCAGAGGGCGTCACTGCCTCATGAACTCTCCCCTGAAACCAGAACCCTCCATGATTCCTAAAAATCCGCTCCCTTTCATAAACAAAAGCCGGTTCTCCCCTGGAATCAAATTGTGTCACATAAGGCATCATAATCACATCTGCCGCTCCCAGTCTTTCTTTCATTTCCAAAAAATCTTTCGCGTATCTCCGGTCTAAAACATCATCGGCATCCATCCACATCAAATACTCTCCCTTCCCTTTGGAAAGCGCAAAATTCCTAGCCCTTGAAAAATCATCTTCCCAGATACAATCATAAATTTGGTCAGTATAGAGTGCGGCAATTTCCTTTGTCCCGTCCGATGAGCCTGTATCCACAAGGATTATCTCATCCACCAAGTCTTTCATTCCGTCCAGGCACCGTCCTAGAGTTTCCTCCTCATCCTTTACAATCATACAGAGACTGATCGTACTCATAATAACCTCTTTTCTTTTATATCTATGCCGGTGCATAGAGTCTGTGCCCTGCACGGCGCGTCATAAACCGGGGGTGTAGAAAGCGGATCGACGTTCGGAACCGAAACGTATCAGCGCAGCAAGCTCACATGTAAACAGCGGTTCGGCGAAAGCAGCTGCCTTACTTTGTTCCCGTCTTAAAAATAAATATTTTCCTATATCGACAATCCCCATAAGCTATGCTATAAATGTCTGGGACTATTCTATTTTTACTTCAAGGGAGGAGTTATCTATGTCTAAAAAGGACGCTTCCGTAAATCAGATTACGGAAGGAGTGATTTGGAAGCAGCTGCTGATCTTTTTCTTCCCCATTCTGGTGGGAACCTTATTTCAGCAGCTTTATAACACGGCAGATGCCGTGGTAGTAGGACGTTTTGTGGGAACACAGGCTCTTGCGGCTGTAGGCGGTTCTACCGGCCAGATCACTAACCTGATCGTAAACTTTTTCGTGGCACTGGCCTCCGGCGCCACAGTCATTATTGCCCGGTACTATGGCGCTAAAAAAAGGCAGGATCTGAACGATACCCTGCACACAGCCATCGCCTTATCTATAGTCGGAGGAATTTTAACCACCGCGGTCGGCATCGTCCTGGCACCTCTGCTTCTGGATATGATGAAAACCCCCGACGACGTTATGTCGGACTCTGTCGCCTATCTGCGAATTTACTTCGGAGGTATTCTTTTTGTCTTTATCTATAATGTGGGCTCCGCTATTCTGAGAGCTGTGGGAGACTCTAAAAGGCCTCTGTACTTTCTGATTGTCTGCTGCTTTATCAATATTTTTCTGGATATTCTCTTTGTAGTAGGATTTCATCTGGGAGTGGCGGGAGCCGCTATCGCCACGGTGATCTCCCAGGTAGTAAGCGCGATTCTGATTCTTCTGGCGCTGATAAGGTCTTCTGATATATATCTTCTGGAGCCAAAAAAAATCCGCTTCCACCGGTATCTTTTGTTTTCCATTATCACCATCGGCCTCCCTGCAGGTATCCAGTCCATTATGTATAATATTTCCAATATTTTGATTCAGACCTCTCTGAACAGTTTGGGAACAGACACTATGGCTGCCTATACGGCCTTCGGAAAAATTGACGCCATTTACTGGATGATCTCCGGCGCCTTCAGCGTATCCATCATCACCTTTATCGGTCAGAATTTCGGCGCCGGAAAATACGACCGGATGAAGAGAAGCGTCAAGGTATGTCTGCTGCTGGATTTTACCGCTTCTCTTTTGACAAGCGCTCTGCTGCTTTTCGGCGGGGAGTATCTCCTCCGGCTGTTTACTGCTGACCCGGAAGTAATCCAAATTGGTATGGAAATTATCCGTGTAATCGCTCCCTCTTATGTACTCTTTATTTTTATTGAGATCCTCTCCAGCGCCTTAAGAGCCATGGGAAATGTTTTGATGCCTATGATTATGACCTGTACCGGCGTGTGCGTGCTGCGCATTCTCTGGATCTTCCTGGCTGTTCCCCACTGGCCCGGAGTGCGGACCATTCTCATGAGCTATCCCATTTCCTGGGGACTGACTGCCGCGTTGTTTATTGTATATTATTATTTCAATCAAAAGAAATTTTACAAACTCCATCAGGAAGGAAAGGAGGATGCAGCGCAGCCCTAATTTCCCAGATATTCCAGAATCCCTCTGCAGATGGCCCTCACTGCCCGGTTCTGATAGTCTTCCCGGGTAAGGAGGGCCTCCT
The DNA here is from genome assembly GCA_018712785.1 of Candidatus Choladousia intestinavium. Taxonomy (GTDB): domain Bacteria; phylum Bacillota; class Clostridia; order Lachnospirales; family Lachnospiraceae; genus Choladousia; species Choladousia intestinavium. The sequence continues at coordinate 28,262 of DVGK01000004.1, read as the reverse complement.
CTTCGGGATTTGACAAAAATCCGCATTCCACTATCACTGCCGTCCCCTTGGACTGTTTCAGAATATAGTAAGTGGAATTTGCCTTTGCCTCCCTGGCTGTAGTCTCCGTCAGTTCTTCATTCAGCTGCTTCTGGATCACTGCGGCCAGCTTCTGCCCCTCCGCCGAATGCTCATAATAAAACACCTGAGGACCTTTTACAGAAGGATCCTGGTAGCTGTTCTGGTGGATACTCACCGTCAGCAGAGGATTTGACTTCTCGATGAGCGCGCAGCGTCTCTGCATATCCTGAGCTTTTTTATTAGAAGCATCCTCATCATACAGTCCCTCATCCGTTTCTCTGGTCATTACCACCTGATATCCTTCCTGCTCCAAAAGCTCCCTCAGCTTCTTGGCATAAGTAAGATTCAGATCCTTCTCAAGAACCCCGGAACTCCCGGTCATGCCAGGATCACGTTCGCCGTGACCAGGATCCAAAACAATGGTTCCTTTGTCTGCCATGCTGCTCTCTGTGCTTACAGCTTCCTGCCACCTTGCGCCGGCCTGCGGCAGAAAATAAGCTGCCAGAAGCAAAAGAATCGTCATCATACAGGGGAGATATTTTCGAAAACGGGACATATAGAACAAACGCTCCCAAGAAAATCTTATTTATTTTATATGCCTGTGTTTCTTTTCTAATGCTGGTCCGTCTTAAAGTCCCCGGAAATTAGATTTTTCATGTTTTAAACTTGTCCTGAGATTGTCTTCTTCAGAATTGAATCGGTATCAACGAATCCAGGATCTGGAAGGCACAGAAAGCGACTACGCGGATTCCCTCAAATTTTTGTCCGAATGCCTGTATACCTGTACCGGCCAGCGCTCTGTCATTTTGCTTGACGAATATGACGTTCCTCTTGAAAATGCGTATTTCAGCGGATTTTATGACCAAATGGCAGCTCTGATCCGTTCAGTTTTTGAATCTGCCCTTAAAACCAATGACAGTCTGGAGTTTGCTGCGGTCACCGGCTGTCTGCGCATTAGCAAAGAATCAATTTTTACTGGGTTAAATAACCTGAAAACCATATCAATAACATCCGAAACCTACGCGGAGTATTTCGGCTTTACTCCGCCTGAGGTAGTCCAGATGCTAAAGGATTACGGGCTTGAGGAAAACCTGGAAACTGTGCAGAGATGGTATGACGGATATCGCTTCGGTGAGACAGAAGTTTACAACCCCTGGAGTGTAATCAATTATATAGAGTCCTGCCGCTATGATAAAAAGGCCTTTGCAAAGCCCTACTGGTCCAACACCAGTTCAAACAGCATTGTAAAAGTCCTGATTGAACATGCAGATCTGTCGGTTCGGCAGGAAATTGAAGGGCTGATCGAAGGCGGAACAATTATCAAGCCGATTCATGAAAATATTACTTATGAGGATATGAATTCCACCCAGGATAACCTTTGGAATTTTCTTTTTTTACCGGGTATCTGAAAAAAATCTGTGAGGAACAGAAAGATGAGACCATACGCATGGAGATGGCGATTCCAAACAGCGAGGTACGCTCTATCTATAAAAACGCCGTTCTGCGCTGGTTTGAAGAGACGACGGAAAAAAAGGATCTGACGCCTCTTTATGACAGCCTGTTAAAGGGCGACACAGATAAACTGACCGAGATCTTCTCAGAAAATCTCATGGAAACCATCAGCTTTTATGATTATCAGGAAAGCTATTATCACGGCTTCCTCGCGGGAATACTGAAAAATATCGGAAATTTTATTGTCCAGTCCAACCGTGAATCCGGAGACGGCAGACCGGATCTTCTGGTAAAATATCCCAGCGTCCGCGGAAAAGCCGTGATCATTGAAATTAAGGTATCAAAGACTTATCAGGGGCTTGATGAGAAATGCCGGGAAGCCCTTCGGCAGATTGAGGACCGGAGATACGAAGAAGCGCTCCGGCAGGAGGGATATCAGGATATCTTAAAATACGGAATAGCCTTTTACCGAAAAGAATGCATGGTAAAAAAAGGATAATACAGCTTCAGGGAGGAACTGCTTCCTCCCTGTTCTATCTCCTTTATCTGTGTTCCATCGACAGAGCCCTGCTTACAAAGTCCTTCAGTTCTCCCCTTTTTATTTCTCCAGCAGAGAATTCTTAATTCCTCCGCCGCCCATGCAGCTCCCGTTGTCCCTGCAGAAGAAATTTAATATGTTGTATAAAAGTAATGGGGCCTTTGACGCGCAAAAGGCCCCGATTGCTTTTTGTTTCCATTTTCTTACTTAATAGAAACTCTTTATTCCAAAATAAAAAACACCGTCCCCGATGTCTCTGCATCAAAAACAGTGCTTTAAATGCGCGATTAGGGGCTCGGACCCTAGACACCCTGATTAAGAGTCAGGTGCTCTACCAACTGAGCTAATCGCGCTTGTATTGTCTGAGGTCTCCCTCACGAACGAAAATTATTATAATACAAAGTTTATGAAAATGCAAGTGTATTTTTAGATTTTTTTAATTTCTTTTTTCTTCCCTCTACTTGCATCCTTTTTCTAAAAATTTTATAATAGAAAGGCCGGGATCAAGCCTTTTTGATCCCGCAGTTACTTTCAATAGTAATCCGTGATTCAGGGAAGGAGCTTATGAAACAGACAGAGTCAAAAAAAGCATCCCTTTTTTCGGAGGCCACGCCTCCCGGAGAAAGCCAGCGCTTTATCAAAAACAGCCGCTATTTTACAATCTGCGTTTACGGCGTAGTGATGCTTCTTATCACCGCCATCATATTCAAAGCCATTATAGATTTCGACAAGACCAAAGCCTGGTTTGGGCAGGTTCTTGGGATGTTAAGCCCTTTCTTTTTCGGAGCTTTGCTGGCATATGTGCTGAACCCTCTGGTTCACACCTTTTACAAATTTCTCGGCTTTCTGCAGAAAAAGGCAAAAATAAAGCTGCGGCATGGACTTCACACCATTCTGTCCATCCTGATTACGTACCTGATCATCTTCGGATGCCTGGTTTTAATTCTCCTGTACGTAGTTCCGGAAATCGCAAAAAGCTTTATGGATTTCGTAAATTATATTCCCACTGCGTACGATACGCTGATGAATCTGCTGGAAGGACTGCAGGAGCGCTATCCGGATCTGGATTTTGAACTGATTATCGATCCTCTCAATAACATTATTCCGGATTTGATCAGCTATCTCAGGAATCTGGCGGTCAATACGGTTCCGGCGCTGTTTACCGTGTCGGTCTCTATTGTCTCCTGGATTGTCAATCTTCTGATCAGCATCATTGTGTCCATCTATATGCTGTATGACAAGCGGCGCCTGATGCATACCGCGTGGCGGGTCATCTGTGCTTTTGTTCCCAAAAAGCGGATTCCAGCCTGCCAGAAGATTCTTTCAGAGTGCAACCGCCTTCTGGGAAATTATGTGGTAGGAGCCTTTATGGACGCCACCCTGGTAGGCATCCTCTGCTTTACGCTGATGAGTATTCTTCAGCTGCCCTATGCTCCCATTATCAGCCTGGTGGTGGGCCTGACTAATATGATTCCGTATTTCGGCCCCTTCATCGGAGCCATACCCGGAGTGGTTATTCTGCTGTTTATCTCACCCATTAAGGCCCTTACCTTTGCTCTGATGATCCTGTGCATGCAGCAGATCGACGGACTGATTATTGCTCCCAGGATTCTGGGAATTTCCACCGGTATGCGTCCTCTATGGATTATCCTGGCCATCACCGTAGGCGGCTACGTAGGAGGCGTTGTGGGTATGCTCCTTGGCGTTCCCACGGTAGCGGTACTCAGCTACCTTTTTGATCTCTACCTGCAGCACCGCCTCTCCAAGAAAAAAATCTCTGATTCCCAGGTGGCTGATCTGCTGAAGGGCTACGATCTGGATGATGAATGAGTTTTGCACTGCTTCTTCCTTTTATCCGGCTGTCCCAGGATCCGCTTTACTTCTTCCAGGGAACGCTTCAGCCGGAGAGCTTTCTGATTTACCCCTGGCTTGTCATAAGCCAGCCGGTAGATCCTGCTCTTCCATCTGCCTCTTCTTTTCAAATTCTTTCCTCTTTCCCGCATCTTCCTTAGATAAAACAGCCATTCATCCAAAAGGCGCGGTCCTGTTTTTATTATCTTATGTCTTTTGCGGGTAAAAGGTGCCGTCTGTCCTTGGTCAGCCTTATCTGGACAAAATCAGCTTGCAGATGGGATTTCCTTTCTCCATAAAGCGTTCTTCGTACTCTGTCATAATATTTCCTCGGCACATCTCTTCATCGTGGTGCAGATCAAAGGTGCAGCCCTCTATCTTCCAGCCTGCCGTCTTTGCTTCCTCCAGGGCAAACTCAAACAGCTCCCGGTTGTCCGTTTTAAATTCAATCTTTCCTTCCTTCACGAGAATTTTATCATACCGTTCCAGGAACTGACGGCTGGGAAGCCTTCTCTTGGCATGGCGTTCCTTGGGCCATGGATCCGAGAAATTCAGATAGATACCGGCCACTTCCTCCTGGCCGAATACCAGGGGAAGCTCCTCCGCGTCCATTCTCAGATACAGAAGGTTTCCCAGATTCTCCAGCTCTTCCCGCTTCTCCAGGGCTCTCAGAAGGACGCTGGAATATTTCTCTATACCGATATAGTTTCGATCCGGATTTCTTACAGCAAGCTCCGTAATAAAGCGTCCTTTTCCCATGCCTACCTCTATATAAAGAGGATTCTCATTTCCGAAAACCTCTCTCCAGCGGCCTTTCTTCTCTTTCATACTGCCTTCCGGCACTACAAACCGACTGTCCGCGATCCTCTCCCTGGCTCCGGGAATATTTCTAAGTCTCATACGTATCTTCCTCTCTTTTTTCTTCCCTCTTATTGTGCCTGCATTTTTAAAAAAGTCAAGTCTTTGTGATAGGAAAATCACAAGTATAAAATCTTATTTTCTATGTTGCTGCTTATTGACTTTTTGTTAATGATCGAGTAATATCTTAAATAAGATGTAAAATTTTTGTAATTATTTATTGAGGGTTTGAGAGGGTCTTGATGTTATGAATCGGAAAAAAATATTGGCGCTTCTGTCTCTAACAGGACTTCTGGTTTTATCTTCTCCTGTGATGACCGCAAATGCCGCCTGGAAAAACACCTCTTCCGGAAAAATCTACACCCAGTCAGCTTCTCCCGGCTATGTAACGGGATGGAAGCAGATCAGCGGAAAATGGTATTATTTTAATTCTTCCGGAATTATGCAGACCGGCTTTGAGGTAATTGACGGCGCCACTTATTATTTTAACAGCAGTGGGGTCCGTCAGACCGGATGGCTCACCTACGGCAGCCGGGAGCTGAAATATTACTTTAACGGCAGCGGGGTCATGCAGACCGGTTTCCAGACGATCAGCAAGAAGCGATATTACTTTAATGAAAAAGGTGTTATGCAGAAGGGTTGGATCCGGGTCGACGGCAAGCAGTACTATGCGGACAAAAACGGTGTGCTGGCGGTCGGGAAATGGATTAACAACTACTATTTCCAGGACGATGGTTCCATGGCTACCAGTACATGGATCGATGGGAAATGGGTAGGAGCTAACGGCAAATACACCGGGGTCAAAAATAATGTGGGCTGGGTCAAGGACGGCGGCAAAACGTACTACTATGACACAGACGGCAAAAAGGTTAAGGGCTGGCTGAATCTGAATGGAAAGACTTATTATCTTCATCCTTCCACCGGCGTTCTGCAGAAAGGCTGGCTGAAGATTGGCGGCAAAACGTATTACGCCGGCCCCAGCAAGGGCGTCATTCTGAAAAAGTCCTGGGTGAGCGGCAAGTATCTGAAAAGCAACGGCGCCATGGCCACCGGCTGGACAACCGTAGGCAAGAAGACGTATTACTTTAACTCAAACGGTACCAGAAAAACCGGGTGGGTAAAGCGGAATAAGAAATATTATTACTTCAGCAAAGGCGTTCTGCAGAAAAAGAAATGGATCGGCAAGAAATATGTAACCAGTTCAGGAGCCCGGGCCTCCGGCTTTACGAAGATCGGCAAGAGTACCTATTATTTTAAACCTTCCACCGGCACCAAGATGACCGGATGGGTAACCGTAAGCGGAAAGAGGTATTTCCTGAATAAGAACGGCGTTCTGCAGAAAGGGCGCTGGCTCTGGTCCAAGAACTACTACGCCTCCAAGGATGGCTCCGTTCTGAAAGGACTGAATGCCGTAGGCGGGAAGCTTTATTATTTTAATACTTCCACTGGTAAGAAGCTTACCAAAACCAAGAAAAAGGTCAGCGGCTATTACTACTACTTCACAAAGAGCGGCGCCGCCGCAAAGAGTACTTGGGTGAAGATCGGCTCTAAGTATTATTATTTTAAGAGTACCGGAAAGATGGCCACCAATACCTGGGTGGGAAAATACTATGTAGACAAGACCGGCGCTCGGACAGGTCTTAAGAAGACTACCGGCTGGTCCACAGTAAACGGCACGAAATACTACTTTGACAGCAAAGGCAACATGGTAACAGGCTTCCAGACCATTGGAGGACAGAAGTATTACTTTACCTCCACAGGAGCAATGCTTACCGGTCTTCAGACCATCGGAAGCAACCGCTACTATTTCTATTCGGATGGAGTGATGGCTACTTCCGTCACTGTAATCGTAGGGAACAAAGAGTATACGATTAATTCCAGCGGCGTTGTGACCAAGGAAACCAGCCTGAGTGTTTCCGGAACCACGAAGGGTTCTCAGATTGCCAAGTTCGCTCTGAATTTTGTGGGCAATCCTTATGTGTACGGCGGCACCAGTCTTACAAACGGTGCGGACTGTTCCGGTTTTGTACAGACGGTATTTTCCAATTACGGCATCAAGGTTCCCCGTGTAGCCAATGACCAGATGAACGGGAAAGGCGGCGTTTCCGTTGATATCGCCAGCATCCAGCCGGGAGATCTTCTCTTCTACGGCTCCGGAAATTACGCCAGCCATGTGGCGATCTACATCGGAAACAAGCAGATCGTCCACGCAAGTAATTCACAGCCTTATCCCAGAGGCGGAATCAAGATCTCTGCCTATAATTATGACACTCCCATCAAGGCTGTAAGATACTGGAGCTGAGGAAATCAGTGTAAACTGAAACAACCAAAAATTGTCCTGAGTCAACAAAACACAGATTTATCCGATAAAATTGATAAATCTGTGTTTTTTGTATGCGAAAGCCAGCGCCGCCGCTTCATTCATCATTTAGAATAGATCGCATCATTCCTCGAAAGAAGATATACACAATATTGATTCATGCTAATACCCTCTCTTTTGGAATGTTCCGCCAAAGAACGATGTAAGCTGCGAGGTATTCTTAATTTAAACTGACCAGAATAATCCTCCAGATTATCCGGTTTGTGAATCGTGATGCCCTCCTCAATCGCAGCTTCAAGCCAGGCCTTCTTTGCATCAAGCGCATTAGCTATCGCCGTCTCAATCGTCTCTCCACAAGTAATACATCCTGGCAAATCGGGATACGAAGCCACAAAGCCGCCTTCAACCTTATCCTCTACAATCTCCATACGATAGGACATTGCCATATATTCATTCAGACTCTTCACCATTCTTCGCCTCACTTTCTACAACCTGCCTTACCATTTCCACATATACTTTCTTGATTGGCTCATGTTTCGGTATTGTAATCGGCATACAGCCCCGCTTTCTAAATGTGTAATGGCTACTGCCGCCTCTGGGAGCATTCATCTCATACCCGCAGCTTTCTAATACCTTTCGTAATTCATCAAACCGGAGGTCGTGTCAATCATTTTTTCTTCTTTGATTCGCTTCCCGCAAATCCCCAGACCCTAAAAGTGTATGTAAAACGTATTGTTTTCTGACTATTCTGTCATTTTAAGCAATTTTCCCATTTTGCTTCTGTCAACCTTTTTCCCGATGGTTCTTTCACTTTATCAGAATCCACAAAACACCCGTTCCTTTAAAAAACCTATGTAAACCTGTTTATACACAGGGAAAAATGTGGATAATGTGAATAACCCGGTGAATAACTTTATTTCTTCGGGTTATCCACACCCTGATTCTGTGGATAACCCGTGAATATTTTGCCGAATTTTCCCGCTCTGTTTTTCCCTTTTCCACCTTTTTGTGCAGGATTACCTGTATTTCTTTTTATTTTCTCCTTTGTATTCAAAAATCCATTTTTAAATAAACTGAAATTTCTTTGTTTTTTCAGTCTACTCAGCCAATTCCACATAGGAGAGAAACTGATTTCCTCCTTCCTCAAACAGTGCTGTACTGTCATTCAATCCATAATAGTACGTCTCATCGCTTCCCGGATCCAGAAGGATGGTATTGTATTCATCATAGCCGACGATCGTTACTACTCCCTCCGGAGTATTGGCCAGCACGGCTCTTCCCTGTCCCACAAAGTAAAGCACCATATCCAAGGTACATCCGGTGAGATCCAGAATATCCGTTCCCATGGCATCTTCCAGAGTCTGAATATCCATGGTCCCTGTACGGAAAGCCTCCGGCACATCTTCCACATCCATCTGATAGGAAGTGCTCCTGTTTCCTCTCTCCCATACAAATTCCTTTTGATCGTTAATCACCACGCCGACCTCTTCATCTGCCCGGACGATGGCCTCCGCCGCGGTTACATACACGTTTTCCAGGCTTCCTCCGGCATACACGTAGAAAAGACTCTCCCGGTTCTGGTTCACAGGTATGGACACGGTTCTGTTTTCGTCCCGCACCAGCATCCTGCCGGTCACCACCTGGGGATTGTCGTCGTCAATTTCCGTTCCCACCCGCAGAAGGATCTCTGCCTGCTTTCTGTCTGATATCTCTGTAGTGACGCCGTAGGTTACCTCATCAGAATTCTCTGTACTTACAATGTAATCCTCTGTGGTTTCCGTATACTCGCTCCCCTGCCTGGTGGCTCTGGTCAGAGTCAGCATACTCTCCGATGCTTCCACATCCATAATATAAATTCCGTCCTGCTGGTACGTTCTGACTTCTTCACCGTCCTCGTTGAGGATCGTAAGGCTGTACATGGGGAATACCTCGCTGCCCTCGTGGGACAGGTCTATATCCGTGGTCAGGGCCTTTCCATACACAAGAGCTTCCCCCATAAAGGCCACCGGGCGGATTCGCTCCTGATCGCCGCAGGTCACTTCCCGTATCGTGCCCGTCTCAAGATCCAGAATCTGGAGTGTCTGGGAATTGTACCTCTCTCCCTCTGTAAGCCACGCAAAGTATCGGTTGGAGGCGGAGCTGATATAGCACTCTGTATGGATCTGATCCAGGACAATTTCATATTCCCTTGTCTGCAGATTAATCCGATAGATGATTCCCTCAAGAAGCAGATAGCAGTCCTCCTGATCGTCCGTCACATATACAAGAGAATTCGTATCCAGCTTCAGCATGTCGTAGGATTCCATAGTCTGCACAAAGAGAATTTCCTCTGAGGTGGCAGAGGCGTCCTCATAATAGTACAGCGCGATACCGTTCTCACCCTCGTGAGCACCCCGGTTCATATATCCGGAGACGCAGTACCACACATTTCCGGACTGGTCTGTACTGAGAATCTTTATGTTATTCTTGTCATAAAAATCCCGGTAATCCATATTATCACTCTGCGGAAAGCCAAATACTCTGGTAAGCTTTCCGCCATTGATCTTGTAGACCCACAGCTCATTCTCTTTTACAAAAGCCACTGTGCTGTAATCTTCATCAAAGGCATACTCCACGTCCTCACTGGTAATTCCCAGTAAAATGCCGCTGTCGGTCAGCACTGTCTTATCCGTATTAAAGACCTCATCGGTGTTTCTGGTAAAATCCAGCAGAAAGACTCTGGTATCCGTATACCGCAGCCTGTAAAATTCTTTTACGTTGTAGATCTCGGTGACGCCCTCGTCGCCCACAGCGGAAATCCTGTATTCCAGCACAAAGGAAGCTGTGGTTCCGTTTATATCTACCAGGCTGGGGGTCGGCTTATAGTAAACCTGCGGATTTAAGTCCCCCCACATAAGCTGGGAGACGCTGTCATGGATATCCATATTCGCCAGGCTGGATGCCTGATCCGTAGTCTCATCCGGTTCCACTACCGCAGCCAGTGTTTCCTGGTCCGTTTTATTGACGCATTTTTCATAGAAGCCCGTTACAAAATCCAGGTAAGAGCTCAGGTGAAGCCCGTCCTCCAGAAGAAATCTTGTATAATAGTAATGCTCCCTGCCGCCGGCTGAGACTTGAAGCTTCAGGATATACTCCTGATTCATCAGCATATGGTTCTGGATCGTCAAGGTAGCGTACAGATAGCCGTCCTCTTCCGTTAGATTCGTAACCCTTGTGTTTTCCAGGGACTCGGTTCCGTCCAGGCTCAAAACCTCATAGGAAACGCTGTCCACCTCTGTGTCAAAGGGCTGAATCTGGATCTCCAGAATGTGATCGCTGTCCAACACCGTAACGGTATCGCGAATATAGTTTACATCCATTTCATAGGCATATCCATGGAGGCAGTTATAGGAAACTCCATCATTCCGCATGTACACCAGCGGAAAGGTGGAATTTTCCATGGCCTCCGCCGTGTCCGGCGTCACCTGGTTGATCATGCCCTCGAAAACAACCACGGCTCCTATAAATACAGCCAAAAGCACCGCCACATGCAGAAGAACCTTCCTGACCATTCTCAATCTACCGCTCATCTGCTTCGCCTCCCTTCAGAAGCCGGAACAGGGAAGGCTCCACATGAAGAAACTCCATGCAGTCTGACAGCGCCTTTCGCTCCCCTTCCTTTTCTTCCTTTCTCCCTTTTACTCCCCGTATGAGAATATTTTTGGGAGTGTGCTCCATATCAATAAATTCCATTACCGGTACCCGGTATCCTGCCTCCTCCAGCAGGGAAGCCCTCAGTCCATCTGTGATCAGGGCGGCCATCCGCTCCTTTAAAAGCCCGTATTTTAAGACCGGCTGAAGAATATCACAATGAATCTGCTGGTTCAGTTCATGCTGACAACAGGGAACAGAAAGAATGACCCTTGCTCCCCATTCCACCGCCTTGGCCAGGGCGTAATCCGTGGCAGTGTCACAGGCATGAAGCGTAATAACCATGTCCGTCTTCCCTGTATTCTCATAATCCGCAATATCCCCTGTGATAAAATGCAGCTTCTCATATCCGCACTCTCTGGCCAGTTCATTGCAGCGGGCGATTACGTCCTCCTTCAAATCAAGGCCCGTGATCTTTACTTTATACCCCCTGCGGTTGCAGAGATAATCATACACGGCAAAAGTAAGATAAGACTTCCCGCATCCGAAGTCCAGAATGGATATCTCTTCTCCTTCAGGAAATTCTGTACACACATCCTGAATAAATTCCAGAAAGCGGTTAATCTGCCGGAATTTATCATACTTTTCTTTTACGACCCTGCCATCCTTCGTCATGACCCCCAGCTTCACCAAATAAGCCACCGGCGTCCCCTCTTCCAGGAGATAATTCTTTCTTCGATTATGAGAAAGCTCCGGCTTTCGTCCGGAACCGCCGTTCTTTTTTTCTTTAATTGTAACCTTCCCTTTTTTGCTTACCAGAACATGTACCTGTCCTGCTGCTGTCTCGCCCTGAAGCTGCTTAAAATCCCGGCTCATCCAGGCAAGGGCCGCCTGAATCATTTCTTCCTTATTATAATTAATGTGAAATTCCTTTTTCCCGTCCCACAGAGCCGCTTGGAAAATAAGCTGCCCTTTCTGAAGAAGAGGACGAATCTTTATTTTCACCGGCCCCTCTTTTTTCCTCTGGCCGCTCAGCACAGCGCAGAGCAGGTTTTCATCTAAAATATTCTGAAGCAATGTTCTTAATTCTTCCATCCGCATTCATCCTTTATCGCTTCCGTGATCGTCCGGCGCCCTCCGCAGGCGCGGACGGTTACGATGTTACTGTTACAGTATACTATCCCTCTTTGTTTTGAACAAGTATTACTTTCGCCCGGAATTCCGGCAAAAAGCCGGACGGCAGCGCTTCCTGCGGCAGCGTCTTCTGTACATTTCCTGAATCAGCACCACCTGGGCCATTTCTTCGGAACACTCTTCTCCCTGCCCTCTTGCCCGCTCCAGAATCTGTTCGCCCAGCCGCCGGACACTGACCTGGTCCGGGCGCTCATCAAACATCATGCTGCCTTCATATTCCATTTTATCGCATTCCTCCCATACGTAAGGAAGAATCTCCTTTGCCTCAGAAGGGTACAGCGACTGCATGACTTTAGCGTCCGCTTCCATCTCTTTCTCCTCTTTTAAAATCCCGGGATATCCTTCCTTTGCATAGTAAAAATCTCCCGTCTGTTTTTCTTCTCTTCGTGAATCCGCTTTTTCCCATCTCTCTTCTCTCCTGGCCGAATCTACGAAATCCCGGCTTCTGATTTCCAGCCAGCGGGTTTCTTCCTCATTTAAATGAACGGGAGTCTCCCTTTCTTCCCGCCTGCCTTCCCTTTCCTGCCGTTCTTCCTCCATCTCCCACTGCCTAAATCTCCAGGGTTCCCGGTACTCATACGTTTTTTCCCCGATGGCTCCTCTGTTTCCCGTGTCGTACCATCCAAGCTGCTTCATACATCTTCCTGCCTCTCTGCCACTGTTACTGCTCACAGTAACCTTCCATTCATACCTATTATATGAAGCGCAAAAGGGGGTGTTCCCGTTACCGCAGCTTATCCCTCTAAAATTCAGTTCTAAATTCTTTGATTTATTCTCTTCATATTGGAAAAATATGGTATAATGTGAACACTTAGTGAGTGCAAGCGGTAGCGCAGCATGAACTTAGTGAGAACATATACCTGGACACTTAGCGAGACGGAGCCAAAGGCGAACGGCGAGGTTAGTGACCATGGTATAATGTGAACAGCGTGTAAACCTTACACAAATCAAAGTAAGAGGTTCGTTCTATGTCAGTAAAAAACTTGCTTACGCAGTTTCTGGATGCCTATCTGGTAAAAAGAGACCTGGAAACTGCCCTTTCTTTTCTGTCCGATGATGTGATAAGTCTCGGAACAGGCGCCCAGGAACTGGCATTAAACAAAGAAGAGCTGCGGAATTTGATGATTCAGGAATTTAAAAATCTTCCCAATGGTTTTCATTATGAAATCAGTGAGTACTGCGAAAAGAAGTATCGGGAGGATCTGTACAGCACGTACTGCAGCGTCCTGACTACCATGCAGGACGAGGATGGAATAAACCTGTCTTTTCAGACCCGGCTGACTGTGACCGCCGCCCAAAAGGGCGCGGATTGGAAAATCATCACGCTCCATATGTCTGCTCCTTCAGACCAGCAGGAAGGCGAAGAATATTTTCCAGTTAAGTACGGCAGGCAGGCCGTTGGGAAGCTGGATGCCTCCGCCAGCCGGAAGCTGGTAGATATCATGCTTTCCATGCTGCCGGGCGGAATTATGGGCGGTTATCTGGAGGAAGGATTTCCTCTCTATATTATCAATGATACCATGCTGGATTACCTGGGCTATACGTATGATGAACTGGTAGAAGAAACCGATGAAAAAATGCAGAAAATCATCGCTCCCGAAGATTGGGACCGAGTAGAAAAAACCATCTATGACAGTCTCAGGGAAACCGGCGGCTATAACGTTCAGTACCGGGTCATCCGCAAAGACGGCACAAGGCTCTGGGTGGATGATAAGGGCCATGAGATTATCACAGAGGACGGCCGGCGCGCCATGATCAGCATTATGCTGGACATTAATGATAGCATACAGCTGCAGGAAAGTCTCAAGAGAGAAGTCATGGAGGACTCTCTTACCGGCATCCTGAACCGTAAGGGCGCTATTTCCCATATTGAAAAGCATCTGGCCAGCAGCCAGGCCGGCGCCATGCTTCTCATGGACATCGACAATTTTAAGCAGCTTAATGACACCTACGGACACCAGGCCGGTGATCAGGTGCTGATTCTCCTGGCCCGGATTATGCAGAAATATTCCCGCAAGGGAGACGTAGCCGCCCGTATCGGCGGAGATGAATTTATTCTTTTTCTTCCGGGCTTTGCCCAGGAAGAGCTGCTTAAAAAAAGAGCTGACGATATCTGCCGTGCCTTCCAGATCGCCGGAGCGTCTTACGATAAGGTGGCTCTTTCTGTCAGCATCGGAATTGCCATCAGCCATGAAGGCAGCAATTTTGACCAGCTTTTCAAGCAGGCGGACGACCTGCTGTACTCCGTGAAAAAAAGAGGAAAAGGCACCTGGACTTCCACTATATAGAATAGAAGGAGAAACTTTTCATATGTCAAAACAGAAGGAAACGAAAACCAATGCCATGCGGATTTTAGACCGCATGAAAATCCCTTATAAAACGTATTCCTATGAATGTGATTCGTTTATAGACGCCCAGCAGACTGCCGCGCTTCTGGGAATTCCCCACGAAAAAATGTTCAAAACTCTCGTTACAGTAAGTCCCGCCAATGGCTATTTTGTATTTGCGATTCCCATAGACCGCGAACTGGATCTGAAAAAGGCAGCTCATGAGGCTGCCCAGAAATCTCTCTCCATGATTCACGTAAAGGACCTGCTCTCCGTCACCGGCTACGTCCGGGGCGGATGTACGGCTGTGGGAATGAAAAAGCAGTACCCGGTCTTCATCGACCAATCCGCTCTGTCCCACGATCAGATCGTGGTAAGCGGAGGCAGAATCGGGCTTCAGATTGAGCTCTCTCCCCAGGATCTCTCCAAAGCCGCCGCCGCTGTCTTTGCCGACGTTGTGCATACGGTTCCTTAAGCCGTCCTTTCCGATCCGAAATTTACAGAATCCCTATATGATCCAGAAGCACCCTGGTACCCAGGATGATCAGAATGATGCCTCCGGCCAACTCTGCTCTGGATCTGTATTTTGCCCCGAAGACATTTCCGATCTTTACTCCCGCGGAAGAAATAATGAATGTAATGATTCCGATAAAAGAAACCGCCGCCACAATGTTCGTATCCGGCAGGAAAGCAAAGGTAATCCCTACCACCAGAGCGTCAATGCTGGTAGCTACGGCCAGAAGAAACATGGTCTTTACGTCCAGGGAATCATTTTCCGGCTCTTCGTCCTTTGACAGTGCCTCCCTGATCATACTCAGGCCGATCAGGCCAAGAAGCACAAAGGCAATCCAGTGATCCACCGCTGTAATATAACTTCGGAACTGATAGCCCAAAAGATATCCCAGCGCCGGCATCAGCGCCTGAAAGCCCCCGAACCACGCCCCGCAGATCATGGATTTTTTCACCGTACACCTGGCCATGGCCAGGCCCTTACAGACGGAGACCGCAAAGGCATCCATAGCCAGTCCCACCGCCAGGATAAATAATTCTGTTAAACTCATTTGTTTTTCCTCCTTCTCAAAGCATACTTTTTCCGGCAGCGCCTTTTATGCGTCCGAAACCCCGGTCAGAATCTCCTGCCGCACAAAAAAACAGGTACATCGCTGTACCTGTCATATACATTTGCGGAGATCACAGATACAGCTTCTGCCATATTTGTGAGTCTCATCAATTAAGGCAAACCAGATATCCGCCAGAAACGTCCAGGCCGCTCTGTCTGCAGCAGGGCCTGATACAGAAAGCAAAGGCTTTATCAGTATGTTGACTTGCCGCGCGTCCGCGCCGACTACTCCCTCAGTGTTTCCTATAGTAACAAAAATCTTCCAGATCTGTCAATACTTTTTTATACCGGATTGTCGCTTCTGTACGGTCCGGATTTTCTGGCAAGCTTTTCATTCACAGCCATGCGGAACCATTTATAAAGAGTGGCCGTAAGTGGAACCCCCAGAAGCATTCCCGGAATTCCGAACAGTCCTCCTCCCAGGGTCACGGAAGCCAGCACCCAGAGAGCCGGAAGGCCGATGGAGCCGCCCACTACCCTGGGATAAATCAGATTGCCCTCCACCTGCTGAAGAATCACCAGAAAGACAAGGAAAATCAATGCCTGCACCGGACTCTGGGTCATAATCATAAAGGCTCCCAAAGCCGCTCCCATGTAGGCCCCCATAACCGGAATCAAGGCGGTCACTCCCACCGTCATCCCGGTGATCTGGGCATAGGGCAGGCGGAGAACCATCATGCCCGCCGTACATAAAACCCCGATGATGCAGGCCTCTGTAAGCTGTCCTGTGATAAAACTTGTAAAAGTCTCATGAGCCAGTCCCAGGAATTCCTCGGCCTTTCTTCTGGGATATTCCGGGAGATACGCTTCCGCAGTCTTTCGGACCTGTCCTTTCAGCCTCTCCTTCTGAAACAAAAGATAGATGGCGAATATCGTGGCGATCACCAGGGTGGCTATTCCTGAAATCACCATATTGGCTGCGGAAAAGGCAGAATTAAACAGTCCTTCCAGCCCCTGTCCTAAAAGCTCCCCGGCCTTTCTGGTCAGCTGGGCCCAGTCGATCTCCAGACCTTCCACATATTCCTGGAGCTCCGGCGTATCCTGCAGAACCTGGATCAGCCACCGCTGCACCTCGCCGAAGAATCCCGGAAGATCACGGGTGAGAATATGGATGCATTCTCCCAGAGCCGGAATAATCATTCCGAAGAAGAAGACCGCCAGAAGCAGAACCGATACGATGCTCACCGTCACGCACACCGGCCGTCTTGTCCTGGTCACCCAGATTTCTGTCCTTTTCGGGAAATAGATTTTCTCCAGCTTTTTCATAAAAATATTCAGTACATAGGCCAGAACGCAGCCGAAAAGAAGGGGGCGTATCGTTCCCAGCACCAGGCCCCCGGCCCGGAAAATTTCACCGGAATATTTTACAACCAGGCAGAATACTGCCGCCAAAGCCCCGAGTTTGATCCATTTTATTTCCATCCCTTCACCTCTAATCCTCATGGAGCCAGTCCAGGTATTTTTTTATCTCCCTCTCATATCCGTTTTCGGAGGGTATATAGAACTTCTGCTCCCCCAGCTCCTCGGGGAGATATCTCTGCTTCGAAAAATGCTTGGGAAAATCATGGGCGTATTCATACCCGATGGCCCGTCCCAGCTTGCCGGCTCCTCCGTAATGGCCGTCCTGCAGATAGGGCGGCACAGTGGCAGAACCGGATTTTACCGCCTCCATAGCGTCGTATATGGCGTTTGTGGCAGAGTTGCTCTTTGGCGCCGTAGCCACATACAGGGCCGCCTGGGCCAGAATCAGCTGGGACTCCGGCATGCCCACTCTCTCTACGGCCTGCGCCGCTGCCACCGCCACCTGAAGCGCCTGGGGATCCGCGTTCCCCACATCCTCTGAGGCGCAGATCATGATTCTCCGGGCAATAAAGGTTACGCTCTCGCCGGCGTACAGCATCCGGGCCAGATAGTACACCGCCGCGTCCGGGTCTGAGCCTCTCATACTTTTAATGAAGGCCGAGATGGTGTCGTAATGATTATCCCCGCCCTTATCGTACCGGACCACTCTCTTCTGAATGCACTGAGAAGCCACATCCAGGGTAATATGAATCAGCCCATCCTCTGAGGGCGCCGTGGTGAGAACTCCCAGCTCCACCGCATTCAGGGCTGCCCGGGCATCTCCCCCGGCCACATCTGCCAGGAACTCGGCCGCGTCCTCGTCAATCTCAGGGTGATAAGCACCCATGCCTCTCTCCTGGTCGTAAACGGCCCGCAGCACCAGGGTCTTAATATCCTTCTTGGACAAGGGCTTCAATTCGAAAATCACGGACCGGGACAGAAGCGCCCCGTTCACCTCAAAGTAGGGATTCTCCGTGGTGGCTCCGATCAGCACCAGCGTGCCGTCCTCCACAAAAGGAAGAAGATAATCCTGCTGCCCCTTATTAAACCGGTGAATCTCATCCACAAAGAGAATCGTCTTTTTCCCGTACATGCCAAGGCGGTCCTTGGCCTCCTTCACCACCTCTTCCATATCCTTCTTCCCAGCCACCGTGGCGTTGATCTGCGTGAAGGCGGCACTGGTGGTATTGGCAATCACCTTGGCCAGTGTGGTCTTCCCGGTACCCGGAGGACCGTAAAAAATCAGCGAGCTGAGCTTATCCGCCATAATCGCTCTGTATAAAAGCTTATCCTTCCCTATGATATGCTGCTGCCCCACCACTTCATCCAGGGTCCTGGGGCGGATGCGGGAAGCCAGCGGGGCCTCCTGCTCCATATTTTTGCTTCTGGCGTACTCAAAAAGATCCATACCTTGCTCCTATGCTAAAATCATCTGATCTGCTGTCACAAACTCATAGCCTTCTGCAAGAAGCGCGTCCACGATCTGCAGCGCCGCTTCCACAGAGGACTTATACCAATCATGGAGAAGAATAATATCTCCGTCCTCTATTGTCTCACAAACCCGCTCTGTTATCAAGCTTACATTTTCCGTCGTCCAGTCCAGAGGATCCACGCTCCACTTTACATGGAGCATCCCGGTGCACCTCTCCAGCTCTTTATTCCAGTTTCCGAAAGGCGCCCGGATAAATTCCGTCCCCTCTCCCGTGATCTCCCGAACCAGGCGGCTGGTCTCCTCTGCCTGAAGGCAGGCTTCCTCTCTGTTAAGGGACGTAAGATCTACATGGTCGTACGTATGATTGCCGATGAGATGCCCTTCCTCATACATCCTTTTAACCACCGATTCATTGCCCGGAATATTTCTGCCGATCAGAAAAAAGGTCGCTTTCACCCCTCTCTCCTTCAGCCCGTCTAAGAGCAGCTCTGTGTAAACTGGATGCGGGCCGTCGTCAAAGGTCAGGGCGATTTTTCTCTTCTGTCCGGAATCCTCCTTTCCCTGAATTCTCAGGATGTGTCTTTCCTGGGCCAGCAGGGCTCCCGCGCATACAGACAGGACAATCAGGACCATGATTCCCATTTCCCGGAAATATTTTATTCTCATACAGCAAAGGCTCCCCCTATGCTTCTTCCTATAAGATATGCAGGAAAAATCCGTCCTTGTCAGAGTCAGTTGAAATTTTCATTTTTAAACGCGGACAGCAGCGTTTACTTTGAATAGCTCTTAATTGTAAAACAGGCCCTTTGAATCTCTTTTCGAATTCAAAGGGCCTGACAAAGCTCAGCGCCGGCGCTAATCGTGCGCCGCTGCCTGTAAATCCTCTTACATTCACATGAACACTCTGCGGAAATTTTTCTTTCCCCTCTTAAGCACGACTCCGTCCCCGGCAAGCTGATCCTTTGTAATAACAGCCTTCAGGTCTGTCACCTTCTCGCCGTCCACAGATACGCCGCCCTGCTCAATGGCCCGGCGTCCCTCGGAGCGGGAGGGTACGAGACCGGATTTCTGGAGAAGCGCGATCAGGTCAATAGAGTCTCCGTCCAGATCCTCCTCCGTAATCTTTGTCTCCGGCATATTGGCGGCGCTGCCTCCTGTAAACAGCTCCCTGGCCGCCTTCTGCGCCTTATTCGCCTCATCTTCCCCGTGTACCAGGCTGGTCAGCTCATAAGCCAGAATCTCCTTGGCCGTATTCAGCTGGCTTCCCTCCCAGTGATCCATCTCGTCAATCTGCTCCAGGGGCAGGAAGGTAAGCATCCTCAGACATTTCAGTACATCCGCGTCCGCCACATTTCTCCAGTACTGGTAAAAATCAAAGGGAGATGTCTTGTCCGGATCCAGCCATACGGCGCCGCTCTGGGTCTTGCCCATCTTCTTTCCCTCTGAATTCAGAAGCAGGGTAATGGTCATGGCATACGCGTCTTTTCCCAGCTTCCGGCGAATCAGCTCTGTACCTCCCAGCATATTGCTCCACTGGTCGTCTCCGCCAAACTGCATGTTGCAGCCGTAATCCTGGAACAATCTGTAGAAGTCGTAGCTCTGCATAATCATGTAGTTGAACTCCAGGAAGCTTAATCCACGGTCCATTCTCTGCTTATAGCACTCCGCTGTCAGCATTCGGTTTACGGAAAAGTGGGGGCCCACTTCCCGCAGCAGCTCAATATAATTCAGGTCCATAAGCCATTCCGCGTTATTTACCATCAAGGCTTTCCCTTCCGAGAAATCAATAAAGCGGCTCATCTGTTTCTTAAAGCAGTCGCAGTTGTGCTGGATGGTCTCCACGGTCATCATCTGCCGCATGTCCGTTCTGCCGGAGGGATCCCCGATCATGCCGGTGCCGCCGCCTAAAAGGGCGATGGGCTTATTTCCCGCCATCTGCAGCCGCTTCATCAGGCAAAGGGCCATAAAATGTCCCACATGAAGGCTGTCCGCAGTAGGGTCAAACCCGATATAAAAGGTCGCTTTCCCATTGTTAATCAGCTCCCGGATCTCTTTTTCGTCTGTCACCTGGGCGATCAGCCCCCGGGCCACCAGTTCCTCGTAAATCTGCATTTCTTTTTTCTCCTTTCTTATCATAAACATCATTCAAGGACAGGAGCCTTTTTCTGCCCGCTGTTTCGCTTTTATAAAACAAAAACTCCCGCCCTTACTTTCATAAGGACGAGAGAATAATCCCGTGTTACCACCTTATTTCACAGACAACTCACATTGCCTGCCTCACGGAGTACCTGCATACCCCGGCACTGTAACGGATGCCTTCCCGCCGCAGCCTACTTAGGGATGTCCCTGTTCAGTGCGGAACTCCAAGAGGTATTCAAAGCCGGTTTCCATGCGCCCCTCTCATCACCCGGTTGCTTTCTGTCCCTTCCGCCGGCTCCTACTTGTTCTTTTCAACGTTTTGTTACAGTATAAATATTTCCCCCTCATTTGTCAAGAGAAGAATTGCCGCGGATCACTTCCTTTTATGAGATAAATTGCCGCAGTGTACTTTCTTCACAGCGGCAGGCGCTTATGCCTCCAGCTTTTCCAGCGCGTAGAGAGCCGCCCCGGCAGCTCCCACGATCTCCGGCTCCGGGCAGATATAAAGCTTTGCCCCGATTTTTTCTTCCACCGCATGCACCACGCCGGGATTCTTGGCCACGCCTCCGGTCATCATGAATTCCGGCTCCATGCCTACCCGGCGCAGAAGTCCGAAGGCCTTGTTGGCAATGGCGTGGCAGACACCATCGGCAATATCCGTCTTTTCTTTATTGTTCGCGATCAGGGAGATCACCTCAGACTCCGCGAAGACGGAGCACATGCTGGTAATCTCTATCTTTTCCTTTGACGTCAGGGCAATGGCTCCCAGTTCGTCCAGGCTTACCTCCAGAGTTCTGGCGATCATTTCCAGGAACCGGCCGGTCCCGGCGGCGCATTTATCATTCATTACAAAGTCCTTAACCTCGCCGCTTTCGCTGAGCTTAATGGCCTTGCTGTCCTGCCCCCCGATATCCAGAATGGTCCGGATGGCAGGGTTAAAATAATGGGCGCCTTTTCCGTGACAGCTGATCTCCGTGACATTCTCATCCGCGAAGGGAATGCTGACGCGGCCGTAGCCTGTGGATACGATCCAGGAAAGATCCTCCCGGCTCAGCTCCGCCTTCTTAAGCACCTCGCTTAACGCCTTCTCCGCGCTGACGCCGGACTTGGCCCCGGTGCGCACTACGGAGAAAGCCCGTATCTTTCTGTCCTGATCCATAATCACCGCGTTGGTGGATGTAGAACCGCTGTCTATTCCCAGTACATACATTGGTTTATCTCCTTCCCTTTGTTTTTTCGGCTTTGCCTCGTGAAGACCCAGGGATTCCAGAAAGGCCTGAATTCTTGTAAGTATCTGCCCGTAGCTCTGCCTTGTATAGTCTGTCTCCAGCAGAAGCAGAGGCCGCCTGAGCCATCCCTTCAGCCAGGCGTACTCATAGGCGTAATTGTCGCAGAACTGCACCGTGTGGTAGATAATGCCGTCCACACTGTCCGCGTACCGCTTAATCATCTCGTCCCGGTTGGAGGCCTGCTCCATCCTCATACAGGGGAACTGGCTCAGAAGCCCTCTTGTATATCCCGTAAGAACCTGATCTTCCTCCACCAGGATCTTTCTGCCAAGCCCCGTACAGGTCAGGTCAAAGGCCACATGGACTCCCTGCTTCTCCAGAATCTCCTGAATACTTGTGTTGGCCCTGGCGCCAAGAATGCCGATATTTAAAGCATGCTTCCCGGGCCCTGCAGACCGCTTTTCCTTCTTGCCCCTGATAAATTCCAGAAACGCCTTTTCGTCGAATTCCTTATGGGAAAAGGCTTCATACGCCTGAATCATAGCCCGTATTCTCTGCTCATAGAGGGTAATTCCCGCCTCCTTTGTAATCCTGGGCGTATCCAGCATGTAAATAAATTTTTCCGGAAATTCCTCCCGGAGGACGTCATAAAGCCGGCGGATGCTGTCGCAGCAGGTGGTGAGAATAATCCCTTCGTAATCCGACTCCATCATGTCCTCCAGCACGCCTTTGGCAAAGCTGCAGATATTGGGATGCATCTTTACCTCCGCCTGATTAAAATTCGTCACATCCGGCTCGATGCGCTTCATCTCCACTCCCATGGATTCAAATACTTCTACCGGTGCGTACTTGCATATATATCCTAACATACCTTTTTCTGTTCCTTTTCTTCAAACTCGCTGCCGCCGGACGCCTCTGACTCTTCAGAACTATCCAGCATTTCCAGAAACGCTTCCAGACGGGTCTTGATCTGTCCGTCGTGGCTGTTCCGTTTGTCAATTCCGTCCCCGTCCAGAATCAGTATGGGAACTCCCAGCTCCTGCATCCTTTCTTTTAAGAGAACACTGCCGCCGGAGGACTGCTTGCATCCCCAGTGGCAGAACTGAATCACCGCATCCGGCTGCAGCGTCCTTGCCAGGCGCTCCACCATATCCGCCTTGTGGGAATAGGAACCGTTGTACATATTCCGTATAATCTTCTTTGACAAAGCGTGGAAGGGCCTCGTTTCGTCCAGCTCTTCCATAGAATCAATAATAATGTCGCTGGCAATAATCTGATACTTCTCGTTCGTATTAAAATACTGCTGCAGGCTTTCCTGATAGAAGGGAAGAAGATGAACCCACAGGATCTTTTTCCCCTCAAACCTGGGATACGTCTTAATATCCTCAATCATAAAATGGATCAGATCCAAAAATTCCCTGGTGCCTACCAGCAGATGCATCCCCATCATCAGGTACAGGTGACTGATCAGCTCTCCCGGATAATAGCGCTCCTTCTGAAGCTGGAAAAACTCCATCAGGGCTCTTCTCGTCTCATTCTCAATTCTCAGAGATTCCCGCAGCTTCTCCTCCTGAAACCGAATGCCGAACTGTTCCTCCAGCCGGTCTGCAAACTGCCGCAGCTGCTCTGCCAGATAGTCCACAGAGGCTTCGTCATCTCCATATGGAACATCCAGGAAGGTAAATGGAACTCCCTTTTTCTTCTCCAGATACCGGAAGGTATTCAGATTCCCGTCGCAGGAGAGGGAGGTAGTGACCGCGTACCTTGGCACAGGAACCGCTCCGCTGTCAATAGCTCCCACAAAGGTTTTGTGATAAGAGCAGAGGGTGGGGGCAATCCCCGTATTCTGCGCATAGTCGATAAAATAATCTTCCAGGTGGTAGCCGCTAAGATAGCAGGCCAGACACTCGATGGACAGAGTGCCAAGCCCGAAGCACTGAATGATCTCGCAAGGAGAAAAAATATTCCCCCACACATAGCTCTCCGGCTTTCCCAGAGAATCCGCCACAAAAGACATCATCATAGCCTCCAGCTTCTGATATCCTTTGGACATCCCCTTTTTGGGAATCAGCTTGGTACGAAGCTTGTTTGCCTTAAATCCCAGAAGAATCCTTCCCCAGCTCTCTTCCGGATTTTCGATTGTCTTTTCTTTCACATAATCAATATATTTGTCTGCGATCCACATATTCTTTCCTCCAGACGATGGCTGCGGCAAAACCGGCCGCCTCCGGCGCGCCGCAGTGAAATACCCTGCTGTTTGCAAAACTGTAGTATAACACATCCAGCTTTCTGTACGCAAGACCGACGGCCTGTAAAAGTTGCCGTTCACACCGGGCTGCAGCAGCGAACAAACGCAAGAGCGGGAGTCTTCGTTTGGCACAAGCCAAATGGATACACAGGCAGATCCGTTTGGCTCGCTGCCCGCAAAAAAAGGAACCCTCCCCGGATTCCTTCTTCTGTCCCGGAATGCCCTTCAGACAAAGGCATTCCGTTTCGCGTTATATACATATCCTACATTCATCAGCTTCTTCTCTATCTTGTCTCTGGAAACATCTGCCGCGCTGCAGAAATCATCCAGCGTGGGATAGAAATCTCTCAGCTGCGTATTTACATAGCTGAGCAGCATGATCGGATCTTCTGGTAAAGGCATGGCTTTCCTCCTTTTTGGTTCTGTAAAGCTCTGGATTTGACCTTACGGGAACTTCTGCCCCGCCCTTTTTCGCGGATCGCCCGATTACCCCTCTGCCGGCGTCTTCCGGACGCTGGCTTCCAGCTTTCCGTCCCTGGCATCCAGCACAATGGTATCGTACATTCCTACCTGGCCGGAAAGAATCAGCCGCGCCGCCAGGGTCTCCACGTTCTTCTGGAGGAATCTCTTCAGAGGACGGGCTCCGTATACAGGATCATATCCTCCCTCCACCACATAGTCCTTGGCTGCGTTTGTAAGCTCCAGGGTAATCTCCTGAGAAGCCAGTCTGCGGTTCAGGTCTTTCACCATCAGGTCTACAATAGCCCCAATATTCTCTTTTGTCAACGGCTTAAACAGAATAATCTCATCAAGACGGTTCAGAAACTCTGGGCGGAAGCTTGCCCGGAGCTGCTCCATTACCTTATCCTGGCAGTCCTGACGAATGGTGCCGTCCGGCTCTATGCCATCCAGCAGATAGGCGGAGCCGATATTTGAGGTCATAATCAGGATCGTATTCTTAAAGTCTACCGTCCGCCCCTGAGAATCCGTAATACGCCCGTCGTCCAGCACCTGAAGGAGAACATTGAATACATCAGGATGGGCTTTTTCTACCTCATCAAAAAGCACTACGGAGTATGGCTTCCTTCTGACCGCTTCTGTCAGCTGTCCTCCCTCCTCGTAGCCCACATATCCGGGAGGCGCTCCGATCAGTCTGGAGACGGAATGCTTCTCCATGTACTCACTCATATCAATCCGGACCATATTCTGCTCGTCGTCAAACAGATTTTCCGCCAGCGCCTTAGCAAGCTCTGTCTTACCTACGCCGGTGGGCCCCAGAAACAGGAAAGAGCCGATGGGCTTGGTAGGATCTTTGATCCCGGCCTTGGACCGTAGGATGGCTTCCGTTACCTTCGTCACGCCGTCGTCCTGCCCGATGACTCTCTTGTGAAGCTGCTCATCCAGCGCCAGGATCTTGGCCCGTTCTCCCTGGGTCAGCTTTGTCACAGGAATTCCCGTCCAGCGGGAGATGATCCTTGCGATCTCATCCTCCGTAACGCTCTCATGAACCAGGCTCATATCCCGTTTCTTCACCTGCTCCTCTTCGATCTCCAGCTGCTTCTGGAGCTTCGGAAGCTCGCCGTACTGAAGCTCTGCCGCCTTGTTCAGATCATAATTCCGTTTCGCAAGCTCAATCTGCTTGTTCATATCTTCAATCTGCTCTCTCAGGGCAGAAAGTTTTTCTACAGACTTCTTCTCATTATCCCACTGGGCCTTTCTGGAGTTAAAATCATCCCGCAGCTCTGCCAGCTCTCTCTGAAGATTCTCCAAACGCTCTTTGCTGGGTTTGTCCGTCTCTTTCTTTAAAGCCGCTTCTTCAATCTCCAGCTGCATAATTTTCCTCTGCAGCTCATCCAGCTCGGTGGGAAGAGAATCCAGCTCGGTCTTAATCAGGGCGCAGGCCTCATCCACCAGGTCAATGGCCTTATCCGGCAGAAACCGGTCAGAAATATACCTGTGAGACAGGGTTGCCGCCGCCACCAGGGCGCTGTCTGTAATCTTTACGCCGTGGAAGACTTCGTAACGGTCCTTCAGACCCCTGAGAATAGAAATCGTATCTTCCACCGTGGGCTCATCCACCAGCACCGGCTGAAAACGCCGCTCCAGGGCCGCGTCCTTCTCAATATATTTCCGGTACTCATCCAGGGTGGTGGCGCCGATACAGTGCAGCTCGCCCCTTGCCAGCATAGGCTTCAGCATGTTGCCTGCATCCATAGCTCCGTCCGTTTTTCCAGCGCCTACAATCAGGTGAAGCTCATCTATAAAAAGAATAATCTCACCGTCGCTCTTCCGCACTTCCTCAAGAACTGCCTTCAGACGTTCCTCAAATTCCCCTCTGTACTTGGCTCCTGCCACCAGAGCGCCCATGTCCAGTGAGAATATCTTTTTATTCTTCAGTCCTTCCGGCACGTCTCCCCGGACAATCCTCTGGGCCAGTCCTTCCACAACTGCTGTCTTGCCCACGCCGGGTTCGCCGATCAGCACCGGATTATTCTTTGTCTTACGGGAAAGAATCCGGATCACATTCCGGATCTCACTGTCCCGGCCGATCACCGGATCCAGCTTCTGGTCTCTGGCCTTTTCCACCAGATCCTGCCCGTACTTATTAAGTGTATCATAAGTGGCCTCCGGATTATCCGTAGTCACTCTCTGATTGCCCCTCACGGTGGAGAGGGCCTGGAGAAATCTCTCCTTTGTAATTCCGAATTCCTTCCAGAACTGCTTCATAGAAGGGCTTGGATTGTTCAGAAGAGACAGAAACAGGTGCTCTACGGACACATACTCGTCTCCCATCTGCTTCGCCACATCCTCAGCGCTCACCAGAGCCTTATTCAGATACTGCCCGATGTAAATGTTCCCCCCGGACACCTTCACCCTGGCATTTAACGCCTGCTCCAGCCGGTTTTCAAAATATTCCTTCTGTATTTCCATCTTCTCGATCAGCTTCTCAATCAGACTGTCCTCCTGATGGATCAGAGCATATACCAGATGTTCCTGCTCCACTTCCTGATTGCCAAACTGATACGCCACTTTATCAAGATCATTCACTGCCTGTATAGACTTTTGAGTAAATTTGCTGATATTCATAATCAAACCTCCTCTCAACACTCCCAGAGTAAAAGCGGATTTTTCCTATCCGCTTCCTAACATTCCTTTAAGAGATCCTGTAAAATTCATCCGGATCTCTTTTTCGTCCTGTTATACCTGGACTATAACACTTTTTGTTAGCACTGTCAATAGGTGAGTGCTAATAATTTTTATATTTTTTTGCAAACCCAGTAAAATCAATGGTTTGCAAGCATTTTCCACTCTTGAAATTGTCATTTTTCTTAGGTTTGACACCAATTTGACACCAATTTTTTCTTTTCTGGTGTCAGAAGTTCACTGCCATACTATCCAGCTTTGCTATCTCGTTTTCAATCCTTGCCCTGTCGCCCAAGTGGTTATACACTTCCATAGTCACATCAAAATGGGCGTGTCCCATAATGTACTGCAATACCTTAATGTCCATACGGCACTCTGCCATTCTCGTACAGGCTGTGTGTCGCATAACATGAGCGGAAACCTTTGGAAGCAATTCTGCTTTCCTATGTTCTTTCTTTGCCTTTTGGACTTCCGCTTTATTATAAGCGTCTACAATGTTATACAATACACTGTTTACACCATAAGGCATAAGCGGTCTGCCGGATTTAGCAGTGAAAACAAAACCAGAATATCCGTCCACCTCAAAAGACTTATCTTTCGCCAGCATGAAGTTGATTTTCCTCTGTTCTTCAAATGCTTTCTGTACTTCCTGCGTCATAGGTATCACACGAATACCAGAGTCCGTCTTTGGAGTAGAAATATGGAAGCGACAGCCGTCTCCGTAATTCTTGTAAATAAGCTGGTGGTCTACATTCAAGCGTCGTTCTCTCGTGTCCACGTCTTTCCATGTAAGACCGATCAGCTCTCCACACCTTAACCCTGTACCTATCATAATCGTAAGCATAGGATAATAAGTATTGTAGACATTACTCTGCTTCACAAAATCAATGAGCTTTTCCTGTTGTGAGATTGTCAACGCCACACGTTCCTCTGCTGGTCTGCCATAATCACTGATAGAACCTTTTGCTGGATTTTTACGGATAATATCATCATCAACCGCCATTTCCAACGCAGGAAAAATCATGTTGTTAATATACTTGATAGTAGAATGAGCATATCCAGCTTTGGACAATTTTGAATAGTAGGCTTTAATGTGAGAGGGTAACATCTGGACAACTTTAATGTTGCCGATTTCATCTTTCACCCGATTATTCCATACACGAATGTAATTCACTCGTGTAGGCTCTTTCAGTTCACGGGTCGCCATGTATCGCTCGAACAAGGTGTTTAACGTCATTTTCTTGATTGCACTGTCTGTCAGAATGTTGTCGTCCATATCCTTTGCAATCTTTTTTTCTTTCTCTCTAAGCTCTGGTAAATCCTGTGCATAGATTGTGCGACGTTTTCCTGTTCTTATATCTGTGAAGCGATAACTGTAT
>DVGK01000045.1 GCA_018712785.1 Candidatus Choladousia intestinavium | reverse complement strand
GCTTAATGCGTTGACTTTTTATATTCCAGAGATTACAATTCGATTAGGATTTTAAAGCGGGGGAGGTACAAAAGATGAAATGGAATCTGAAACATTTTTTTCTTCTGACTGCCAGCACTCTTCTTATGGCATTCGGAACGTATTTCTTCAAATTTACCAATAATTTTACCTTTGGCGGAATTACAGGTCTTGCCGTGCTTGTAGCCAGAACAGGGCTGATGTCGGCGGGAGATTTCAACCTGATCGCCAGTATGCTTCTTCTTATCGCCGGGCTGATTATTCTCGGAAAGGAATTTGCCGCCAGAACTGCCTACTGCAGCATCCTTCTCTCCGTTGCCCTCTCTGTTATGGAGCGTCTGTGGCCTATGTCGGAGCCGCTGACCACCCAGCCCATGCTGGAGCTTTGTTTCGCGATTGCCCTCCCGGCGCTGGGAAGCGCGGTGCTCTTTAATATCGGCTCTTCCAGCGGAGGAACAGATATTATTGCCATGATCCTGAAAAAATATTCCAGCTTTGATATCGGACGGGCGCTGATGATTTCAGACGCAGTCATTACAACCGCCAGTTTCTTCGTATTTGATATCGAGACCGGACTTTACTCATTCCTGGGACTTGCAATCCGTTCCTTTATGATTGACAACTTCATCGAGAGTTTCAATCTTTCAAAATATTTTAACGTGGTATGCGACAACCCGGAGCCGATCTGTGATTTTATTGTTCACACTCTGGGGAGAAGCGCCAGCGTCTGTCTTGCGAAAGGCGCCTATTCCGGGAAAGACAAGTATCTGATCCTGACCGCGCTGAACCGGGTACAGGCCGTAAAGCTGAGAAATTTCATTAAAGTCCAGGATCCGGAAGCCTTTATCCTGATCTCAAATACAAGTGAAATTATCGGGAAAGGATTCCACAGCATCTGAATGTTTCCGCAGCAGGCGTTCTGTCTGCTGCGGAATTATTCTGAAAATCCATCCTTACACAAAGTATCGTTCTACGAAAGGAGCTTTTTATTTATGAAACATCTTGTAATTGCTGAAAAACCTTCTGTCGCGCGGGATATCGCACGCGTGCTTCACTGCGGTCAGAAATCCGCCGGCTGCATGGAGGGAAAGGACTACATTGTCACCTGGGCTCTGGGGCATCTGGTAACGCTTGCCGACCCGGAGCAGTACGGCGAACAGTATAAAACATGGAGCATGGACACACTTCCCATGCTGCCCAAAAACTGGAAGCTGATTGTCATCCGCCAGACAGCGAAGCAATATCATGCCGTCAGAGATCTGCTTTTCCGCAAAGATGTGTCAGACGTGATAATCGCTACAGACGCCGGCCGGGAGGGTGAACTGGTAGCCCGCTGGATTCTGGAAAAGGCCGGAAGTCATAAACCCGTCAGACGTCTGTGGATTTCCTCTGTCACTGACAAGGCGATCCGGGAAGGTTTCGCTCATCTGAGACCCGGGAAAGACTATGAAAATCTGTACCACGCCGCAGTTGCGCGGGCTCAGGCCGACTGGGTTGTCGGCATCAACGCCACCCGGGCGCTGACCTGCAAATATAACGCCCAGTTGTCCTGCGGGCGTGTTCAGACGCCCACCCTTGCCATGATTGCAGCCAGGGAGGAGGAAATACACAGTTTTGTCCCCACCCCTTATTATGGCCTGAAGGCAGCAGCAGGAGGGATTTCTTTTATCTGGACTGACAGCGCTTCAAAATCGTCCCGGACTTTTGATAAAACACGGATCGATGCCATTTACCGGAATGCCCGGAAAGAACTGAAAGTCACAGATATCGCAAAAAAGACAAAGAAAAGCCAGGCGCCGGCTCTCTATGATCTCACCGCGCTTCAGAAGGAAGCCAACCAGAGATACGGCTACTCGGCAAAGGAAACACTTAATATTATGCAGCGTCTGTATGAGACTCACAAGATTCTTACCTACCCCAGAACGGATTCCCGCTATCTGACCACCGATATTGTCGGCACGTTAAAGGAACGCCTGGAAGCATGCGCTGCCGGTCCCTGGCGGAAAACCGCCGCTCTCCTTGCCCGTCAGGAGATCCGGCCCTCCGGATCTTTTGTAAACAATGCAAAAGTATCCGACCACCACGCCATTATTCCCACCGAGGAATATGTGCGGCTGGAAACGCTCTCCAGTGATGAGCGCAAAATATATGATATGGTCGTGCGCCGGTTTCTGGCCGTTCTCTCTCCTGCCTGCGAGACAGAAGAAATCTCCGTTGCCGGCACCATCGGACAGGAGCGGTTTACCGCAAAAGGCAGCATCATCCGGAAAGCCGGATGGCGTCAGGTATATGACTCTGACTGGCAGGATATGGACGAGGATGAGGATGATTTCTCCGGACAGGAGGGCAGAGATTCCTTTGGTCTTTCCGGCAGTACACAGACGCTGGATCAGGACGTCTCCTCCCTGCGCCCCGGATCCATTCTCCCTGTCACTGCGCTGGCCATCACAAAAGGGTCCACCAAACCGCCGGCATATTTTACAGAGGGCACACTTGTGGCCGCAATGGAGAACCCGGTAAAATATCTGAAAAATAAAAATAAGACCATCGTCCGCACGCTGGGAGAAACCGGCGGCCTCGGAACAGTAGCCACCCGGGCGGATATCATTGAAAAGCTGTTCAACAGCTTTCTGATGGAAAAGAAGGGAAATGAGATCCACATCACCTCCAAAGGGAAACAGCTCCTTTCCCTGGTTCCTCCGGATCTGAAAAGTCCGGAACTGACAGCCCAGTGGGAACTGCGGCTGCAGGCCATCTCCCGGGGGAAAGACTCAGACCGTAAGTTCATGGGGGAAATCCAGGATTACACCAGGCGGCTGATCCAGCAGATCAAAGACGCGGACGGCACCTTCCGCCATGATAATCTGACCCGGCACAAATGCCCTCAGTGCGGTAAACTGATGCTGGAAGTAAACGGGAAGCACGGCAGGCTGCTTGTATGTCAGGACCGGGAATGCGGCTATCGGGAAACCCTCTCCCGCCGCACCAACGCCCGCTGCCCGGTATGCCATAAGAAAATGGAGCTTGTAGGAAAAGGCGATGCCCAGCGTTTCGTATGCTCCTGCGGACATAAAGAAAAGCTCTCCGCCTTCCAGGAGCGGAAAAAGAAGGAAGGAAAAGGGGGAAATAAACGGGATGTGGCCGCATATATGAGAAAACAGGCCAAAGAAGCAGAAAAGCCAATCAATAATGCATTTGCGGAGGCCTTTAAAAATCTGGATCTGCCGAAGTGAACTTGAATTAAGAAATGCCGGAAAATATTCAGAATTTCCTGGATAGAATGGAACGGAGATACGCGATGTGGGATTCTTGTTCCACTCCGGAATCTGAGAAAAATAAAGAATCTGAAATCTGATTAAAAGCAAGGCCTGAGATGAAAACTCACTGCGTTCGGGCAGATTCATCTCAGGCCTTAACATCAGACATCAGATTCTTTGTTTT
>DVGK01000044.1 GCA_018712785.1 Candidatus Choladousia intestinavium | reverse complement strand
TGTGCAATATGACGAAAACAAGGGTGCGTGAAGAGAGAGCGCAGAATTTTTTTGTGCTACCGGGAAGAATAAAAAAAGGAGGAAAAAACATGAAGAAATGGTTAGCAATGTTGCTGGCAGGATCAATGGTTCTCTCCATGGGAACAGTTGCTTTTGCTGAAGAGGAGGCGGAGTCAGGAGAGCCTACAGACGTTACGACGGTAGGTCCCGATGACGGTACCCATTTTGAGCTCTGGTCCTTCGTAGACCTGCACAATACCTTCTATGCCAACATGGTGGAGGAGTGGAACGCGCAGAATCCGGATCGTCAGGTTCAGATCACCTTCAGTACATATCCCTTCCAGGATATGCACAACAAGCTGATGATGGCTCTGCAGACAGGCGAGGGCGCTCCTGATATCTGTGATATTGAGATCGGACAGTTCCCCAACTTCGCAGGCGAGAACAGCCCCCTGTATGATCTGACCGAGGCCCTGGCTCCTTATGAGGAAGACCTGGTGCAGTCCAGACTGGATATCTATTCCAGAGCCGATGGAACCAGAATCGGTGTTCCCACTCACGTAGGCGCTACGGTAATGTACTGGAACGCGGAGATCTTCGAAGAGTACGGACTGGATTACAAGTCTGTAAAGACCTGGGACGACTATACCGCTCTGGGAGAGCAGCTGAAGGAAGCTTCCAACGGCGAAGTGTATCTGACCTCCGTAGATACCGGCGGAACCGACTGGCTGTGGCTGTCTATGGCTGAGATGGGCGAAGATTACACCGGCGGCCCGGAAGGAACACCGAATCTGATGTTGGATTCCATTAAGAATATGCTTACCATGCAGCAGGAGTGGCTGAACAATGGCATTGCGATGCTTTCCACAGACGGACATACCGACACGGACGGATGCCGCGCCACCATCATGGACGGCAAGATCGCTTCCTTCCCGAAAGCTATGTGGTACATGAGCCGTTTCGTAGACTACATGCCGGATGAAGAAGGCAAGTGGGATATTACCATCTGCCCCGTATGGGAGGAAGGACAGAAGTATTCGGTAGGTATCGGCGGAACCGGTACGGTTGTTACCAACGAGTGCGAGGATCCGGAGCTGGCAGCCGAGTGGCTGGCATGGGCGAAGTGCTCACCGGAAGGCGAGGCTCATATCTGGAACGACCTTGGATTTGATGTTTGCAATACGGCTCTCTGGTCAGATGAAGAATTCGCATACAGCGAAGACAATGTATATAATACGTTCTTCCGTGTAAAACCGTATGAGCTTTTGAATCAGATGGCCGCGGACGACGCGATCGGCACAGTTTATACTACCGCGAATTCACCGGTTATGAATGAGCAGCTGAATAATGTGACTCTGAATCAGATCCTTGTAGACGGCATGGACGTTGAGACTGCCCTTCAGGAAGCTCAGGATTACATTGATTCCGAACTGATGATGTAATCGGCCGAAAGGCAAGCTGAATAACCAAACAGTCGAAAATAAATAGGAGGGGAGGCTTGGGAAGTGCATTCCCGGGCCTCCTTTTCTACTTTCGGCTGCATTGTAAAGAAGAGAAAGGAGGAAATACAGAGATGAAACTGAAAAAAATCCTGTATTCCCAGAAGATTGCGCCCTATGTGTTTGTACTGCCTTTTGTACTGAGTCTGCTGATTTTCTGGCTGTATCCCCTGGTGTCCGGTATCGTCATGAGTTTTCAGGAAGTGAATTTTGGAGTAACCTCATGGGTGGGCACAGCGAATTACCAGAAGCTGGCCAGAGACTCCGTATTTGCTACGGCAGTAACCAACAGCGTGGCTTACATGGCACTGACATTGCTTTTGATGGTGCCGATTCCCATGGTTCTGGCTGTCCTCATGGAGAGCCGTCTTACGAAGGCCAGGGGCGTGTGGAAGGTCATTATGTACATCCCGGCCCTGACCTCCGTAGTAATCTCAGGTCTTCTGTTCCGCCTGATGTTCTCGGAAGGTGAGAACGGACAGATGAACGTGATTCTTCATATGTTCGGACAAGCCAGCTATCCCTGGCTGAGAAACCGGGTATCTGCATGGGTGGCGCTGTTGCTTCTGTGTATGTGGAGATGGACCGGAGTAAATGTCCTCTACTATGTGTCAGGATTAAAGTCCATTGACAATTCCCTCTATGAGTCCGGAGATATTGACGGAGCCAACGCATGGCAGAAGTTCCGCTATATCACCCTTCCGTTGCTGAAGCCTACCACTGTATATGTAATCACGATCTCCGTGTTCGCCGGACTTTCCATGTTCCTGGAAAGCTTCATGCTGTGGGCTGGCAATAATTCTCCAAAGAACATCGGTCTGACCATCGTAGGCTACTTGTATAAGAGAGGTATCGAGAGAAACGAGATGGGATATGCCTGCGCCGTAGGCGTGGTGCTGATGGTGATTGCCTTGATCATCAATTTCGCCCAGCTCCTGGCTACCGGCACCTTCCGTATAGGAAAGAAGAAGGAGGATTAAGGAAATGGCAAATAATACTCCAAAACAGAAAACTATGGCTGCCAACCACAAGGTGGGTACCTTCTTTGCCACAGCGCTGTTTGCGCTTCTTTCAGCGCTGATCGCGTTTCCTCTGGTTTGCGGTCTCTTAGGTTCCTTCCGGGATGGCCAGAAGGTAATCACCACTGGTATGTCCCTGGATCTGACCTCACCGGTGAGTCTCCAGAACTACCAGGAGCTGTTCGCTATGTTTAATCCGTCTGCTTTTGCGGATGATGTTGTGGTAAACTCGCGGAATTACTTTATGTGGTATAAGAACAGCCTTGTACTGACTCTAACGACCGTTGTGCTGACGCTGCTTGTTTGCTATTTTATCGCGTACGGACTGAGCATGTATAAATTTAAGCTGCAGGGCTTCCTGTTCTTCATGGTAATTGCTACCATGTCAGTGCCCTTTGAGATCCTGATGCTTCCGCTTTATCAGGAAATCAATAAAATTGGCCTGAGCAACTCAAATGCGGGCGTGTTTTTGCCGGGACTGTGCGCGGCGTCCACGATCTTCTTCTTTAAGCAGTATATGACCAGCCTGCCGAAGGAACTGCTGGACGCGGCCCGGGTGGATGGATGTACAGAGTATGGGATTTCAATTAAGATTATGATGCCGATTACCAAGCCGGCATTCGCTTCCATGGCAATCCTCTGCGCGATGGGTTCCTGGAACAACATGCTGTGGCCGATGCTGGTGTTCCGTGATACAAGTAAGTTTACTCTTCAGATCGGTTTGAACACCCTGTTGACGCCCTATGGAAACAACTACAATCTTCTGATTGCCGGTTCCATGTTCGGTATTATCCCGATTCTGATTATCTACCTGATCTTTAACCGTTACCTGGTGGAAGGTATGACTTCCGGCGCGGTAAAGGGCTGAAGCTCAAAACAGGAAAAATCTTGCAAGAAAGTTATCCTCAATCTTTTGGAGGCGGCAGCATCTGCCTCAGCTGCTGCTGTTTCTGAATCAAAAAAGAACTGCTTCCGACGCAGTTCTTTTTTGATTACTCAGAGTTCTTTAAAATATTTAGAAGTTTAGAATCCGTATTCCTCCAGAACTTCTTCGGCGGCGTCCGGATCATCGCAGACACACAATACCGTGTAGGCGCCAGCGCTTTCAATGATCGCGTCGTTCTCCAGCCGCTCCGCTTCCGGAGCGTTATAGGAAGCATAGAGCTCCGCCTGGTTGTCTACCCTTGTCTGAAAATTTTTCTCAATCTCGGAAGTATCGGAGGCATCCTTGGACTTTACAACCGCGATCTCACAGGAGGTAGCTCCGGAACTGGTGT
This sequence comes from Candidatus Choladousia intestinavium, assembly GCA_018712785.1. Classification (GTDB taxonomy): domain Bacteria; phylum Bacillota; class Clostridia; order Lachnospirales; family Lachnospiraceae; genus Choladousia; species Choladousia intestinavium. The sequence continues at coordinate 2,981 of DVGK01000044.1, read as the reverse complement.
AGGCCACCGCTTCATCCACCTTGTCTCCATCGTAAAAATAAATGGAGGAAAGCATATCGGAGGATGTCTGACTTAAGCTGTCCGAGGTAACTGTCTCCAGAAGATCGGAGGCCAAAGCTTCCATATCGATTTCCACATCCTTGCCGCCTCCTCCGCAGGCGGTGAGCATCATAGCAGCGGCTGCTGCGCAGGCCAGATACATAAATTTCTTTTTCATGTCTGTCTCCTTTCAAAATTCCTTGGGTATAATATTTTTTCTGGCGCAGACTATGCAGTCTGCTCTGTTTCGGATTCCGTCTCTGCTTCGGACTCAGCCTCTGTCTCTGACGCTTCCTCACGGCTGGCGGATGCGTCAGAAACTACGTAATGGTTTTTCAGATAGTCCAGCATCTGTTCGCAGTATTTGCCGTAGATGTGAATTCCGTCCTCAGAGGCGCCCTGGATGAGAGAGCCGTATCCGTTGGATAAGATCTCGTTGAAATCAATGTAGTAATATCCCTGTTCCTCACAGATCTGCAGAAGGATGGAATTGACGGTATCTACATTCGCATTGTTTACGTAGTCGCCGTAATTCTGCGTCGTTACCTTGTCTTCCTCCACATAGATTACGCTGCATACGTAAAGGATTGCGTCCGGCTGGATTTCCAGCAGACGGTTCATGGCAGATACAAAGCGGGACCGGAAATCTTCCCAGTCATATTCGCCTAAATCATTGGTACCAAGCATGACGTAAATTTTGTGATAAGTTCCTCCCGATACAGCCGCGGGGACTGTAATATTTCCCTCAGCCGTAGAAATAATAGGCTCGCTGGCCATGGTGGAAAGGTTCATCCCCACGCTGGTGAAAAACTGACCCTGGGTAATCCCGGAAGCATTCCGGAAGCCTTCCATCCTGGAATCCCCAATGAATACCGCGTCAGAAAAATAAGAATCGTCCACCGGTTCTGCGGCCTCCCGGACGATGGCCGAACTGTCGGGATCCGAAACGGTATCCTCTGTCTGAGCCGGAGGATCGGTCTCCGATGCATTTCCCTGGGGCGCTCCTGCAGTAACAGGAAGACCAGCCAGGGCAGTGACAGGGGAAGAACCGCCTGAAGAACCGGCGGAAGAATCAGAGGAGGGGGAAGAAGGATCTTCAGAAACCGTCTCATCCTCCTGTGAGGAAACAGCGCCGTCGGAGACGGCGGTGCTGGTTTCGGCGGAACGGTGGGTGAACAGAGTCACAATCAGCCGCCCCTCAAATACAACCAATACCAATACTACTATAATAAGAAGATTCAGGACAAGAGAATCCTTCCTCTTTTTTCGCTTGCGTTTTTTTGCTGCCATCTATAATCTCCCCATATCCCTTTTGCTTCACATTGGCGTTGTGTAAAATGGTTTCATTCCGGAGATGGATCCGCCCCGGATGTTTCTACACAAGACCGCAACTTTATATTATATAGGAAAGGAGGGTAAAGTCAATAGCTTCAGAGAGAATTAAGGAAGCTTTAGGGGAAAAATGTCGCTGGTTATGTCCTTTGCGAAAGCAGTAAAAATTTGAAACGAAAGTTTGTAATTTTGCTCAGGGTTCGGCAGCTTCCCCAAGGGGAAGTTTTTGTACAAAGTATACAAATAAAAAAGATTAAGAAGAAATTTGCTGTTGCTAATTGACACCGCTAATAAAGTGTGATAGAATGACGTCATACAATAATACAAGAAACGTATATCAAAAAAGGAGGAAAGAAGTATGAAACTCAAAAAAGCATTAGCAGGGTTACTGGCAGCCAGTATGATCGTGGGAGCTTTGCCGATGGCCGCCATGGCGGAAGAAGAAGGGCCCATTACCTTCGGTGTAATTTGCTCTATTACAGGAAACTTCCCTCTGGCCGGAGAGAATACCCAGAAGGGCGTAGATCTTGCGGTAAAGGAGATCAACGAGGCTGGCGGTGTTCTTGGAAGAGAATTCCAGGTATCCTATCAGGATGACGCAGGAAACCAGACCGGCGCCATGAACGCAGCCAACCGCCTGATCAGCGATGAGGTGGTCGCTATTTTAGGACCCATGGTTAGCAGCAATGTAATCGCTATCTCTGACGCGGTAAGCGCGGCGGGAATGCCGGTACTCTTTGGCGGTACAAGCCCTTCTATTGCAGATCTTGAAAATCCCTATATGTTCCGCATCCGGCCGTCTGATAATATTACGGCGTCAGCGGCGGCTCAATTTATGGATGAGGAGCTGGGCGTACAGAAGTTGGGGATCATCTATAACACAGATGATTTTGGAACCGGCGCGCTGACTGTAATTCGTGATTATTACACAGATAAAGACGTAGAACTGGTTGAAGTAGGAGTAAACACAGGGGATACCGATCTCTCCGGACAGATTACCCAGATGATTTCAGAAGATGTAGACGGACTGATCTACTGGGGACATGACGCGGAGGTCGCCATCCTTGCAAGACAGGTAAGCGAGCTGGGCCTGGAGGTTCCGGTGCTGACCTCCGGATCTCTTCCTCAGGTTATTAGCGCAGTGGACGGCTCTTACGTAGACGGTTGGTATGTAGCTCTGGATGAATGTATGGATGAAGATAGAGAAGAGATTCAGAATTATGTGGCAGCCTTCGAGGCGGAGTATGGCGAAACACCGGAACTTTATTCAGCCGCTTTCTACGGAGCTACCAAGCTTCTGGCAGATGCAATCGAGCGGGCAGGAAGCACGGACAGCGAGGCAGTTTGCCAGGCTCTTCGTGATACGGATGGATTTCCGGGGATCATCGGACCGTATACCTGGCAGGAGAATAACGATATGATTTCAAACTGTTCGATTATGCAGTATGACGCAGAAAAGAATGAGACGTTTGTTTCCAATATCTCAGTAGAATAAGATACATTCTGACAGGGTGTGGTTTTCCGGTACAGAAAGCATGAAAAAAACGGGTGGTGCAGGAACGCAGCCAATGCGGACGTGCCGCCCGCTTTCTTTCTGAAAGATTCTGTTT
>DVGK01000043.1 GCA_018712785.1 Candidatus Choladousia intestinavium | reverse complement strand
CCGAAGTTTACATCAGAAGACGTTGAAGAAGCGTTTGAAGATTTTAATCGCTTATCGGCATAGAAATCCAAGGCTTGTTGTCGTACTGGAATACTTGCTCTGCTCAGATAATCGGGATCCATGTTAAATCGGATTATAAAATCATTTTTTAGCTCTTTTAAAGCATCATCATAATCTTTTTCGCTAAATTTTAGCTTTTCAAAGGTTCTGTCTTCCCGTTTTATATTTCGGTTATAAAGAGAAAATCCCAAATCTTCCATCAAAGTCATGAAAAGTTTCTCATATCTGTCAAAGGTATGTTTATCATAATCATTAATATATTTGCCAACATATCTTCCAATAACAAAATAAATTAGTTCCAAATCATCATTCATATAATCTGTTTGTAGGGCTTTGTTATTATCATTTCCTCCATACAATTCTAGAGTATGGGTGCGATTACTGAAATTCTTTGCCTGACCAACATATGCCTTACAGTCTATGAGGTTCAAGATTACATAAATACCGCCGCTGTTTTTACACATTTAATTTTCCTCCTTAAATAGAATAAGTAAAAATATAATAACATATTAAAGCGTCTACTGTAATAAAATATCAATATTACTAAAATGATTTTTCATTTACTCCAAAAAGGTTTTTTGAAATCTAAAAAATCCTAGAAGATAATTTGTAAAGTATAGTATTGACAAACGCCAAAATCAATGGTAAGCTTTAGTGGAATAAAGCAAAACCGATGAGAAAGAGTAGTAAGCTGACACAGGAGATCACAGAGAGCTGCCGATGGTGGGAAGGCGGCATTGAATGGTTTGCTGAATGGACTTTCGAGGGCAGCCTGAACAGGGAAACCTCAGTAGGCGCTGACGGGAACCGGAGCCGTTACCTGTCCGGAGTGTATAATTTAATTTATTTTATTGTACATGGCAGAGTGGACATTTCGTCAAGTTGAGTGGTACCGCGATAATAAGATTTTATTACCGTCTCAGGCAGGGAGCCTGGGGCGGTTTTTTTATTCTGAATAAGAAGATGATTTTTTCCACAGAATAAGAATCCCCATATCCTTGACCCGCATCTGCCTTCAGGAAAGGAGAATGATTATGAAAAAGAGAAGCATGTTATTAGCAGCCGTTTTAACAGGAACCATGATGGGAACTCTGGTTTCCGGTTCTGTCATGGCGGAAGAGGAGTCTTATACCATTGGGATTTCACAGTTTGCGGAGCATGGCTCTTTGGACAACTGCCGGGAAGGCTTTCTGGAAGGACTGAAAGAAGCAGGGATCGAAGAAGGGGTAAATCTGGAAGTGATTTTTGAGAACGCCCAGTCTGACACAGGCACGGCCAGTACGATTTCCGACAGCTTCGTTTCCCAGGGCGTGGATATGATCTGTGCCATTGCTACGCCCAGCGCCATGAGCGCCTACAACAGCTGCATGGATACGGACATTCCCGTGATTTATACGGCTGTGTCGGATCCTGTGGGAGCGGGGCTTGCCAATGAGGACGGCAGTTCTGTGGGAAATATTACGGGTACGGCAGACCAGCTTCCGGTAGAGGAACAGCTGCAGATGATCCGGGATCTGATGCCGGAGGCCGAGACCATCGGAATCCTTTATACGACCAGTGAGGCAAACTCTCTCAGTACCATTGAACAGTACAAAGAGGCGGCAGGCGACTATGGCTTTGAGATTGTGGAGTCCGGCATTAATACCATTGCGGATGTGGAGATGGCTGCGGCGGATCTGGCCGGAAAGGTAGACTGCATCAATAACCTTACAGATAATACAGTCGTGTCGGCTCTTCAGACGGTGCTGGCCGCGGCAAATGAAGCCGGGATTCCTGTATTCGGTTCTGAAGTGGAGCAGGTAAAGAATGGATGTATGGCTTCCATGGGGATTGATTACGTAGAGCTTGGAAAACAGACGGGAGCCATGGCGGCGCAGGTTCTGAAAGGCGAGGCGGCAGCCTCAGATCTGGAGTATCAGGTGTGCTCAGGCGCCAGCCTGTATGTGAATACAGCGGCGGCAGAGGGAATCGGATTTGAACTGGACGAAGCGTACATTGCCGACGCGGCCGAAGTATTCGATGAGATTACAGTAGAGTAGGAGTCTTTTTTATGGTTCTGTTATTAAGTGTTCTGGAGCAGGGAATGATCTACGCGATTATGGCCCTGGGGGTATATATCACATATAAAATCCTGGATTTCCCGGACTTAACCGTGGATGGCAGCTTTCCTATGGGAGCTGCCATTGCGGCTGTTATGATCAGCCGGGATATGAATCCTCTTCTGACCCTTCCGGTGTCCTTCGGGGCAGGGGTTCTGGTGGGAATCTGCACCGGCCTGATTCATGTAAAGCTGAAGGTCAGGGATCTCCTTTCGGGAATTATCATGATGACGGGGCTTTATTCTGTGAATCTGGCGATTGCGGGACGGGCGAACCTCCCCATTTATAATAAGACCACGATTTTTGAAAACGATCTTGTGGAAAAATACTGCCCCGCGTTTCTGGCAGATTTTGATAAGGTGATTATCATCGCGGTGATTATGCTGATCAGCAAGTATCTTCTGGACTGGTATCTGCGGACCAAGTCTGGAATGATGCTCCGGGCGGTGGGGGACAATGACAGGCTTGTCACCTCTCTCCACGTGGACAAAGGCTTTGTGAAAATCGTGGGGCTGGCGGTAGCCAACGGGCTGGTTTCTCTGGGCGGCTGTATTTTCGCCCAGCAGCAGCGGTATTTTGACGTAAGCATGGGAACGGGTACCGTGGTGATCGGCCTGGCCAGCGTCATTATCGGCACAAGCCTGTTCAGGAAGGTTACGGCGCTGCGGGTGACCTCCAGCGTGGTGATCGGTTCTGTGATTTATAAGGCCTGCGTGGCTCTGGCCATCAGCCTTGGAATTCCATCCACTTACATGAAGGTGGTTACAGCCATTCTGTTCCTGCTGATTCTGGTCCTGGGTACGGAGAGAAAAAGGAAGGTGAAGGTCAATGCTTGATTTAAAGGGAATTCACAAATACTACAATCCGGGGACAGTCAATGAAATGTGCCTGTTTCAGGATTTTAACCTTCATATTGACGACGGCGAATTCGTGGCTGTAGTCGGCAGCAACGGCTCCGGAAAGACTTCTCTGCTGAATATTATCTGCGGCAGCATTCCGGTGGATTCCGGACAGATCCTGGTAAATGGAGAGGATATTACAAACCAGAAGGAATATAAAAGGATGGGAAGCATCGGGAGAGTTTTTCAGAACCCGGCTCTGGGCACCTGCCCCTCTATGACGATTCTGGAAAACCTTTCTCTGGCCGAGAATAAGGGGAGACCTTACAATCTTACCCGGGGAGTGGACCGCAGAAAACGCGGCCATTACAAAGAGCTGCTCTCCACCCTGAACCTTCACCTGGAGGATAAGCTGGATATTAAGGTGGGCTCTCTCTCGGGAGGCCAGCGCCAAGCCCTGGCTCTCCTCATGGCTACCATGACGCCGGTGGATTTCCTGATCCTGGATGAGCACACCGCGGCTCTGGATCCCAAGACGGCGGAGATCAATATGGAGCTGACGGATCAGATCGTCCGGGAAAAGAAGCTTACCTCCATTATGGTGACTCATAACCTTCGCTACGCTATCGAGTACGGCAGCCACATTTTGATGATGCATCAGGGCAGGGTGATTCTGGACAAGAGCGGGGAGGATAAGAAAAAGCTTCAGGTGGAGGGTGTACTTTCACTGTTTAACGAAATCAGTATTGAGTGCGGAAACTGAAGGGGAAATAAGGAAAAATGGAAAAAAGAAAAAACGGGAAAATTGAGCTGATCCGGTTCATCTTTACCATGTTTATTGTTTTTTACCACTGTCAGCGCCATTACCTGAAGGGAGTGGTATACGCGGGACATTTTACTTTCTTTGCCAGAGGGTATATCGGGGTAGAGTTTTTCTTTCTGGTAACCGGATTTTTTATGGCAAGGACCGCCTATAAGTACGGGTCAAAACTGCCGCAGACTGCGGGGGCTGAGCCGGGTGCCGCTTCGGGCCTTGGCCGGGAGACGGCGTCCTTTGTCTGGAGAAAAATGAAGGCGATTCTTCCTTACCATTTTTCTGCCTTTGGAATTATCCTTGCGGTGACCGCCATTTATGAGCGGCAGTCGGTGGGCGAGGTTATAAAAACCATATTTAATTCTGTACCGGGTCTTTTGCTTTTCAGTAAAACCGGATTTAATTTCGGGAATTTAAACCGGGTGGAATGGTATCTGATCGCCATGATTTTTACACTGATGATTCTGTATCCTCTGTGCAGAAAGTACTACTCTATGTACGTATACGTAATAGCTCCCATGGGAGGAATGTTCATACTGGGATATCTGACCACAAACTTCGGTTCGCTGGTAGGCGGCGGGGCCAGTACCTGGAACGGGGCGGTATATACCTGTATGCTTCGTGCCCTGGCGGAAATATCCCTGGGAGCGTCCTGCTTTGAATTCGCAAGAAGGCTCCAGGAAATTTCCCTTACGAAGAGACAGAAGCTCTTCCTTACAGCAGCGGAAAACGGCTGCTATCTGTTCTCATTTTTATTTGTAATCTCTAATCTGGACGCAAAGTACAGCATCTATGCTCTGCTGGCGCTGTTCCTGGCAGTGGGTTTAACTCTCAGCGGCGTCACACATGGAAGCCGTATGTTTGACAATCGCGTATGCTATTTTCTGGGATCCAGCAGCCTGATTGTTTATCTGAGTCAGGTATTGCCTCTGGATATGGTGAAGGCTCTGTTTCCGGACAGCTCAGGCTATGGGAAGACCCTGATTATGGTACTGCTGACCCTTGCCAACGCGGTTCTCTGCAGCTTCGTGGTGAAAGCTTTCAGAGCGGTTTATAGAAAATACAGATCAGGACGCTGATCTCATTTCAGCGCTGCTAAAACAGTTTTAAAGGTTATTGTAAGACAGGCATATCCCTGAAAAGCCGATGGGTTTTCGGTATGGGACGTGCCTGTTTTTTATCCGCGCCGGCAATGGGCCGGCGGCTGCGGTCCGGGCCCTTTTTTTGCCGCGCGCGGCAGCCTGACTTATGCCTGCCCGGATATCCGGCATTTTCCAGAAAACATTGTGCTGAAAATTATACAATATTTGCCCAGAATCTTTCTTGACGGATTGGGAACAATAATTTATATTGTAGACACAAGGGAGTTATACTAGACTAACCAAAAGCGAGGAGGACGCCTATGAGACAGGAATGGAATTCATTTCAGGGAGGAATCTGGGAAAAAGAGATCAATGTGCGGGATTTCATTCAGAAGAATTATACGCCCTATGAGGGAGATGAGGGCTTTCTGGCAGAACCTACAGAGGCCACTCAGGAGCTATGGAAGCAGGTGCTTAAGCTGTCTGAAGAAGAGAGGAAAAAGGGCGGCGTTCTGGATATGGACACCCACATTATTTCTACGATTACCTCTCACGGCCTCGGTTACCTGGACAAAGAGAAGGAGAAGATTGTAGGATTCCAGACGGATAAGCCCTTTAAGCGGGCTCTTCAGCCAAACGGAGGCATCCGTATGGCGGTAAAGGCATGTGAAGAAAACGGATATCATGTAGATCCGGAAATTGTGGAATTCTATACAAAATACAGAAAGACTCACAATGACGGCGTATTTGACGCCTACTCCCCGGAAATGCGCAGCTGCCGTTCCAGCCATATTATTACGGGACTTCCCGACGCCTATGGCCGGGGAAGGATTATCGGAGACTACAGAAGGGTGGCTCTCTACGGAGTGGACCGGCTGATTGAGGATAAGGAAGAGCAGAAGGCCGGTACGAGAAGCAATATGTATGAGGACGTTATCCGTACCCGGGAGGAGCTTTCAGAGCAGATCAAGGCTTTAAAAGAACTGAAGCAGCTGGGCATGATCTACGGATATGATATTTCCGCGCCGGCGAAGAACGTGCAGGAGGCCATCCAGTGGCTGTATTTCGGCTATCTGGCGGCGATTAAGGAACAGAACGGAGCGGCCATGTCCCTGGGACGCACCTCTACCTTTCTGGATATTTACGCTGAGAGAGACCTGAAGGAGGGAACCTTCACCGAGGAACAGATTCAGGAGTTTGTGGACCATTTTATCATGAAGCTCCGTCTTGTAAAATTCGCCAGAACGCCGGAATACAACGCGCTCTTTTCGGGAGATCCCACCTGGGTGACTGAATCTATCGGCGGCATGGGCATTGACGGAAGAAGCATGGTGACAAAGATGTCCTACCGCTACCTGCATACCCTTACAAATCTGGGACCGGCTCCGGAACCGAACCTGACGGTTCTGTGGTCCACCAGGCTGCCCCGGAATTTTAAGCGCTTCTGCGCCAGGACTTCCATTGCCTCCTCTTCCATCCAATATGAAAACGATGACCTTATGAGAGTGACCCATGGAGATGATTACGCTATTGCCTGCTGCGTATCTTCCATGCGGGTGGGAAAGGAAATGCAGTTCTTCGGAGCCAGGGCAAATCTGGCAAAATGCCTTCTCTATGCCATCAACGGCGGCGTGGACGAGATTACCAAGAAGCAGGTGGGGCCCAAGTACCGGCCTATTACATCGGAATATCTGGACTACGGCGAGGTGATGGAGCGCTACAACGATATGAGCCGCTGGCTGTCTCATGTGTACGTAAATGCTCTGAATATTATCCATTATATGCATGACAAATACTGCTATGAGCGGATTCAGATGGCTCTCCATGATAAGAATGTGACCAGATGGTTTGCCACAGGCATCGCGGGTCTCTCCGTAATCACGGATTCCCTGTCTGCCATTAAATATGCCAAAGTTAAGACCATCCGGGACGAGAACGGCATAGTGGTGGATTTTGAGGTGGAGGGAGATTATCCGAAATTCGGCAACGACGACGACCGGGTAGATGAGATCGCGTACAAGATTGTGAAGGACTTTATGCATTATGTAGGCACGACCCAGACCTACCGGGGCGGGATTCCTACTACATCGATTCTGACCATTACCTCCAACGTGGTCTACGGAAAGAATACAGGCGCTACGCCGGATGGAAGAAAAGCAGGGGAACCCTTTGCCCCCGGCGCCAATCCCATGCACGGGAGAGACAGCCGCGGCGCGGTGGCGTCTCTAAGCTCTGTTGCTAAGCTTCCCTTTAAGGAGGCCCAGGACGGCATTTCCAATACCTTCTCGATTATCCCCGGAGCCCTGGGCAAGGAGGATGTGGTAATGCTGGATTCCATCAGCCTGGACGATCTGAGCTTTTCCATGCAGCCGGACTGCGCGTGCTGCGAACCGAACCTGACGATAGAAGAAAATGAGTAGCAGGCACGCTGGGGCGGTCGGCGAGAGGCTGCTCTGAAGAGCCGGCAGAATTTTGCGGAGAGAAATAAGGAGGAAATTATGAATAGGAAGATCAGTGACGCGCAGATTGACAATCTGGTAAATCTGCTGGATGGATACGCGGAAAAAGGCGGCCACCATTTAAACGTAAATGTATTTACAAGAGAGACACTGCTGGATGCCCAGGCTCATCCGGAGAAATATCCCCAGCTGACGGTAAGGGTATCCGGCTATGCGGTTCATTTCAACAAGCTGACGAAAGAGCAGCAGGATGAGGTGATCTCCAGAACCTTCCATAAGGAAATGTAAGGAAATGGAAGGAAAGGACTGTATCAGGGGACAAATTCATTCCATCGAGAGCTTTGGGACCGTGGACGGCCCCGGAGTCCGTTTCGTCGTCTTTTTTCAGGGCTGCCCCATGCGGTGTCTGTACTGCCACAATCCGGATACCTGGAGAATGGGCGCGGGGATGGAGAAGACGGTAGAGGAGCTTTTGGATGAATACAGGAGAAATCGGGCCTTTTACAGAAACGGCGGCATAACCGCTACCGGAGGAGAGCCTCTGATGCAGCTTCCTTTTCTAACAGCGCTGTTTCAGGCGGCGAAAAAAGAGGGAATCCATACGTGTCTGGATACCTCCGGGATCATGTTCCGAAGAGAGCGCCGGCAGGAGTATGAAAAGCTGTTTCAGGTTCTGGATCTTGTGCTGCTGGATCTCAAGCACAGCGACGAGGCAGAGCATAAAAAGCTTACCGGACAGAGCCAGAAGCACATTCTGGAGTTTGCCGGGGCCCTGGAGGAGGCCGGGATTCCCATGGTGGTCCGGCACGTAATCGTGCCGGGAATCACCGACGGGGAGGAGCACCTGCGCAGGCTGGGCAAGATGCTGGCTGGGTTTAGAAACCTGAAGGGACTGGAGGTTCTCCCTTATCATACCATGGGAGTTTCCAAATATAAGGAGATGAATCTGCCCTATCCGCTGGAAGGGGTGGAGAGCCTGGAGGCTGAGGAGGCGAAGAGAGTCCGGAAGATCATTCTGGAAGCTTATTCTGATTTCCTATTGACAAACTTGGAATAGAATGCTATATTAGTTAGCACAAACTAACTTATACGGCAGAGGAGCCGTTTCTTTTACATATGAGGTTAGGTATTTCTAACTTACACTGCAGGAGGTGTTCTATGAGCGTTGTCATCATTGGAGGAAATGAATGTATGGTTTGTCAGTATGAAGGAATCTGCAAAAAACACGGATGCAAGGCGAAGGTTTTCGCCAAAGAAAACGGCGCCATCCGGAAGAAGCTGGGATGCCCGGATTTCTTTATTCTCTTTACAAACACCGTTTCCCACAAAATGGTAAGAAGTACCCTTCAGGAAGCTAAAAGAAACAATATTCCGGTGCTGCGCTGTCACAGCAGCAGCGCGGCGGCTCTGCATGAGCTGTTAAGAGAGCACTGCGGCGCGTGCGCGTAAGTTTTCTGAAGAAAAACATGGGGCGCTGAGATTATGAAACCGGAGTAAAAGCAAGGCTTCGGTCCGATGGAATCATAAAAGCTAATGGAGGTAACGCGATGGGAACCGAAGGAGTCCGTTTTGCAGTGGGGCGGCAGTGCGCGCCTGTCCTGGCAGGCGTAAAGCCGTCCAACCTGCTGATTATAGAAAAGGGCCACAAGGAGCTGCTTGGCTGGGAGCTGAAGGGAACCCGGCTGGCCAGATGCCTTTTGTATACTTCGGAGAGGAAGGATTACTGGCTGCTGTTTGAACCTGAGAAGGTAGAAAACCTTGTACGGGACCCGGATAATGTGAATTTTCTTCAAAAACAGGGATATGAAAGAGATCTTCCTCTCACAGGAATGCTGATTCAGTTCCGGGGGCGTTTCGCCCGGTATAAGGAGGGACGGGACGGATTTCCCCATGAGATGGGGATCCTGCTGGGCTATCCTTTGAATGACGTTGCCGGATTCATTGAGCATGAGGGGAGAGATTTCAAGCTTTCCGGCTACTGGAAGGTTTATGACGATGTAGATTACGCCAGAGGGATTTTTGAGCTGTACCAATACGCGAAGCAGGCAGTCCTGCAGCTCTGCAGGCAGGGAACCGGACTTTCGGATATCTGCCGGATGTGCAGGGAAAACATAAAGGCGTAGAAGCATAGGAGCGGATGAAAAGAAGCGCTCTGTGTTTTTATAGACAGTCCCGCGGAGGGATGAACAGATAAAAGCTTACAATTTTATAATTCAGGAGGAAAAGAAAATGGATCAGATTATTGTAGCGTTCTGGAGCGGAACAGGCAACACGGAATCTATGGCGGAGATGGTAGGAAAGGGCGTAGAGGAAGCCGGCAAAACTGCTAAAGTAGTTTCCGTAGAAGATATTACTCCCGAAGAGCTGGCGTCACAGCCGGTATTTGCTCTCGGCTGCCCGTCCATGGGAGACGAGGAGCTGGAGGAGACCATTATGGAGCCCTTTGTGGCTGAACTTGAGAAAAATGTCAGCGGAAAAACCGTCGGCCTCTTTGGTTCTTACGGCTGGGGCGACGGAGAGTGGATGCGAAACTGGGTGGAGCGCATGCAGAAGGCAGGAGCCGCCGTTGTGGACTCAGAAGGCGTGATCTGCAACGAAGCCCCGGATGACGAGGCCGAGGAGGCCTGCAAAGGGCTTGGGAAGAAGCTGGCGGCAATTTAAGTATAAACGCTGCCGGATTCATAAAAAAGCGAAGACAGATCTATAAGGCAGAAAGAATAGAAAGGATGTCGGAACTCACTCCCGGAGGACCGGCATTTTTTTTGCCGCAAAAATGCGATTAAAAGCTCTTGACTTTGCGTACACTCCAGGTTGTATTCTATAGAAAAGTCAAAAACCCCGCAGCAAGCTACGGGGCATCAAACTTGCAGCGCAGCAGAGCTGCGGGGCATTTGGTCTATGCTCCGCTTCGGTCGGCGCTAAACGTGTGTCGCTGGCACACAGCGTCCCTTGCGGCAGTCGCCAAATGGACATGCAAGCACAAGGTGAATTGCTGCTTGCGGCAAGAGAAAGCAGCCTGGGCTGTGTCCGCTTGGCTCGTTGCTCACGGGAATAAAAGTTCAGAAGGAGGAGAAAAAGAAAATGAGCGAAAAGAAAAAACTGGTGGCCTATTTTTCCTGCAGCGGAGTCACGAAAGCCGCGGCAGAAGCCTTGGCCGACGCGGCGGGAGCGGAGCTTTTTGAGATTCAGCCGGCCGTTCCCTATACCAGAAAGGATCTGGACTGGATGGATAAAAAGAGCCGCAGCACGCTGGAGATGAAAGATCCGGCGGCAAGACCTGAGATTGCCGGGAAAGCAGCCAATATGGAAGCCTACGATGTAGTGTTTGTAGGATTTCCCATCTGGTGGTATACAGCTCCCAGGATTATACAGACCTTTCTTGAAAGCTATGACCTGCACGGAAAGACGGTGATTCCTTTTGCCACCTCCGGCGGCAGCGGACTGGGAGACACCGCGAAAGCGCTTCAGGCCTCCTGTCCGGGAGCAAAGGTTCTGGAAGGAAGGCTCCTAAACGGCCGTCCGGACAGGAAAGCTCTGGCAGAATGGGCCGAATCCCTTTAAATCCTGAAAGCCTTTCAAAGCTTTGCTTTGGCAGCCGGACAAAAGAAAAGCGGCTGCGGCAGCCAGAAAAATCATTCCCGTCTGCCGCAGCCTGCTTGGCATGTTCGTTCTTAAATTCGTAAACTGGATTAAAGCTTTACAACATTAGAAGCCTGCATTCCGCGGGCGCCTTCTGTCAGGTCGTAAGAAACAGCCTGGCCTTCTTCAAGAGTCTTGAAGCCTTCACCCTGGATCGCTGAAAAATGTACAAATACGTCTGCCCCGTCTTCTCCTGTGATGAATCCATAGCCTTTCTCTGCATTAAACCATTTTACTGTACCCTTGTTCATAGCTGGTACCTCCTACTTAAATTACCTGATACTGGTCAAAAAAAATTTCACTAACTATTATAGATTATAAAGGCATTCATTTCATGATCTATAATAGTTAGTGAAATATTAACCAGTAAATCTTTTAGCAAATTTATTATAGGCTTTTATAAGAATACTGTCAAGTAAAATCTATAAAGAAGCTGAAAAAAAGAAACGGCTGCTTTCCGTGCTTGGAAGAATCTGTCGGATATGTTCAATTTGTGACAATACATGCGTATAACCGGATCTGGAAAAAGCACAAATGTCAGATGCTCTTTTGGCAGCGACACTGCTGTGTATTTCCGGCGGTTTTCAGGACACTTATACGTATAACTGCAGGGAGGGAGGTTTGCTAATGCCCATACAGGAAATATGGCGCTGCTTGGCCAGAAACTTGCCATGGGGAACCGGGCCATGACGTTCCGGTATCTGGTGCCAGGGCTGGCCTTTGCGACGGGAATCTGAAAAATATGCCAAAAAGAGATTGTAAAATTGTTTGAGATATGATAAAATGCCATAAATGTTATTTTTTTAACGACAGAAAAATGACAAAATTGACAATCATACATAAGTTTCTGTAAAGAATTAATAGGGAATCCGGTGAGAATCCGGAGCGATCCCGTCACTGTGTATGCGAGCTTCCTTTTATGCCACTGCGGGCAGGGGGACAGCTTCCGGAGCGAGACTGTTTTGGAGCCTGTGGGAAGGGAAAGGCGGCGATGACCTAAGCCAGGAGACCTGCTTATGTATCAGGACGTTTCATCTGCGGTGTATAGATGGTTCTTGTATAGCGGAAGGGAAGAGAGTTTTCGATAAGAGAGCCGGAGGGGGGATTCCGGAAGACCCCGGGCGGACGCAGTGAGGCTTTCTTGCCGAAGCAGACTGCGGAAGCGCCGGCAGGGACCGGTTTATATGTGATGCAGTTTTTTACATGGACTTTTGAAATACAGCCGAAAGGCTGTTTTTTCATACATAAAACTGTTAAAAAAATAACAATTAAATTCAGGAAGGGAGAGTTCTATGAAGTACAGCTATTATCCGGGATGTACCCTGAAGAATAAGGCCAGGGAGCTGGATCTCTATGCCAGAGTCTCTGCCGAGGCTCTGGGCTTTAAGCTGGAAGAGATCCGCCAGTGGCAGTGCTGCGGCGGTGTGTATCCCCTGGGAAAGGATGAGATTGCCACGAAGCTTTCCGCGGTTCGGGCTCTGAAAGAGGCCAGGGATCAGGGACAGGCTCTGGTTACCCTCTGTTCTGCCTGTCATCATGTGATCAAACGGGTCAACGATGATATGAAAAATGTGCCGGAGATCCGGGACGCAGCCAACCGTTATATGAATCCGGAGGAACCGTACGCCGGTGAGACAAAGGTTCTCCATTTTTTGGAGATTTTAAGAGATCAGGTGGGATTTGAGGAGCTGAAGAAGAAGGTGGTCTGTCCTTTGAAGGGAAGAAAAATCGGCGCTTATTACGGATGCCTTCTCTTAAGACCAGGGGAGGTTCTCCAGTTTGATGACCCGGAAAATCCCTCAGTGATGGAGAATCTGATCCGGGCATTGGGGGCGGAGCCGATTCTCTATCCCTACCGGAATGAGTGCTGCGGAGGTTATATATCTTTAAAGGAAAAGGAACTCTCGGGCTCCCTTTCGGAAAAGATTATGGACAGCGCCTGCGGTTTTGGAGCGGACTGCCTGATTACGGCCTGCCCGCTCTGTCTCTACAATCTGAATCACCAGAGAGGGAAAAATCAGCTTCCGGTATATTATTTCACAGAGCTTCTGGCGGAAGCCCTTGGGGTAAAAGAGGAGGTGCGGCAGTGATAAAAACCAGAAAAAACCAAGCGGAACGCATTCAGGAAATCAGCGGAGTGAATCCAAGGAAGTGTATGAAATGCGGCAAGTGCTCCGCAGCCTGTCCGGCTTATGAGGAGATGGATATTAAGCCTCATCAGTTTGTGTCCTATGTGCTGGATGACCGGGTGAAAGAGCTGGCGGCCAGCCGATCCCTCTGGAAATGTCTCTCCTGCTTTGCCTGTGTAGAGAGATGCCCCAGGGATGTGAAACCGGGCATTTTGATTGATGCGGTCAGGCAGCTTGTGGAACGGGAAAAGGGAGGAGACTATCTCACGGCGGATGAGATACCGGGCCTTCTGGATCCGGAGCTTCCGCAGCAGCTTCTGGTAAGCGCTTTCAGACGGTACAGGAGGTGAAAGGATGCAGAGAATTGGAGTTTTCGTCTGTCACTGCGGCAGCAATATAGCGGCAACGGTGGACGTGAAGAAAGTGGCAGAGCTTCTGCGGGTGGAGCCTGGAGTCGTTCATTCCGAGGATTATCCGTATATGTGTTCAGAGGCAGGACAGAGCAAAATCGCGGAAGCGATCAGAGAGAAAAATCTGACGGGAATCGTAGTGTGCTCCTGTTCCCCAAGGATGCATGAGGCAACCTTCAGAAAAACGGCCGAGAGAGCGGGGCTGAATCCCTACATGGTGGAGATCGCCAATATACGGGAGCAATGTTCCTGGATTCATAAGGATAAGGAGGAAGCTACGAAGAAAGCTGTCATCCTTGGCAGAGCGGCTGTGGCAAAGGTAAATCTGGATACGCCTCTGAAGCCGGGGGAGAGTCTGGTGACGAAAAGGGCTTTGGTGATCGGGGGCGGAATCGCAGGCATCCAGACGGCGCTGGATATTGCGGATGCCGGTTATGAGGTGGATCTTGTGGAAAAGACACCCAGCATCGGCGGCAGGATGGCGCAGCTTGACAAGACCTTCCCGACTCTGGATTGTTCCGCCTGCATTCTGACTCCTAAGATGGTAGACGCAGCGGCACATGAGAAGATTACCTTATATACCTACAGTGAGGTAGAGAAGGTTTCGGGGTTTGTAGGGAACTTTACAGTGGAGATCCGCAAAAAGGCCAGGAGCGTGGATATGAGCAAATGCACGGGCTGCGGCCTCTGTCAGGAGAAATGTCCTTCCAGGAAAGCTCCCAGCGAGTTTAACAGAGGACTGAACACCCGAAGCGCCATTTATACGCCCTTTGCTCAGGCGATTCCAAATGTGCCGGTAATTGACCGGGAACACTGTATTAAATTTAAGACAGGGAAATGCGGCGTCTGCGCTAAGGTATGTCAGGCCGGGGCGATTGACTATGAACAGAAGGATGAAATCATTACCAGAAAATACGGAGCCATTGTAGTCGCTACCGGATTTGACATGATTAGACTGGATGCCTACGATGAGTACGATTACAGTCAGAGTCCGGATGTAATCACCTCTCTGGAGCTTGAGCGGATTATGAATGCGGCAGGTCCTACCCAAGGGCACCTGGAGCGGCTTTCAGACGGGAAAGCGCCGAAGGAAATAGTGTTTGTTCAGTGTGTGGGAAGCCGGTGCGCGGACAGGCGGGGCAAGAGCTACTGCTCTAAAATCTGCTGTATGTATACAGCCAAGCACGCTATGCTGATCCGGGATAAGTATCCGGATGTAAAGGTTACGGTGTTTTATATAGATGTCCGGACGCCGGGAAAGAACTTTGACGAGTTCTACCGGAGAGCCGTGGAGGAGTACGGAGTCAATTACATAAAAGGGCAGGTGGGAAAGGTAATCCCCAGGCCTGACGGAAAGCTGATGGTGCAGGGGTCTGATCTTCTGGATAACCGGCAGGTGCTGATTGAAGCGGACATGGTAGTGCTGGCGGCTGCTATCGAGCCGGATCCTTCTGTGCGGGAAATTGCCACCATGCTGACGGCCAGCATTGATACCAATAATTTTCTTACGGAGGCTCATCCCAAGCTGAGGCCGGTGGAATCTCCTACGGCGGGGATCTTCCTGTCGGGGGTCTGCCAGGGGCCCAAGGACATACCGGAGACGGTATCCCAGGCAGGCGCGGCGGCCATCAAGGCAGTAGGATTGCTGGCAAAAGACCGTCTTCTGACAAATCCCTGCACGGCGGCAGCGGATGAACTTCTCTGCAACGGCTGCTCCTCCTGCGAGAATGTGTGTCCTTACGGAGCGATTCAGTATGTGGAGAAAGTGGTGAATGACCACGGAATCCGGGAAAGCAGAAGGGTGGCCCAGGTAAATGGAGCGCTCTGCCAGGGCTGCGGGGCCTGTACCGTCGCGTGCCCCTCAGGAGCTATGGATCTTCAGGGATTTTCCAACAGACAGATTATTGCGGAGGTGGATGCGGTATGCCGATAGAGGAAGGAAAAGAATTCAGACCAAAAATTGTAGCCTTTTGCTGCAACTGGTGCAGTTATGCCGGGGCGGATCTGGCCGGAAGCAGCCGGCTTAGCTATCCGGCGGAAGTAAAGATTATACGTGTGCCCTGCTCCTGCCGGGTGAATCCTATGTTCATTCTGCGGGCCTTTGAAAAGGGAGCGGACGGAGTGATCCTGTGCGGCTGCCATCCGGGAGACTGCCACTACAGCACTGGAAATTACTATACAAGAAGGAGAATGGCTCTGCTGTTTTCCATGCTGGACTATCTGGGAGTGGAAAAAGGAAGAACCAGGGTGGAATGGGTATCTGCCGCGGAAGGAGCGAAGTTTTCCGCTACCATGAATGAGTTTGTTAAGGAGATTGCCTCCCTTGGCAGAAACGTACGATTGGGGGATTTAAGATGCAGGAATTGATCAGACGGGGAAAGGAGCTGCTTTTGGAGGGAACGGTAAAAAGGATTCTGGGATGGAAGGCGGGAGATCTTCCTTATAATCCGGAGCCGGCTTTCTTTGAAACAGAGGAAGAACTGAAGGATTTTATATATAACGGCTTCTGCGGAGCCAATCTCAGCAAATATATGATAGAGGCCGCCAGGATGGAGGGAAAGACCCTGGTGTTTTTAAAGCCCTGCGATACATACAGCTTCAATCAGCTTCTGAAGGAGCACAGAGTTGAACGGGAGAAGGCCTACATCATCGGTGTAGGCTGCCGGGGCAAACTGGACATTGAAAAAATCCGCAGCCAGGGGATTCAGGGTATCCTGGGGATCGAAGGGGCGGAAGGGGATTCAGAGGGAGAGATTCTGAAGATCCGTACCCTCTATGGAGACAGGACGTGTTCCTACTCCTCTGCTATGCTGGAGCGGTGCCATGTGTGCAGGGGGAAGGAGCACAGAATTTACGATGAGAAGATCGGAGAGTCTGCAGATAC
Organism: Candidatus Choladousia intestinavium; assembly: GCA_018712785.1. Lineage (GTDB taxonomy): Bacteria > Bacillota > Clostridia > Lachnospirales > Lachnospiraceae > Choladousia > Choladousia intestinavium. The sequence goes on along the minus strand of DVGK01000043.1, from coordinate 85,796 downwards.
CAGGGACCGGGACCGGTTCGGGGAGGTAGAAAAGCTGGAGGCCATGAGCCCGGAGGAACGGTTTGCCTTTTTTAAGGAGGAACTTGGAAAATGCATCCGGTGCAATGCCTGCAGAAATGTCTGTCCGGCCTGCTCCTGCAGGAAGTGCGTATTTGACGGGAATCAGTTCGACAGCGCGCAGAAAGCCAATGCAGACGCTTTTGAAGAAAAGATGTTTCATATTATCCGGGCCTTTCACGTGGCCGGAAGATGTACGGACTGCGGCGAGTGCAGCAGGGTATGTCCCCAGGGGATTCCGCTGCATCTCTTTAACAGAAAATTTATTCTGGATATTAACCGCTTCTATGGCGAATACCAGGCAGGAGAAGATATAGAGAAGCCGTGTCCGCTTACGGATTACGCGCCGGAAGATATAGAGCCGGGAGAGGCGGCAGAAAGGGGATAATGTATGTATAAGATTGCGAAGGAACATCTGCCGGCATTATTCCGGAAAATTGCCGGCAGCCGGGAATTATATCTGCCTGTAAAGACAGCGGGACAGGTGAATTTTGCGCCATGGGAAGAAACGGCGGCGGCAGATCTTGAGACGCTCAAAACAGTGAAATCGCCTAAGGATCTTTTCTTTCCCCAGTGCGAGACGCTTTATACCTGCCGCCAGGAGGGGGGAAGCCTTTCTGTGGAGCCTGAGACTTTGAAAGAGCAGGAGTTTGTAGTATTCGGAATGCGTTCCTGTGATGCCAGAGGTCTTGAGATCCTGGATAAAGTTTTCCTGACCGAACCCCACGACTCCTTTTATGAGGCCAGGAGAAAGCGGGGGACCCTGGTTGTCTCAGCCTGTCCGCAGCCGGAAGAGACGTGCTTCTGCAGCGTGTTCGGAATTGACTGCGCGGAGCCAAAAGGCGATGCGGCGGTGTGGCCTGTGGGGGAGGAACTGTATTGGAAACCGCTGACGTCAAAGGGGGAAGCTCTTACGGAGCTTGTCCGGGAGCTGCTTTTGGAAACCGGAGACCGGGAGGAAGCTCTGGAAGAAGAAAAGGCAAAGATTCGGGAAATTGTAAAGCAGCTTCCCTATGCAGGCCTTTCTTTGGAAGGGTGGGGAGAAGAACGGCTCCTGGAGCGGTTTCATTCCAAAAAATGGGAGGAGCTTTACCGGCCCTGCCTGGCCTGCGGTACCTGCACCTTTGTATGTCCCACCTGTCAATGCTACGATATTAAGGATTATGACACGGGACAGGGCGTGAAACGCTACCGCTGCTGGGATTCCTGCATGTACTCAGACTTTACCATGATGGCCCACGGGAATAACCGCACCAGCCAGATGCAGAGATTCCGGCAGAGATTTATGCACAAGCTGGTATATTATCCGGCCAATTACGATGGGATTTATTCCTGCGTAGGCTGCGGGCGGTGTGTGCAGAAATGTCCGGTGTCTCTGAATATTGTGAAGGTTATCCGGGCATTTTCCCAGGGAGAAGCCCCGGAGGGAGGTGGAAAAAATGCATGAATGTAATTGCGGAAAGAATCAGACTACGGATGTGCTGATTCCCATGACGGGAAGGATTACGCAGGTCCGGCAGGAGACGCCGGACGTAAAAACTTTCCGGGTGGAAGCGCCTCAGGGGGGGGAGCTCTTTGACCATATGCCGGGGCAGTGCGCCATGATCTGCGTGCCCGGAGTCAGCGAGGGAATGTTTTCCATTACCTCCTCTCCCACGAACCGGGAGTACCAGGAATTCAGCATTAAAAAATGCGGAAGCCTTACAGAACGGCTTCACAGTATGGAAGCGGGAGATCCCATTCTGGTGCGGGGACCTTATGGAAATCATTTTCCGGTAGAAGGGGAACTGAAGGGAAAAAATCTTCTGTTTATTGCCGGCGGCATCGGCCTGGCGCCTCTTCGCTCCGTGATCAATTATGTACTGGACAACAGAGAGAATTATGGCAGGGTGGATATTCTTTACGGGTCCCGTTCCGCGGATGACCTGGTTCAGCTGAAAGAAATCCGGGAAGTCTGGATGAAGGCTCCGGATGTAAACGTGTATCTGACCATTGACCAGGAGCAGGAGGGATGGGAGGGGCATGTGGGATTCGTCCCCGCCTATCTGCAGGAAATCGGATTCGGACCGGATCGGAGCGCCCTGGTCTGCGGGCCGCCGGTTATGATAAAGTTCGTGCTGGCAGCCTTGTCGGAGATGGGATTTTCCAGAGAACAGGTCTACACCACCCTGGAACTTCGGATGAAGTGCGGCGTGGGAAAATGCGGACGGTGCAACATCGGATCCAAGTATGTATGTAAGGACGGTCCGGTGTTTCGGTGGGATGAGATCGAAGAACTTCCCGACGAATATTAGAAAGGATGGGGTCCACAATGGAAAATATGGTAAATGTATATTTTTTCGGAAAGAAATACAGCGTGCCCGGTGATCTGACTATTATGGCGGCCATGGAGTACGCCGGATATACTCTGAAGAGGGGATGCGGCTGCCGTCATGGCTTCTGCGGGGCCTGCGCCACCATCTACAGAATCAAAGGAAAAAATGAGCTGAAGACCTGCCTTGCCTGTCAGACCCAGGTGGAAGAAGGGATGTATGTGGCGAGTATTCCTTTCTTTCCCACGGACAAGCGAAGCTACGATATAGAAAAGATCCGGCCGGAGCAGCGGATCATGATGGAGCTTTATCCGGAGATCTACAGCTGTATCGGCTGTAATGCCTGTACCAAGGCCTGTACCCAGGATCTGAATGTTATGCAGTATATTGCCTATGCGCAGCGGGGAGAATTTGAAAAATGCGCGGAAGAGTCCTTTGACTGCATTGGATGCGGCTGCTGTTCAGTCCGCTGTCCCGCAGGGATCTCTCACCCCATGGTAGGGCTTTTGGCCAGGAGGCTTACAGGAAAATATCTGGCGCCTGCCTCAGAGCATCTGAGACAGCGGGTGGAAGAGATTCATCACGGGGATTATGATGAGCTGATCCAGCAGATTATGGAAAAACCCATAGACCAGATGAAGGAACTGTATAACAGCAGGGAGATTGAGAAATAGGAGGGAACATCATGTATACGCCGGAAATGCTGGAATCAATTAAAAAGGTGGAGGCAACCAGACCAGGACGGCTGGGAACGGAGCCCGGGCGGATGGATGCGGCTCAGAAGGATGCCCTCCTGAAAGCTTATCATCCGGATTACAGGGCGGAAGGGTTTGCCCAGATCCTGGCAGGCCCCAATCAGGGGGAAAAGGCGCCCAGAGAGCTGGTGCGTCTCCTGCACTCGGACAGCCGCCTTTTAAATGAAAAAATCGATCTGAATAAGACAGAGTACGATGTGGATGTGCTGGTAATCGGAGGAGGAGGAGCCGGGGCTTCTGCAGCCATCGAAGCACATCGGGCCGGAGCCAGGGTTATGGTAGTGACGAAGCTGCGCCTGGGAGACGCAAACACCATGATGGCAGAGGGAGGAATCCAGGCGGCAGACAAGGAGAACGATTCTCCGGTACAACATTACCTGGATGCCTTTGGAGGCGGGCATTTTGCCGCCAGACCGGAGCTTCTTCGCAGACTTGTCATGGAGGCGCCGGATGCCATTCAGTGGCTGAGCGATCTGGGAGTTATGTTTGATAAGGACAAAGAGGGCAATATGATCACCACTCACGGCGGGGGTACCTCCCGGAAGAGGATGCATGCCTGTAAGGATTACTCCGGGGCGGAGATCATGCGCACCCTGCGGGACGAGGTGCTGAACCTGGGAATCCCCGTGGCAGAATTTACAGCGGCTGTGGAGCTTCTGAAGGATGAAAAGGGACAGATTGCCGGAGCGGTGCTTCAGAATATAGAGACAGAAGATTATCTGGTGGCCAGGGCGAAGACTGTGGTGATCGCTACAGGAGGCGCCGGACGCCTTCACTATCAGAATTTTCCCACCTCCAATCATTACGGGGCTACAGCGGACGGACTGATCATGGGCTATCGGGCGGGAGCCCCCCTTCTGTACCAGGACACCATCCAGTACCACCCTACCGGCGCGGCATACCCGGCTCAGATTTTCGGCGCTCTGGTAACGGAGAAGGTCCGCTCTGTGGGAGCCATGCTGGTAAACCGGGAGGGGGAGGCTTTTATGCATCCGCTGGAGACAAGGGATGTGGCGGCCGCGGCCATCATCCGGGAGTGCGGCGACCGGGGAAAGGGTGTGACTACGCCTACAGGAACCGGGGTATGGCTGGATACCCCTATGATTGAGCTGCTGGGCGGCGAAGGAACTATTGAGAAACGGATTCCCGCTATGCTGCGGATGTTCTTAAATTACGGAATTGATATGAGAAAACAGCCGATTCTCGTCTATCCCACCCTCCACTATCAAAACGGAGGACTGGAGATCGGCGGCGATGGATTTACGAAGGTGTACCGGAATCTTCTGGTAGCCGGGGAGGCTGTAGGAGGAATTCATGGAAGAAACCGCTTGATGGGAAACTCTCTTTTGGATATTATTGTATTTGGAAGAAATGCGGGTAAGGCGGCGGCAGCCAGGGCAAAGGAGATCGAGACGGGAACCTTGAGTCTGGAGCACATTTATGAGTACCATGAGACTCTTGTCCGGGCGGGACTTCATACCGGAGAAGTATCGCCCCTGCTGCTTCCCAAGTACGCGCGTCATGAGCGGTGAGCCATGAAGGATGAAAGGAGGAAAAAGCCATGCGGGAAATTGCGGCAAGCCAGATTACAGAGACCGTGGAGCGGCTCTGCATTCAGGCCAACAACCATCTGCCCCAGGATGTAAAGGAAGCCATCTGCCGGTGCAGGAGGGAAGAAGACTGGGAGACAGCCCAGGGAGTCCTGGACAGAATTATTGAGAATTTTGAGATTGCGGATGAACAGGAGGTACCCATCTGTCAGGATACAGGGATGGCCTGTGTATTCCTGGAGATCGGGCAGGATGTACATATCACCGGGGGAGACCTGGCGGCGGCTGTGGATGAGGGAGTGCGCCGCGGATATGAAAAAGGATATCTTCGGAAATCCGTGGTAAAAGATCCCATACGCCGCGGAAATACAGGGGATAATACACCGGCCATGCTTTATACGGAGATCGTGCCGGGAGAACAGATTAAAGTGACAGTAGGCCCCAAGGGTTTTGGAAGTGAGAATATGAGCGCCATCCGGATGTTTAAGCCCTCTGCCGGACTTCAGGGAATCAAGGACTTCATTCTGGAAACAGTGGAGACGGCAGGCCCCAATCCGTGCCCGCCGATGGTGGTGGGAGTGGGGATCGGAGGTACATTTGACAAGGCGGCGCTTCTGGCAAAGAAAGCGCTGATGCGCCCTGTGGACTCTGAAAATCCGGATCCCTATTATGCGGATCTTGAAAAAGAGATGCTGGATAAGATTAACCGGCTGGGAATCGGCCCCCAGGGATTCGGCGGAAAGACTACGGCCATCGGGGTGAACATCGAGACCCTTCCCACTCATATTGCGGGAATGCCCTGCGCGGTAAATATTAACTGCCATGTGACCCGGCACAAGACGGAGGTGATTTGATCATGGAGAAACGGATAAAGCTTCCCCTTACAAGAGAACTGGCCAGAACCCTGGAGGCGGGAGATACAGTGTATGTAACAGGAACCATCTACACCTCCCGGGACGCAGGACATAAAAGAATGTGCGAGGCTTTGGAGAGAGGCGAAAGCCTTCCCTTTGATCCGGAAGACGCAACGATCTACTATGTAGGTCCTACGCCGGCGAAGCCGGGACAGGTGATCGGCTCCGCTGGCCCCACTACCAGCGGACGCATGGATGCCTATGCCCCCGCGATGATGAAGGCCGGGGCCAGAGGCATGATCGGAAAAGGCGCAAGGCTGCCCCAAGTGGTGGAGGCTATGAAACAGTATGACGGCGTCTATTTCGGAGCCATCGGCGGCGCGGGAGCTCTTTTGGCAAAGTGTATTAAAAAGAGCGAGCTCATTGCTTACGAGGATCTGGGAGCAGAGGCTCTTCGGAAACTGTATGTGGAAGATATGCCCCTGGTGGTAATTATCGACAGTCGGGGAAGAAACCTTTATGAGGAAGGAAGAAAGGCATATCTGAAGTCCTGTCAGGAAAAATAGAAGAAGGGGATATGCGGGATGTAGATGTGACGCTTTTAGAGATGCGGGAGGAATTGAAAGATGGAGAACAGCGCGCTTGAAAAGTACTGCAGGGAGAACGGGGCTTTTGCCGCGAAAGTGATTCCTGTGAAGGAGATTGAATTCGATTCCTCCTTCAGAAAATACTGCGAAGAAAATCTGTGCGGGCAGTACGGAAAGAACTATGCTTGTCCGCCTTATGCCGGAACGCCGGAGGAATTAAAGGAGAGGGCCGAGAACTTTCGGCAGGCTGTGGTTTTCCAGACGGTAACGCCCCTGAAGGGCGGAATGACCCAGGAGAACTTTCAGGCCGCCAAAAGACAAAACAACCGGGTGGGGGATGCCGTTCGGGAGAAACTTGCCCGGGAAAAAATAAAAATCCTTCATGCCAGGGCCGGCCAGTGCGATTACTGCGAGGAGTGCGGGATGGTGACAGGAAGTCCCTGTACGTATCCGCCAAAGGGGCAGATTTCCCTTTCTGCCTTCTGCATTGACGTGGCGGTATTGGCTGAAACCTGCGGAATGAAGTTTCAGAACGGGGAAAATACCCTGACTTATTTTGGAGTTATCTTCTTTTAGGCAGCTATGGAGGATGCCGGAGAGAAGTGAGAATACCAAAACAGCATATGAGCCCGGGGGTTTTTAACCTCCGGGCTCACAGTTTCTGTCAGCTTTTAAAATATGGAGAATGCCACAAACAGGGAAGAAAGCAGAGAGGCTACCAGTGATACCACAGTGATCTGGGTATTAATGGAAGGACCTGCCGTATCTTTGAAAGGATCTCCTACCGTGTCGCCGGTAACGGCGGCCTTATGCGCCTTGGAGCCTTTTCCGCCCTCGTGGCCGGCCTCTATGTATTTCTTGGAATTATCCCAGAGGCCGCCGGCATTGGACATAAACAGAGCCAGCAGGAGTCCGCTTACGATATTCCCCAGCAGGAATCCGCCGATGGCAAGGACGCCGCCGATAAAACCAACGATAATGGTGGAGATAATGGCCATGGCGCCTGCGGGAATCAGTTCTCTTAAAGCGCCGGTAGTGGCGATGTCGATACATTTGTCATAGTCGGCTTTTACGCCGGGTTTGCCTTCCTTCAAGCCTTTAATCTCCCGGAACTGCCGGTGGATTTCCGCTACCATGCGCTGCGCGTTCTTATCAACGCCCAGAATCAACATTGCAGAAAATACAGCCGGTACGGCTGCGCCGATCAGGATTCCGAAGAAAACGGTGGGATCCATAATGTCAAAGCCTGTGATGAGCTCGCGGCCAAGACTGGCCAGGGTCGCGTTTACCTCAGACATATATGCGCCTAAAAGAGAGATAACAGTCAGTCCGGCAGCGCCGATGGAAAAGCCCTTTGTCACAGCCTTTACCGTATTTCCAGCACTGTCCAGCTCATCGGCAATGCGGATGGTCTCTTCGCCGAGACCGCCCATCTCAGCCAGGCCTCTGGCGTTGTCTACGATGGGGCCGTAGGCATCGTTGCCGATGATCATGCCTACGATGGAAAGCATTCCCACAGCAGCCATGGCAATGCCGAACAGGGCATAGCTGGTTCCCATGGGCTCACAGAGCTTGTAAGCCACCAAAGCGGATACCGCGATTCCCACCATCGCCGGCAGAGAGGAAATGAATCCGTAGGAAACGCCGGAGAGAACTGTGAAAGCAGAACCGGACTGAGAAGCTTTCGCCACGCGCTGAACGATGGGTTTGCTGTCGTCTGTAAAGTAATCGGTAGTAAGACCGATGATTACGCCTACCAGAAGTCCTACCGCGGAAGCGCCCCAAATCCGCCAATCAAAGCCTTCTATAAAATAAGTAGCCAGGGCGGAGAGAAGAAGGAAAATTCCGGTAGTTACATACGTAGAGGAATTCAGTGCCTTTGTGGGATTTCCGTTTTTGCCGATTCTGGCGCTGGCGATGCCGAGAATGGAGGAAATCAGGCCAAGGGCGGAATAACAGAATACCATGGAGGCTCCGGCTTGCTCATATCCTGTCAGAGACTGGGAAATAACAAGGGCTGAAGTCATGGCAGCCACATTTGAATCAAAGAGATCAGCGCCCATACCGGCCACATCTCCTACATTGTCTCCCACGTTATCCGCGATTACCGCGGGATTCCGGGGATCATCCTCCGGAATGCCAAGCTCGACTTTTCCTGTAAGATCCGCAGAGACATCGGCTGTCTTTGTGAAGATGCCGCCGCCTGCCTTAGCGAAAAGAGCCAGAGAGCTGGCGCCGAAGGAAAAGCCCAGAAGAATGGAAGCGTCTGACGTAATCATGAGAACCGCCATAACGCCAAGAAGACAGAAGCTTACAACGGCAAGGCCCATAACAGCGCCGCCTCTGAAGCCTACCAGAAATGCGGGCTTAATGCCCTTTTCAGCGGCTTCCGCCGTGCGGGCATTGGCCAGGGTGGCTACAAGAATTCCGATTTTTCCGGCAATGGCCGAAAGAATCGTACCGGCAATATAGGCCAGCGCCATGGAAAGATTATCAAAGATCTCCCCCTGCCATATAGGCTGCGGCAGGATTAAAAAAATAATAATAGCTGCTACACCGGCAAAGATTGCCAGAATTTTGTATTCCCGCGCCATGAATGTATTTGCGCCGTCTTTAATCAGCTGAGAAACTCGGATGATCTCCTGATTCACAGTTTTCTGCTGCTTTACCCACAAATACAGATAGGCCGCGAAGGCAAAAGCGACAATAATTGCAAGGAAGCAAATTGCGTAGATAAACGACGGGACCATAAAACCCCCTCCTTTGCATTAAAATAATAAAGTAACGGTTCCTTTCATGACGGGAAAACACAGATACAAATTTGCGCAAATGAATCAGATCCGATCTGTCTGTGAAGCCTGCAGGCGGGAACTGCTACAAAATATCTGGCAATTAATCGAAAAGACTGGGAAACTGTCCAAAATAACGAAATAAATTACCAAACCTTTCTCCATTATAGTGATTATATACCAAAAAAGCCAGAATTACAAGAAGAAAAATTGGAAATATGTGACAGTAACAGCTGATATAGATTCGATCTGGATAAGAACTTCTGCAAAAAGGAAACAGCCGGAAATCTCCTGGAAAGGAGCAGCCGGCTGCTGAAAAGATTAAAATTTAAATTTTATGGAACGGCATCCGGGAGTAGGGATCCGTCCTGGGAATCCAGTCCAGGAATTTTTCCAGCTCAATATCCCAGAAACGCCATTCGTGCTCAAATTCTGCGGGATTGTCCCAGCAGTGGGAGAATCCTTTCTCCGCCAGTTCCTGGTGGAAGGCCAGAACGGAATCATACAGAAAGTCCTTCTGCCCGCAGCACAGGAAGATTCTGGGAAGCTCTGCGTGTGCTTCTCTGCATTTTTCAAGGGCGTCATGGAGATTCAGGCAGTTCAGATTTCCGCCGAGCTTATTGGGATCAGTTCCGATTTCCACTGCCGGGGAAAAAGCTCCGGCAGCGCAGATTTCCGAAGGCCTGGCTAAAGCATGGGCCAGAGTCCCGTACCCGCCCATGGAAGCGCCGGCAATATAAGTATCGGCAGGGCTTGAGGAGATGGGGAAATTTCCGCAGATAAATTCAGGCAGCTCCTTTGCGATAAAATCATAATACTTATTTTCGCTGCCGGTATTCATATAGCACTGATTTTCCGCATTGCATAACACCAGGGCGATCCTTTTTTCTTCCGCGAAACGTTCCGCGGAGGTGTAGCGCAGCCAGCTTTTGTAATCATTGCCATACCCGTGCAGAAGATACAGGACAGGATACCTGTACGCCGGGGTGTGGCAGGGCGGCTGCTCCAGATCAAAATCGCAGGAACTGATGCTGGGCAGGATTACAGCAATGTCCACGCTGCGCCTGAGAGAGTAGGAAACGAAGTTGCATAATAACTGCGCCATAAGGATCCTCCTTTTCTGCATTTACCCTAAAAGGCTCAAACTCTGAAGAGCGTTTTTCGGTATGGTGACCTCCATATGCTCTGTAAAATGCGCGTCCATCCCGGCGCTGAACTTGCAGGGAAGAGCGTACTCGGAGAGTACATTGCATACCTTGTTGAACTGTTCCGCTGAGCTGGAGGCTTTCTTAAGAATCAGATAGAATTCACCGCTCTCAGGATTCTTATATAAAGTGTTGGGCCCGGAGAAAACAGGCCCCAGAATCCTGGAAGCCCGGATGGCGTCATCCAGAGAACGGAAAAGATAGAATCTGGTGAGATTCATTACCTCTTCATCCTCTTCCGCAGACACCGCGGAAGCTTCTTCCTGTGTTTCGCTGATCTGCTCCGTATTCTTGGAAGCGGCGCGTTTTTTTGCCTCGGAGATCTTTTTGATCAGGCCCAGAATATCATCTGCGCCTTCAATTTTATCCATCAGATCGGAGAAGGAATAACCGCTGTCATGCTCCTGCTCCTCCGGGGAAAAGCGGGCAAATCTCGTATCCAGCTCTTCCGGATCCTCTACTTTTGTAATAATCAGAATGATAGAGTCCATAGATACGGGAATTGCTTCTATTACAAGCGGCATATTATCAGCTTCAAAACCAAAGTCCTGAGCTGCAACGCGCATCATATCCTGAAACAGAGCTCTTGTTTTTTCAGAACCGTAAGCCAGCTCGCTCAGTTTGATTTCGCGGTTGGCCAGATCCTCTTTTGTCAGGGTACAGCGAATCTGTTTGTCATTGATCTTTTCGATTTTCATTCAATCACATCCTTACCCATTATTTGAATCGTTGAATCTGCTGCCGACTGTGTCCGGTATTCGCCGGAGACAAAAGCAGCTGCGTCTGTTCTCACTACTATTATATACGCATTTTAATAAATATGTAAAGTAAATACTTGGAGAGCAGCTGCCGGCTTCGTTGCTGGGCACTCCCTGATCTGCCGCTGCTTACGTCAGATACACCTTCGGAAAGAATTCGCGAAAGATGTTCCGTGAGCATTGAAAAAGATCTTGCCAAATATCAACTTATTGTATATAATAGTCACAGAAAGGTTATATGGGAAGATTTGGAAAGAAAGGAGGCTTTTCCCAGAGCTGATTTAATATCATATCTTTGAAAATGGCGGGGCAGACGGAAGCCTGCTATACCGATCTGATTCATTTCATTATTTAATTCAACGACTGCGGTACATTCCGCTCAATTTTGCTGTACGATCCCTGTTTTTTAAGTAAACCTGCAGAAAGAACCATATATCCTTTCCAAACTTCTTTTACGCATTATAATCAAAAACCCTTTATTTTGCAAGCAAATTACAGCACAAGTCGGCAGGGAATTTCTGCATCGGAGTGTTTTTTGGCGTAAGCTGGCCGATGCGTCTGTTTCCGGCAGACCACGCTTAGAATGAACGTCGCGTACATACAATGAAAGCAGCGGACTGATATATCACGCAAGCACCTCTGCGGCTTTTGATGTACGTTCAGGAAAGGCAGAAAGGTGGAGAAACACAGAAAAAAAGACAACCAGAAACGACAGCCCCGAAGAACTCCGGGGCACAGGCTTAAGGATAGAAAAGCCCTTGCCTTTATGCGGGAGCTTCGGGAGTACGAAAGAGAAGGGACATCCCTGTATCTGGATGGAAAGCCCAGCAGGCCGGAGGAGATCGTCTCAGCCTGCATGTTGGCAGAAGAGACAAATTATATGCGTGATTTTATCGGAGATGAGGACCAGAGAATCCGGAAGATTAACTTTATTAAAATAAAAACCAATTAGAACGGAGAAAGGAGGAGCACTTGCAGTCGTTCGCAGTCCCCTGTGACGGAAGCAGAATATCTTATTTTTTTATGAAAATAATGACGATTCCTGGGAGAACTGATATAATTACGTGAACAGCCGCATAGAAGCGGTCTGTATACAGAGGCGGCCGAAAACAATATATGCGGCAGCCGTCAAATGTTTTTAAGGGGGACGTACAGCAGAATGAAAAAAAAGAGAATGCTTATGGGAGCGGGAATCCTGATCTTCGCGGCAGCGCTGGCCGCCGGGGTTTTTCTCATAAGAAGATATATGCCTACTTCTGAACGCATGAGCAGTGAAGAATATTTTGGCGCTCTGGATAACGGGGAAGCGGCGGTCATTGTGGAAGATCATCTGGTTCAGGAGAGGGCTTTGGTTTATGACGATGGTATTTATGTGAATTACGCTCTTGTGCAGGACGAACTGAACAGCAGATTTTACTGGGATGAGTCTGCGCAGCTGATGCTGTATACCACTCCTTCGGAAATCTATGAGATTCCTGTGGGAGGGAGTACGTATACAGCCGGCGGCGAGACCATGGACGCGGAAAGGGAGATTTTAAGAAATGCTTTTGGAAGCATATATATGTCTCTGGATTTTCTGTGCCAATATACAGATATGAAATACGAAAGCTTCAATGAGCCGAATCGGATTGTGATTACTTTCGGAAGCAGAGAGGTAACTACGGCAGAGGTAAGGAGAGACGCGGCGGTTCGGTATCAGGGCGGAATTAAAAGCCCCATCCTTACAGAGGTTTCAGGCGGCAGTCTTGTGACTGTGCTGGAGGAGATGGAGGACTGGTCCCAGGTGCTTACGGAGGACGGCTACATCGGCTACATAAGGAACAGCAGCCTCAGGGATTTTTACCCTACCCAGAGGGATACTTACTGGCAGGGAGAAGAATATACCAGCCTTTCTTTGGAGGGCAGGGTAAACCTGGTGTGGCATCAGATTAATTATCCGGAGATGAACGGGAACCTTTCCGACGATACGGCAAATATGACCGGGGTAAATGTGATTTCACCCACCTGGTATTTCCTTTCTGATAACGAAGGGAATATTGACTCCTACGCGGATGCCTCCTATGTGGAAGAGGCCCATGCGAAGGGGCTTCAGGTGTGGGCCCTGATCAGTAATTTCAGCGAGAACGTCAGCACCACGGAGCTGCTGGCTTCCAGGCAGGCCAGACAGAAGGTCCAGGAGTATCTGGTCTCTCAGGCCGGGGAGATCGGCTTTGACGGCATCAATATAGATTTTGAAGGGATCGCCCAGGAGGCAGGCCCCTCTTACGTACAGTTTATGAGAGAGCTTTCGATCCTCTGCCGCCAAAACGGCATTTATCTGTCTGTGGACGTTCCGGTTCCTATGGACTTTTCCAGCCATTACAACAGGGAGGAGCTGGGAGTGGTCTGCGATTACGTGATTATGATGGGATATGATGAGCACTATGCCGGCTCCGATATTGTGGGGAGCGTGGCTTCTCTTGATTTTGAAATTACCGGAATTCAGAATATGCTTACTGAAGTGCCGAAGGAGAAGCTGGTCAGCGCGATTCCCTTTTATTCAAGGGTATGGTACACGGAGACCCTGGAGGATGGCAGCGCTTCTGTGACCAGCGAGGCGGTTACCATGGATCAAGCGGAGCAGCTTCTGACGGAAAATGGTGTGACCTCCTCTTATGATGAGTCTACGGGACAGCAGTACGCCCAGTGGACGGATTCACAGGGAAGGCTCTGTCAGATCTGGCTGGAAGACGAGAACTCGGTGGCGGCCAGGGCCAGTCTGGTTTCGGAATATGATCTGGGCGGCATAGCAGCCTGGGTGCTGGGAAATGAACAGGACTTTGTATGGGAAATCATCTCAGAGAATATACAGTAGAGCAGAAACGGATCTCTACTTGCGCCTTATAAGGAAATGATTTATAATCAATCTCAGTGAAAGGCGGAGTTTGAAAACAGGATAAAAGCCCGGCGGTCCGGGTATCAGGACCGCTGTATGAAAGACAGGGAGGAAGAGTAGATGGAGACGCCGATCTTGCGTATGGCAGGGGAACCGGAGGATTCCAACGAGCTGTATATAAAAAGGGAGGATCTGCTTCCATTTTCTATGGGAGGAAATAAAGTACGGATCGGAGAGGCATTTTTTGACGATATGAAACAGAAAGGATGCGACTGCATGGTTATTTACGGCAGCCGTCATTCGAATCTGTGCCGTGTTCTGTCAGCTCTCTGCAAAAGCCGGGGAGTGCCCTGTGTTATGATCTGTTCTCATGAGGATGGAGAGGAGCAGGAGATTACAAATAACACCTTGCTGGTGGATTGGACTGGTACAGAGATTGTACACTGCAGGAAGCAGGAAATCGCGGCGGCTGTGGAAGAGGTCATGAACCGGCAAAAGGCCCGGGGAATGGCGCCGTACTATATTTTCGGAAACAAGTACGGCACCGGAAATGAAGGGACGGCAGCAGGCGCCTATGCGGAGGCTTATAAGGAAATTCGGGAATATGAGCGGCGCCGGGGCTTTTCCTTTGATTATATCTTTCTCCCCTCTGGGACAGGCGCCACGCAGAGCGGCCTGATCTGCGGAAAACTCCTTATGGGAGGGGAAGCTTCCATTATGGGAGTGATGATTTCTTCCAGGGAATACGGACGGGCCAGAGAGGTGGTGCGGGAAGGAGTCGCTTCTTATTTTGAAAAGACCGGAAAGAGTCTTCCGGAAGATTATCAGAAGGAAATCCATCTCTTAGACCAGTACCGTCAGGGAGGATACGGCAGATACGATGTGCGGATTGAAGCGTGCGTCAGGGAAGTATACTGCCGGGACGGAGTAGCGCTGGATCCGGTGTATACGGCAAAAGCGTTCTGGGGAATGAAAGAATACCTGAAGGAGAAACAGGTTGAGGGAAAGAAGGTTTTATTTCTCCATACAGGCGGAGGACCTTTATTTTATGATTATTTAACCAAGAGGGAGAAGGCTTCTCTTTGATAAGGGAGCCGCGGGAAATTATGCTGATTTCAATTGTAATACCGTGCTATTATTCAGAAAAGACGATTGCTAAGGTGACGGAGATGGTCATGGCGGAATTCGCCGCCCAGGATAAATATTCCTGTGAGTTCGTCCTTGTAAATGACGGCTCCGCAGACGGGACGTACAGAGAGATCCAAAGGCTGGGACAGAAGTATCCGAATGTCTGCGGCGTGAATCTGATGCGCAATTTTGGACAGCACAATGCGCTGATGGCTGCCCTTCATTATACGAATGGTGATTATGTGCTGGGGATGGATGACGATATGCAGACGCATCCCTCCCAGATCTTTAAACTGATCCATAAGATGGAAGAGGGATTCGATCTGGTTTACGGAATCTATCCGGCCAAAAAGAATTCGCCAGTGAAGAACCTTACCAGCAAGCTGAACGAGGTCACCTCCAGGATTATGCTGAACCGCCCCAAGGAGATTATCTCCAGTAATTTCTGGATTATTACCCGGAAGGTTCGGGATGAGGTGATCAAATACGACAGCTTTAATCCCTATATTGACGGGATTTTTTACCGTGTCACCCACAACATCGGCAACGTTGAAGTGGAGCATTTTAAGAGAGAATACGGCACTTCCAATTATACATTGAAAAAACTCATCAATCTCTGGCTCGCATATTGGAACTTTTCAGTGATTCCTTTAAGGATTTCCTTTTTCATGGGAATGTTCTCTGCCTTTGCCGGGGCGGTGATTGCCATCCTGGTGGTGATCAACAAGATCCTTCATCCGGATATGACGGTAGGATGGTCTTCAACGCTCTGTGTGATGGTAGTATTTTTCGGACTGATCCTGATGGTTCTGGGGATTGTAGGGGAGTATCTGGGGAAGATTATTCTGATTTTAAATAATACGCCCCAGTACATAGTAAGAGAGACGATAAACAGCGGCAAGGGACTGAAGGAGCAGATTCAGAGTCTTGTGGCGGCAGCCGCCGAGCCTGGAAATGAGGAAGACCCGGAGAAAAAAGACATGTAATTGTCGGAAGCGTATAAACGGCTGCACAAAAACAGCAGAAGGAAAGATAATAGCAAAGGAATGGAAAAGAAGAAAAAGAAAATTATGATATTGGGGGCCAGCGTGTATCAGGTTCCCCTGATCCGGGCGGCAAAGGCTATGGGACTGTATACCCTGGTGGCCAGTATTTCCGGAGATTACCCGGGATTTGCCCTGGCGGATAAGGTGTATTATATTAATACAAGAGATAAAGAAGGAATCCTGAGGACATGCAGGGAAGAGGCAGTGGACGGTATCTGTACGACGGGAACGGATGTGGCGGTATCTACCATTGGGTATGTGTGTGAGAAGCTGGGGCTTTCAGGTCTCTCAGAGGAGGCGGCCCGCCGGGCAACAGATAAAGCGGCTATGAAAGAGGCGTTTTTTTCAGAGGGCGTATCGGCGGCCCGGTTTTATAAAGCGCGGAGTCTGGAGGATGTGACGTGGGCTGCCGGAGAGCTGGGCTTCCCGGTGGTGGTAAAAAGAGTGGACAGCTCCGGGAGCCGGGGGATTTCTATTGTCAGAGAACCTGCCGGCTTGAAGGAGGCCTTTCGCTGTGCCCTGGAGCGCTCGGATAAGGATTACGTTCTGGTGGAGGAGATGCTTTCGGGGACAGAGATCGGGGTGGACGGAGTGGTGCAGAACCATAGGCTGGTCTTCTTCGCGCCTCATGAGAAGTTTGTCTACCACAGCGAGAAGATTACCATTCCCGCAGGGCATGGTTTCCCTTACCGGGGCTCTGAGAAGGTGCAGCAGAGGCTGAGAGAAGAGATGGAGCTGGCGGTAAAGGCCCTGGATTTAAACAACTGTTCCGTGAACGCGGATGTGTTTGTGGACGGGGAGCAGGTATGGATGATCGAGATGGGCGGACGGACCGGCGCCACTTGTATTCCGGAGCTGATCTCCATGTATTATGGATTTGATTTCTATAAAAAAATTCTTCAGAATGCCCTGGGAGAAACCCTTGATTTTTCGCCGGAGCGTCCGGGAGTTCACTGCATGGCAAAGCTTCTGATGAGCCCGGTAGACGGAAAGATTACGGGGGTAAACCTTAAGGAGCTTGAGGAGCTTCGCAGGGAGGGCGTTGAGATTGCCCTAGACTATCCTGTGGGGCATCCGGTGGAGGCTATGCAGAATGGCACCACCCGAATCGGACATGTAGTGGCCAGAGCGGAGAGTGTGGAGGAGCTGGACGAGACAGTGGCCAGGGTGTATGGCTGCATTGAGGTGAACGGCATTTCACTGGAGGAATTATGGGGAAAATAAGAGATTATATTTTTCTGCATCTGAGCGTGGTTTTGTTTTCCTTTACCAGCGTTTTTTCCAAGTCGGCCTCGAATCAGTTTAATGAGGGCGGACTTGGAAACCCCATGCTCTATGTGTTTGTTTTTCTTATGTTTTTGGACTGTCTCGTTTACGCCCTGTGCTGGCAGAAGGTGATCAAACGGTTCGATCTGAATATCGGGTACGCCAACCGCAGCGTATATCTGCTGTGGAGTCAGATCTGGGCCGTGCTTTTCTTCGGAGAAACTCTGACGCCCCGGAATATCATTGGACTTCTGGTGGTGCTGGCAGGGGTTGTGATCGTATCTCTAAGCGGGGAGAAAAGGAAGGAAGAGGCATAGAACATGGAACCATATCTACTGATTATGTTTGCGGCGACTTTTTTTACAGCCATCTCTCAGGTGCTGCTGAAGCAAAGCGCAGGGAAAAAATACTCCCGGTGGATTTTTGAATATCTGAACTGGCGGGTAATCACAGCTTATGGAATCGCGTTTACCGTGCTTCTTGCCAACACATACGCCTATACAAAGGTGGATATGAAGTACGGGGCTGTCATAGATACCTTCAGCTATGTTTTTGTAATGCTTCTCTCCTGGCTGCTTTTAAAGGAGCGGTTTTCCAAAGGGCAGCTGGTGGGAAATCTGATTATCATCGCCGGAGTGCTGATTTATACACTCTGACGGCCGGCTCGTCGGCAGCGGGAATAAAATGGCGGGAAAAGCAATATAGTTATGATAAACGGAGGGCATCCGGCAAAACCTTCCAGGGCTTTGCGGGATGCGGAAACGGAGTGGGAATGGAAGCCGGAAAGACTGGAAGATTTCCCGGAAACGTCTTCATAACAGTTTTGCTTTTCGCTGCCGCTTTTTTGTGCGGCCAGCTGGCAGCCAGAGTCAGGGAGCAGGCGTCGACAGAGACGATCCCGGTTTTTTCGGAAGGAAGCTGGGGCCTGAGCTTCCAGGAAGAAGGGGAAACGCCGGTGGGCAACGCAAGTCTCCAGGAGCTGGAAGGCTATGATGCTTACTACGTAAAAGATACAGATGAGAAGATTCTTTATCTTACTTTCGACTGCGGATATGAGAATGGAAACACGCCCAGGATTCTGGACGCGCTGAACAAGCATGGGGTGAAAGCGACATTTTTTGCCGTGGGTAATTTTCTCTCTGATAATCCGGAGCTGATTCGGAGAATGGTTCAGGAGGGGCACACCATAGGAAATCATTCCATGGATCATCCGGATATGAGCCGGATTACGAGTCTGGAATCCTTCGCCGAGGAGCTGGAGCCGGTGGAAGCTTTGTATCAGGAAATTACAGGGGAAGAGATGAAGCCGTATTTCAGGCCGCCCCAGGGAACATACAGCGAAAACAGTCTGCGCCTTGCGAAAGAGCTTGGGTATAAGACCTTTTTCTGGAGTCTTGCCTACGTGGACTGGTATCAGGACCAGCAGCCTTCCAGGGAAGAGGCCTTTGAAAAGCTTCTGGGGAGAATCCATCCCGGAGCTATTGTGCTTCTGCACAATACTTCTGATACAAACGGAGAAATCATGGATGAGCTTCTTGGCAGGTGGAAAGAGATGGGTTACCGCTTTGGGACACTGGAGGATTTCTAAACAGGGAGAGATACAGATGAAGAATCTATATACACTTTTAAAGGAACGCGCCGGGTCGGAGGAATATCCCTTTCATATGCCCGGGCATAAGCGCAGGGTGGAGATGTTTGGGGATCCGTACCGGATTGATATTACGGAGATTGAAGGGTTTGATAATCTTCACCATCCTCAGGGGATTCTGCGGCAGGCGCAGGAACGGGCGGCAGCCTTTTTCGGCGCTGAGGAAACGTATTTTCTGATTAACGGAAGTACCAGCGGGATTCTGTCTGCTGTGGCCTCCTGTATCCGGCCGGGAGAGACTCTGCTGATGGGACGGAATTCCCATAAGTCCGCTTATTTTGCCGCGGAGCTTGCGGGAGCGGATGTGGAATATTTATATCCGGAAATGGATCCTGTCCGGGGGATTTACGGAAGCGTTTTTCCGGAGCAGGTGGAGCGGGCCATGGGGCAGGCAGGCAATGTGAGAGCTGTGTTTCTCACTTCCCCTACGTATGACGGCGTGGTTTCCGACATCCGGGGGATTGCCAGGCGCGTCCATAAGCGGGGCGGCATCCTCATTGTGGATGAGGCCCATGGGGCACATTTTGGGCTTCATCCGTATTTTCCGGAAGAAGCCCTCTTTTGCGGAGCGGATCTGGTGATCCAGAGCCTCCACAAAACACTTCCTTCCCTGACTCAGACGGCCCTTCTTCATGTGAGAGGGGGGCGGGCAGACCGGGAACGGCTGAGAAGGTATCTGAGAGGATTTCAGAGCAGCAGTCCCAGCTATGTGCTTATGGCCTCCATAGACTGCTGCGTGGAAGCACTGGAAAAGGGAGGAAGGGCATATTTCGACAAGTATGTGGAAATGCTTCAGGAGACGAGGCGGGAGCTGGAAGGGCTTCGCCGGCTGCACCTTGTAACCGGGCAGGAGAAGAAGCTCTTCTGCTTCGGATATGACCGGTCAAAAATCGTGATTTCTCTGGAGAATACAGAATGGTCCGGGGAAGATCTGGCCCGCAGGCTGCGGAAGGATTACAGGCTGGAGCTTGAGATGAGCGCTCCGGGATACGCCACCGCGCTGACCTCTGTGGGAGACGGCCGGGAAGGCTTTGAACGGCTTGTGAAAGCCCTGCGGGAATTGGATCAGAAAGCGGCGGAGGGGAAAAAGAACTGGGGAGTCTTAAGAGCGCTGGAACCGAATCCGAAGGTTCTGCCTCCGGGAGAGGCGGCAAATCGGTCCTGGGACAGGATTCCCCTGAAGGATTCCGGAGGGAGAATTTCTGCGGAGTATATTTTTTTGTACCCGCCCGGCATTCCGATTCTGGCTCCCGGAGAACGGATCTCGGAGGAAATGGCCGAACGGCTTATGGAATTAAAGAGAGAGGGATTTTCTCTTCAGGGAACGGACGATTTGGAAGCGGAAATACTGCGGGTGATAAAGGAGTAGAAAATGGGACTTATTTTTTACGTCATGGGGAAAAGCTCTTCCGGAAAGGATACGATTTATCAGGACGTGCTTTCCAGAGAGGAGCTGAATCTGAAGCCTTTTGTAATGTATACCACAAGGCCCATCCGGGCCAAAGAAACGGACGGAGTCCAATACCATTTTGTCACGGAAGAAAAGCTGAGGCAGATGCAGCGGGAGGGACAGGTGATTGAGCTTCGCTCTTACAATACGGTACACGGAATCTGGTACTATTTTTCTGCTCACGGAGAATTTGTAAACCTGGAAGAAAACAATTATCTCGCCCTGGGGACGCTGGAATCCTACGAAAAGATGAAAAAATATTACGGGGAGGACAAGGTGGTTCCGGTTTATATCGAGGCAGAGGATCTTCTGCGGCTGGAGCGCTCGATTAAGAGAGAAAAAAAACAGGAGTTTCCCAATTACGATGAAGTGTGCCGGCGCTATCTGGCGGATCAGCAGGATTTTTCTGAAGATAAAATCCAAAAGGCAGGCATTCAGAGGAGATTTTCCAATAATCAGGACAGGCAGGTCTGTATGGACCAGGTGGCAGAATATATCAAGCAGAGAATCGGCGGACATTCGGAGAGATAACCTTTTGGAGATTGATGCTTCACACAAAACCGCGGGTGTGGTATACTTGAACAGAGTCTTAAATGCCGTTTGGCTGGGAGTATATCTGCGGCTGTTGAATTTTTTCGGAGGTGAGGGTATGGCAGGATTTGAGCATATAATCGGACATAAGCAGGTGATTCATCACCTGAAGGCAGCGCTGGAAAAAGGGAAGATCAGTCATGCCTATCTGTTTGCCGGGGAGAAAGGCGCGGGGAAGAGAACAGTCGCGGAAGCTTTCGCGGCGGCGCTTCAGTGCGAGAGCAGTCAGGACAGGCCCTGCGGCGTCTGTCATTCCTGCCGTCAGGCGGCGGGAGGAAATCATCCGGATATTATTACGGTAACCCACGAAAAGCTCACAAGCATCGGCGTGGAGGACGTCCGGGAGCAGCTTGTGGGGGATATGCAGATCCGGCCTTATAATGGGCGCTACAAAGTTTACATTGTACCGGAGGCGGAGAAGCTTACGGTTCAGGCCCAGAATGCCCTGCTGAAAACCATTGAGGAGCCCCCTTCCTACGCGGTGGTGCTTCTGCTGACGGATAACGAGCAGATTCTTCTGGATACGATCAGATCCAGATGTGTACTTCTGCAGATGAAGCCGGTGCCGGATGAACAGGTAAAAGAATATCTTATGGAACACATTCAGGTGCCGGATTATCAGGCGGATATCTGTGTTGCCTTTGCTCAGGGGAATATCGGCAAGGCGGTGCGGCTGGCAAGCTCAGAGGATTTTAACCTGATTAAGGCTTCGGCCATGCATCTGATCCGCAATGCGGGGGTTATGGAGATCAGCGAGATCATTGAAGCGGTCAAAGGCGTGCAGGACTTTAAGATCTCGATCCAGGATTATCTGGATATCCTGGCTCTCTGGTACAGAGATATGGTTTATTTTAAGGCGACCAGAGATTTTGACGGCCTGGTTTTCAAGGATCAGATTCGCGGCATTCGGGAGACGGTCAAGGTCTGCTCCTATGAGGGGGCGGAGGAAGTGATGAAGGCGATTGAGACGGCGAAAAGGCGTCTGGCCGCCAACGTGAACTTTGATTTGACAATCGAGCTTCTGTTCCTTGTCATAAAGGAGAATATACATGGTTAAGATAGTTGGAGTAAGATTCAGAAACGCGGGGAAGGTCTATTATTTTGACCCCAAAAATTATAAGATCCGGCCTTCCGATCACGTAATCGTAGAAACCGCCAGGGGGATTGAATACGGAACCGTGGTGGGAAAAGTCCGGGAGGTAGAAGAAGAGAAGGTGGTACAGCCCTTAAAGCCGGTAATCCGCGTGGCTACTCAGGAGGATGACGCGAGAGCCAAAAAGAACCGGGCCAAGGAGAAGGACGCCATGCGGATCTGCCTGGAGAAGATACGCAAGCATGGGCTGGAGATGAAGCTGATTGACACAGAATACACCTTCGACAACAATAAGGTTTTGTTTTATTTTACAGCAGACGGAAGAATTGATTTCCGCGAGCTGGTGAAGGACCTGGCCGCAGTTTTTAAAATGAGAATTGAACTGCGTCAGATCGGAGTGAGAGACGAGACAAAGATTCTGGGAGGGATCGGTATCTGCGGAAGAGCCCTTTGCTGCAGCACCTTTCTTTCGGAATTCGCGCCGGTGTCCATTAAGATGGCAAAGGAGCAGAATCTTTCCCTGAATCCAACGAAGATTTCGGGGGTCTGCGGCAGACTTATGTGCTGTCTGAAGAATGAGGAGGAGACTTACGAGTATCTGAACAGCCGCCTTCCGTCTCCGGGAGATATGGTAACGACTGCGGACGGCTTAAAGGGCGAGGTTCAGAGCGTAAATGTTCTCAGGCAGAGGGTGAAGGTCTTGATTGATGTAAATGATGAGAAAGAACTTCACGAGTATGACGCCCAGGATTTAAAGTTCAAGCCAAGACGAAGAAAAGAAAAAGCCAGGGATAAGGGAGCTGTAGACAAGGAATTAAAGCAGCTGGAGGCTCTGGATAAAAAGGAAGGAAAGTCAAAACTGAATGAAGATTGAACTGAAAGAGGGAGAACGTGTGGATAATCTGCACAGGGACGGATTCCGGATTATACAGAATGAAAAGCTGTTCTGCTTTGGAATGGATGCTGTCCTCCTGACGGGGTTTGCCAAAGTCAGAGAGGGCGAGAATGTGCTGGATCTGGGAACGGGCACCGGAATTATCCCGATTCTTCTGGCGGCCAAGACGAAAGGAGAAAGCTTTTCCGGCCTGGAGATTTCAGAGAAAAGTGTGGATATGGCGGTAAGAAGCGTAGCTCTGAACGGGATAGAGGATCGGGTATCTATTGTTCAGGGGGACATTAAAAAGGCCGGGGAGCTGTTTGCCCCGGCTTCCTTTGATGTGGTGACTTCTAATCCGCCTTATATGACGGAGAGTCATGGTCTGGTGAACCAAGATTTGGATAAGGCGGCGGCGCGCCATGAGATTTTCTGTACACTGGAGGACGTGGTTTCGGCCGCGGCTAGGCTTCTGAAAGCCGGAGGCAGATTTTATATGGTACACAGACCTTTCAGACTGGCGGAGATTATCCGGGCGCTGTCGGAACATCGGCTGGAGCCTAAAAGGATGAGGTTGGTTTATCCATATGCTGACCGGGAGCCTAATATGGTTCTGATTGAGGCCGTCAGGGGCGGACGTCCCAGAATGACAGTGGAAAAGCCGCTGATCGTGTATCAGGCTCCGGGAGAGTATACCAGAGAGGTCCTGGAAATATACGGATATTAGAAGGGGGATTTTATGACCGGAGAAAAGGGAATGCTGTATCTGTGCGCTACGCCCATCGGAAATCTGGAGGATATTACCATGCGCGTGGTGCGTACTTTAAAAGAGGCGGATTTGATCGCGGCGGAAGACACAAGAAACAGCATCAAGCTTCTGAACCATTTTGAAATTCATACGCCTATGACCAGCTACCATGAGTATAATAAGATCGAAAAGGGAAGAATGCTGGTAAAGAGACTTCTAAAGGGCGAGAACATCGCTCTGATCACGGACGCGGGAACTCCGGGAATTTCAGATCCCGGAGAGGAGCTGGTGCGCATGTGCAGGGATGCAGGCATCGCCGTCACTTCTCTTCCGGGACCCTGTGCCTGTGTTACGGCCCTGACTCTTTCCGGTCTTTCTTCCAGGAGGTTTTGCTTTGAGGCTTTTCTTCCCAGAGAAAAGAAAGAGAGGCGCAGGATCCTTTGGGAGCTGCAGAGAGAAACCAGGACGATTCTGTTGTATGAGGCGCCTCACCGTCTTGCGGAGACCCTGAAGGAGCTATACGAGACGTTAGGAGACCGAAGACTTACCTTGTGCCGGGAACTGACAAAACGGCATGAAGAGAGCTGGGAGACGACGCTTTCCGGAGCTTTGAAGCGGTATGAGACAGAGTCTCCCAGGGGGGAATGCGTCCTTGTGCTGGAAGGGAAAACCAGGGAAGAGGTACAGGAGGATGAGAGAAGGGTATGGGAGAATATGAGCATCCAGGAACATGTGGATTTTTACATAGGGCAGGGGATGGATAAAAAAGAGGCCATGAAGGCTGCTGCCGGAGACCGGGGAGTCAGCAAGAGAGAGATCTATAAGGAGCTTCTGAATTCCTAAAAATTCCTTAAGAGCCTGGAAGGAATACGGAAGGTATGATACAATGAGGAACACAATAACGAAAGAGGCGGAAAACTGCCGGTGAAGACAGAACGGCAGGAGACGGAGGAACAAATATGAAGCGGGAAAAGAGCAGACAGACAATTTACTTAGTGGCCGGACTGTATCTGGTTTATCTGGCCTACAGCATGTTTCAGAGCATAAGAGGCGGAGAAGTGCCTCAGGATCAGACCGCTCTGATGATTCTTTTCGGCGTTCTGTTCGCGCTGCTGGGAGTGGGGATCGCGGCTGTCTGCGGACGAAGACTCTACCGGATGAGCAGAGAAGAAAAGGAAGAAGCCGGAAGGGAGGAAGCAGCGGGAGCTGAGAATGACGCTCAGAAGGATTCCGGACTGACAGAGGAAACGGGAGAAGAACAGGAAGCGGCGGAAAACGAGACTGCTGCGGATCCGGAAGAGAGCGAAGACTGAGAAGCTTGAAGAAGCCGGGAGAGAGCCGGAAGAAACGGAACGATAAGATCGAGGAGGGATTTTTATGGTAAACAGAATGATACTCAATGAGACATCGTATCATGGGAAAGGGGCCGTCAGAGAGATTGCGGGGGAAGTAAAAAGGCGGGGCTACCAAAAGGCTCTGCTCTGCTGCGGGCCGCATCTGGCAAAATCCGGAGCTGCGGAAAAAATAACTGCTATCCTGCGGGAAGCCGGAGCAGAGTATGAAATTTTTTCTGATATTAAGGCCAATCCTACCATTGAGAATGTCCAGAACGGAGTCAGGGCCTATCAGAAGTCCGGCGCTGATTTTATTGTGGCTGTAGGCGGAGGTTCTCCTATGGATACGGCCAAGGCAATTGGGATTATCGCGAATAATCCTGAATTTTCTGATGTGAGGAGCCTGGAGGGAACAGCTCCTACCAGGAATCCTTCTGTTCCGATCATTGCGGTTCCTACTACGGCAGGAACTGCGGCGGAGGTTACAATCAATTACGTCATTACGGATGTGGAAAACAGAAGAAAATTTGTCTGCGTGGATGTTCATGATCTTCCGGTGGTGGCTGTGGTGGATCCGGATATGATGGCTTCTATGCCGGCGGGCCTGACGGCCGCTACGGGAATGGATGCCCTTACACATGCCATTGAGGGATATATTACCAGGGCTGCATGGGAGATGACGGATATGTTCCACCTTAAAGCGATTGAGCTGATCGCGTCCTCTCTGCGGGGAGCGGTTCAGAATACGGAAGAAGGCCGGGAAGGGATGGCCCTTGGCCAGTATATCGCAGGGATGGGATTTTCAAATGTGGGTCTTGGAATTGTTCATTCAATGGCCCATGCCCTGGGAGCCGTATATGACACGCCTCATGGAGTGGCCAATGCGATTCTTCTTCCTGTGGTTATGGAGTACAACGCGGAGGCCACAGGGGAGAAGTACAAGTATATAGCAAAGGCTATGGGAGTGGAAAATACGGAACGTATGAGCATGGAGGAATACAGGAAAGCCGCAGTGGAGGCTGTAAGAAAACTATCTGCGGATATTGGGATACCGGCGGATTTAAAAGAGATCGCCAGAGAAGAGGACGTACCCTTCCTGTCCAGAAGCGCAGCGGCGGACGCATGTGCTCCCGGAAATCCCAGGGAGGCCTCTGTGGAGGATATTGAGAATCTGTTTCGGAAGCTTTTGTAGAAATGAACATTTGCAGTTTTGTGTCGGGGCTCTGAAAAAGAGCCCTGAGTCAAAAATCCCGCAGCAAGCTATGGGGCATCAAACTTGCAGCGCAGCAGAGCTGCGGGGTTTTTGACCCTCGCGGCAGTCGCCAAATGGACATGCGAGCATGTTCGCTTGGCTCGTTGCTCGCAGGAATAAAATTAAAAAGGGGAAAGTACAAATGAGTGTGAGTACAGGAACGAACAGAAGGCGGGAAGGATCTGAAAGAGAAAGATATCTGAAAAGAAGAAAAAGAAAACAGAAGGTAATGATAATGAGAGGCGTCTGCCTGGCAGTGTCCCTGGTGCTTGTGGTTGGGGCGGCTCTTCTTGTCACGCGGACGATCCAGAAGCGGATGGGGATTTCCGAAGGCGACGCAGGTCGAGAAGAAAATACGGGAACGGTCATCTCTGCGACGGAGACAACAGCCCAGCGGGAGACGACTGCTCAGACACAGGCTGCTTCGGCCTCCGAAACGGAAACGGCGGGAGCTTCGTCGGAGAATCTTCTGGAACAGGCTGGCCTTATGGCGGCAGGGTATGACTATGACGGAGCTATTGAGCTTTTGAAGACGGTGCCGGATTACGAGACCAACACGGCAGTAACACAGGCTATTACGGATTATGAAACGAAAAAGGCATCCTGTGTGGCGGTGGATGTGACTACGGTTCCTCATATTTTCTATCATTCCCTGATTAACAACACGGATGCGGCATTTAATGTGTCTGTGCTGGGACAGAGCCAGGTGGATGGAATGAATGCCTGGATGACGACGGTAGAGGAATTCGATAAAATTACCCAGCAGATGTACGATAACGGATACGTATTTGTGCGTCTGAGAGATTTGGTGACGGAAACCAGGGATGCGGACGGAACCGTGCATTTCTCTCCGAATACGAATCTGATGCTTCCTCCGGACAAGAAGCCGGTGGTTCTCTCGGTGGACGATTTGAGCTATTATCACTCCTACGAGGCGGCCAGCTATCCGGACAAACTGGTTTTGGATGAGAACGGGAAGGTAAAATGCCATTATGTAAAACCGGACGGAACAGAGGAAGTGGGGGATTTTGACGTGGTTCCCAGACTGAACACTTTCCTGGAAGAGCATCCGGACGGAGCCTATAAGGGAGCCAGAGGCATGATCGCTCTGACGGGCTATAACGGAGTGTTTGGTTACCGGACCGATGTGGACTACAGAGATAAGCAGAATCTGATGGAAGACCAGGCTAAGTGGCTGCAGGAGCATCCTGAATTTGACTGGGATGCAGATGTGGCTGAGGCAAAGAAGATCGCGGAAGCTTTAAAAGCAGAAGGATGGGAGTTTGCCAGCCATACCTGGGGACATCTGAGCGTCACGAATAAAACGGTAGATGAGCTCCGCAGGGATAATGAGAAATGGGTAAACACAGTGCAAAACATTGTGGGGCCTGTGGATACGATTATTTTCGCCCATGGAAATGACATCGGAAGCTGGGAAGGCTACAGCGACGATAATGAAAAATACCGGTACTTTAAAGAGAACGGCTATAATTTTTACTGCAATGTAGACAGCTCGGTTCCATGCTGGGTGCAGATAACCGATCAATATGTGCGTCAGGGGAGAATTGATCTTGACGGGTATTTGCTTTATAAGGCAACGCAGGGCGGAACCACTGTGCTGGATTCTATGTTTAACGCTTCGGAGGTTTTCGACCAGAGACGGCCGACACCGGTAGTGGCAAACGGAGAGGCATAAATTAAAAAAGAGATTGAAAATGAAAAAGCTGGGCGCGTGTCCGGCTTTTTTTGTTCATGACCATAGAAAACTCGTGGAGTGTCTTTCCTATGGTTTTATAAAAGAGCTGTACAGACTCTGATCAGGCACTGCGGCAAAATAGGTTTCTGTGTTCCATGAGAGAGAAGTGACCAGCACTAAAAACGAAAACGATTTAAATAGGGAATTTACAACAAAAACAGAACGGATAAACTATGCAATATACACGAAAATGTATTTGGATATTGACAAAAATGCGTTATTATTATAGGATAATTACATCGAAAAAGAAAAAATGAGGACTGAATTTATGTGAAAAAGAAATAAAGGAGGGGCGCATGGGACTGCGGGCAAGAGCGGATCAGGAGCTTGAAGAATTAAAAAACGTTTTCGAGAAAATGAATGACGCGGATATAATGCCTTTGATGGACGCGGTTCTTTCGGCAAAGAAAATTGTCTGTTACGGAGCCGGGAGAGAGGGGCTTGGGTTAAAATTTTTTGTTATGCGTCTGATGCATCTCGGTTTGGATGCCCACTGGGCCATGGAAGATACCGCGCCGGGAATTGGACCGGGAGATGTATTTTTTGTCTCATGCGGGCCGGGATTTTACAGTCATGTGGTCTACCTGGCAGAGAAGGCTAAGGAGGCCGGAGCGACAGTCGTGACAGTGACAGCGGATCCGCACAGCGATATAGGGAAGATCTCGGATGTGATCTGCAGGCTTCCGGCAATGGCCTGGAGGGCCAAGGGAGATCTTGTGCAGAGCGGCCAGATTATGGGAAATCTGTATGAGCAGGCGGCGGTTCTTCTTTTTGATATCATCTCTCAGGAGCTGAAGGAACGGCTGAAGCTTTCGGATGCGGAAATGGAAAAACGTCACAGAAACTATGAGTAGTGACTTTTAACATGGTTGGGGTCTCCATTCATGCGCTGCAATGGCAGGCGCAAATGGAGGAAGAAATAGATCACCAACGTGACAATGCGGAGAAATCCGTGAAATGCAATAGAAAAGGAGGAAAACACAATGAAAAAAAGATGGACGAGAGCTTTACTGGCAACTGCAATGTCCGGGCTGATGGTGGCAGGGACAATCCTTCCGGCTGCTGCGGAGGAGACAGAGGCGGCAACGGAGGCAGCAACGGAAGCGGCAGCAGAGGCGGAAGTGGATGAATCTCTCAGCGGATCGCTGGTAATCTGGGAGGGGACCTCTGAGAGAGGCGTATGCGCGGAAGCCTATATTGATGTGCTGCAGGAAAGATATCCGAACATCGATTTCAGCTATGAGTCACAGGCTGAGGGCACATATTATACAGCTCTTTCCACGGCTTTCCAGTCTGGAAACGGACCAGATGTTTACTGGACGCTGGGAACTAAAAATTCAACCCTGGAATCTATGGTAGATGCCGGTAATGCCATGGATTTGACGGATGTGGTAGATATGTCTCTGTTTGAGCCGGACGGAGAGCCTACTATGGTAAGCAACATCTGCTATGTAGATGATACTCTCTATGCCGTGCCTACCTCAAGTATTGATACCAGAACCGTATATTATAATACAGATATTTTTGAGGAAAATGGTTATGAAGTTCCAACTACAGTTGCCGAATTTGAAGCTCTCTGTGATCAGATGCTGGAGGACGGTATCGTACCTCTGACTCTGGCGGGAACAGACTGGGCGTCTGTAATGCACGTGTGGGATTTCCTGGTATGCACGCAGGAGGGCGGCCCGGACTTCTTTACAAGACTGGGAGAAGGAACTGCTGAATTCAATGAAGAAGTAAACGTAGCAGCCCTTCAGAAACTGGCTGAATGGAACCAGAAAGGATATTTCTCCATCAGTTCTACCGCTAACGATGCGAACGCGGCCTGCATGGAATTCGCTACCGGCAGCACAGGAATGATCATCTGCGGTTCCTGGCTTCTGTCAACGATCCGGGAAGCGAATGAGAATCTGAATTTTGACGTATTCAAACTGGCGAATGACGCGGATGGACAGATCTATGCATGTATTACTGCAAACGGCGGCTACAGCATCAATCCGAATTCTGAAAATCTTGAAGCGGCTATTATGTTCGTACAGTGGATGGCTACGGCTGAAGGACAGCAGACTTATATTAATTCTAACGCATCCATTCCTTCACTGGAGGAAACACCTTCTGATGATCCGATTGCAACAGAAATCGGTGAGGCAGATACTCTGATTGCTTCTAACGAGGAGAAAGTATTCCAGTACGGCACAGCTGCTGAGGATTATTTCCAGGCCAATATTATGAGTGTATTCAGCGGCTCTCTGGATGCTCAGGAATTCTGTGACAACGTACAGGCAAATGTAGGTTAAAAATGAAGTGAGATCCGGCAGACAATGTCTGACATTACTCTTGGGGAAGGACAGGACACCTGTGCTTCCCCGGGAAATAAAATCAGCATGGAAATGAGGGATTATATGGAAAAAGCAGTTAAGAAAAAGAAAAAACACAGACCATATATATGGTTTATGCTCCCGGGGCTGATTTTTTATTGTGCATTTATGATTGTACCGCTGATTGCGAATTTCTTCCTCAGCTTTGCCTCCTGGAATGGAGTGGGAGAGATCTCTTTTGTGGGGCTTGACAATTTTACGAAATTGTTTATGAATCCGGAGAACGCCTCCACATATTGGAACGCATTTGGAAATAATATTAAATTTATTTTATGTGAGTACTTTATTGTTGTGCCAATCCAGGTGGGAACTGCTTATTTGCTGTATTCCAAAATCCGGTGGCACAAATTCTTTCAGGCCATGTTTTTCCTGCCGTATGTCCTGAGTACGGCTGTTATCGCATTCTTTGCCACCATATTTTTTAATGCCAGCTTTGGAATTGTAAATAAAGTTCTGATTGCTCTGGGTGTTCCCAGAACTGCGGTTCCGGGATGGCTGGCAGATTCCAACATGGCTTTTCCGATTCTTGTAGGACTGGCGATCTGGTCCAGCGCGGTTATCGGTATGCTGATTATTCTTTCCAGCATGAAAGGGGTTTCACACGAAACCATAGAAGCCTCAATGATTGACGGGGCAGGAAGATTCAAACAGTTTTTATATGTGATTCTTCCGGATATCGGGCCGGGTATGACGAATGTGCTGGTGCTTGATATTATCTGGGGTATTACGCTTTTTGACCTTCCCTATATGCTGGCGGGAACTTTTGGCGGCGCGGACGGTACTCTTGATTTTGTAAATATGTATTTTTACAGGACGGCCTTCGGCAGCGGCTCAGCCAGCAGCCTGAATATTGATCTCGGCTATGCGGCGACAATCGGGACAGTAACCTTTGTGTTTATTCTGATTTTCACCTCCCTGATGAATTTTGCTTTAGGGAAAATTAAAGTATGGAATGAATAAAAATCTCATGGATGAGGTTGATATAAGCAGAAGGGTGATGGATATGAAAAAGAAATTAGGATTAAAAAAGAAGCTGAAGCATAAAAGCTGGCTGGTGACAATCCTGTGCCTGATGTACAGTTCGATTATTGTCCTTCTTCTATATATAACGCTTATTTCCTCTTTTAAAAGTGGTACGGAAATTGTAACGGACATTTTCTCTCTGCCAAAATCTTTGGATTTCAGTCATTATATAGAAGTGCTTACGGAAAGTAATTTCCTGCGGGCCATGGGGAACAGTATTTTCATTACAGGAGTGTCGATTGTAGGACTCTTGATTGTGTCTTCTATGCTGGCATACGGGTATGCCAGATATGAATTTAAAGGGAAAGGCTTTCTGCAGACATTTATACTGCTGGGAATGATGTTTCCGATACAGCTGGGTGTATTGATTAACTTCAGAGTGATCAATGCCATGCATCTTGTGAATACACCCTGGGGGCTTATTCTGATCTATATTGGAAACTTATCGCTGGCCTCTTTCCTGTTTATGCGTTTTTTTGCGAAGCTTCCGGAATCGCTGGCAGAGAGCGCCAAAATTGACGGTGCAAATGAATTTACAATATTTGCCAGAATCATGATGCCTCTGTCAAAACCGATCTTCGGAACGGTGGCCTTAACTTCAGGACTGACAATCTATAACGACTTTTATATGCCCCTGATTTTCCTCAGCGGAGATCAGAGGACAGCCACGGTGGTACTTCAGAACAATCTGTCTGCTTTTTTATTTAATATAGAACAGATTTTCCCCATGGTTGTAATCAGTGTCATTCCGGTTATCATCCTGTATATTTTCTGTCAGAAGCAGCTGATTGAGGGTCTGACAGCCGGAGCTGAGAAGACATGATAATTAATTCTTAGAAAACTTTAAGAAAAGAGAGGGCAGATTAATATGGACAATATGAAAGAAAAAATGCTTGAGCTGGGAATTTCAGAAGAAGCGATTCATGAAGTACTGTTTGTAGCCAAAAGAATGGATGAAAAGGGACTTGTAAATTCCTTTGCAGGCAATATTTCAACCAAAAAGGATGGAAAAATTTATATTACCCCTACCGGACAAAATAAAGGAATACTGACTCCTGAAAAAATTGCGGTTGTAGATGAAAATGGAAAAAGAATCTGGGGAATGAAAGAAACGTCTGAAATTATTATGCATACAATGGCTTATGACATCTGCGAAGAAAACGGGTGGGACGTAGCCGGTGTGGTACATAGTCATTCCAAGATTCTGACGGCTTTTTCTATGGCGGGATTGGATATTGAGACGGAAGCCTTTCCGGAGATGATGGGGAATTTCCACAGAATTCCATGTGTGCCATATGGAGCTCCGGGAACCAAATATATTCTGACTATGGCGGAGCCGTATCTGGCAGAAGGGTACAGGATCGTCCTTCTGGGAAATCATGGAAGTCTTGCCGTAGGCAAAACGGTGGAAGATGCCATGAATGTGGTAGAAGCGTGCGAGGCCCTTGCCGAGCAGATTTTGATTACAAAATATATCATCGGAAAAGAAAAATCTCTTGGAAGAGATGAGGTCGATCGTTTCTTTGAGATTTATAAGGAAAACAGGGAAAAGAGAAGAATTAAAGGTGACTGATATGGGGAAAAAGACGGCGGCAGTCGATATAGGCGCCAGCAGCGGCAAGATGGCGCTGGGGGTATATGACGGCAGGAAGCTGTCTGTGGAGGAGTATAGGGATTTTCCGAATCGCCCTGTGGATATCGGAACGGCTCTATACTGGGATTTATTTGCGCTGTATCATTCCATTGTGGATGGCCTGGCTTATTTTACGGGAAAATATGGAGACCCTGATACGCTGGGAATAGACACATGGGGCGCCAGCTATGGACTGCTTGACAGGCAGGGGAGACTTCTGGAACCGGTCTACCATTACCGGGACCAGAGAACTTCTGCGGTTCTGCAGGATATGGAACGGGTAATGGACAGAAAGGAGCTTTTCTTTCTGACCGGATGTCAGTGCAACCGTACGTATACTCTTCCGCAGCTGTATTCGTACGTTACAGAACAGAATCCGATTCTGCAGAATGCAGATACTATGCTGCTTTTGCCGGATCTTCTGGGGTATTTTCTTACAGGGGAAAAGACTTCGGAGATGACAATTGCCGGTACATCCTGTCTGATGGAGACGACGCAGGAGGAATGGAGCAGGGAGGTTGCTGCCCGCTTTTCCATTCCGGACAGGATTTATACGAAAATTATTGATCCGGGGACGGTAAAAGGAATTCTGTCGGACCGGGTAAAAGTGGAAACCGGAAGCCGACAGACGAAACTGATTGCCGCAGTAGGGCATGATACGGCTTCGGCAGTAGCGGCGATCCCTGGTTTTGGACCGGAAAAGCTGTATATTAGCGTGGGGACCAACATTAATATGGGTGTGGAACGGGAACAGGTATTTGTAAACGATACTGCGTATAGAAAAGGACTGAAAAATACCGGCGGTATCAGCCGCAGGAAAATCGTTTACCGTGATTTCTCTGCCTGCTGGCATATTAATGAATACATGCGGACAAAAAAAGAACAGGGTCAGACCCTTACCCATGAAGAGATGATCTGTATGGCCAGGGAGGTCAAAGAGCAGGTTCCCTGGTTTGATGTTGAGGCGGATCTGTTTGTAGATGCAGGCGGCGATTTCTGCGAAAAGATGAACTTGTATTTTAAAAAGACAGGACAGCGTGAACTGTCGGAAGATGGGGAATTCATCCGAAGCATTTACGAAAGCATTGCATTGAAAACCAGATATTACGGCGCGGCCTTCGGTGAGGCTGGGTTAAATTTCAGGGAGATCAATGTGATCAGCGGCGGTACCAGAAATGAGCTTCTGATGCAGCTGATCAGCAACGCCTTCGGAAGCGCGGTTCTGGCAGGAATGCCCTATGCTACTTTGTACGGAAATCTTCTGACTCAGCTGTATGGGACAGGAGAAGTCGCTTCTGTGGAGGAGATGAGAGAGCTGTCGGCATATTCTTTTGCTATGAAAGCATATGAACCGGAAGAAAGACAGAAATGGCAGGAACTCTATGAAAAGTATAAAGGGATCATGGAAAAAGGAAAAAACCTGCAGATTTAATTGAAAATAAAAAAATATTTTAAAAGGGAGCTGCTGCACAGGTGTGATGATTGATCGACGGCCTGATGTGTCGGCTCTTTTTTTCTATAGGAAGGGCCCTTCGGGCGGGGGGCACACGCCGCGATAAGGTATATTGCCGCTTTGTAGTATTGCGGCGGTTCTTTTGAAAAAAATTTACAATACTGGAATGTTTCTGATATACTAAAAGTATTTTAGGAGAAAGCTATTGCCTGACGGAGGACGAGATATGAGCAGTGAATCTATATTGGAAAGCAGAAAACAGTATCAAAAGAATAAAATGTTAAGTATTATTCGCCTTAATGAAAATGTTTCCAGAAATGACATTAAGAAAATCACTGCCTATAGTATGACAACCGTATTAAATGCTATAGACGAAATGATCAGTAAGAATCAGATTTATGAGGAACAGTGCAATGATGTAAGAATAGGAAGAAAGCCTGTGTGGCTCAGGCTCAATGCTCAGTGGGGATATTTTGTGGGAGTGGAATTTAACCGGTACCGGGTATGGTGCGTGGTACTTGATTTTACGGGGAAGCTGGTTTTCAGCGGGGATGAAAAAATCAGCGGCCAGCATAAAAGGGCAAAGGATGTTATAGGACTGGTAAAAAGCATAATCAGAAAAACGCTGGATTATTTAGAATTATCTAAAGAAAAAGTGATCGGAATTGGTTTGGGAGTTCCCGGGTACAGCAATAAAAAGACAGGGGTTGCGGTATTCTATGATCATATCGAGGATTGGAAAAATATTCCCATAAAAAAGATCATTGAAGATGAATTTAATATTCCCTGTTACATGGATAACAATATAAATGTAATGATTTATGCGTATAAGTGGCTGGTTTACCATGGAAAGTGCGAGGATATGCTGTTTATATCCATCCGTTCCGGAGCCAGATTGATTCCGATTATTAATAATCAGCCGGTAAGCAGTACGTACGGATACTCCGGCGAGCTTGGACATGTAAAAATTAAAGGGGGAAGCCGTCTCTGCTCCTGCGGCCGCTACGGATGTCTGAACTCTGAGATATCAGACGTGGCTGTCGTCAATAAAATTATAGATGGAATCTATGTAGGGAGATTTAAGGAGATTCAGGAAATGACCGGAGGGGATCCGGACTTGATTACAATGTCTGTATTTGTGGAATCCGTACGGCGCGGGCATGAGGATTCTCTGAAGCTGCTTAAGCAGATTGGAGGATTTATGGGAGATGCCATCGGAATGCTGGTGAATATTTTCGCGCCTAAAAAAATTGTTTTGTTCGGTGAGCTGGCTGAGATCGGGGATCTCCTGCTGGATCAGGTGAGGGAAATTGTTAGGCAGGACACAATAGAGGAAAACAGCGCAAATCTGGAAATCGTTGCCTCAGAATTCGGACGAAATCTGGGAGCTATGGGGGCGGCGGCCTTAGTGATGCAGGACGCTTTCGAATTTGTGGATGAAAAAATTTAAAACGAAGAAGGACATTGGAGAAAGAATGAAGTATGAAAATATTTGCAGCGGGAAATTTATCCGGCGCCAGAACCGCTTTGTAGCGGAGGTAGAGATTGAAGGAAGAAGAGAAACGGTACATGTGAAGAATACAGGAAGATGCAGGGAGCTTTTGATTTCAGGAACTTTATGTTTTCTTTCCTGTCAGGATAAAAAAGGAAGAAAAACCCGGTTCGATCTGATCAGTGTGGAAAAAGAAACGGAAAGCGGAATAATGTTGATTAACATGGATTCTCAGGCGCCAAATGAGGCGGCGGAAGAATGGCTCCGCCGGGGAAGTCTTTTTTCTTCAGAGGCTAAGGTGCAGCGAGAGGTTCGTTTTGGAGATTCCCGTCTGGATTTTTACATTGAAGACGGAGGACGCCGGTGTTATATGGAAGTCAAAGGAGTGACTCTGGAGAATGGGGGAACAGCATCCTTTCCGGATGCGCCTACGGAACGGGGAGTACGTCATCTGGAAGAACTGGTTCATGCTGTAAAAATGGGATATGAAGCTTACCTGCTGTTTGTGGTTCAAATGAAGGAAATTAAAAAAGTAGTGCCCAATGATCAAACGCACCCCGCGTTTGGCGAAGCTTTGAGACGCGCAGCCGCAGCGGGCGTTCAGATTCTGGCAGTTGACTGCAAAGTGACGGCTGACTCTCTGGAGATCGACCGGTATGTTCCGGTTGAAGTCTGATGCGCAGATTACTGTATCTATTTGACCTGTTTTGTATAAGCTTTTGGCTGCTAGATTCTGTCCAAACAGATACAGCACTGCGTAAAAAAATAAGGATTAATCTATGCCGGTTCGGCAAGAGGTGAAGTGCCCGGCGGATAATATGCCTTGATGATAGACGCGTTTCGGGCGATCTGATTTCCCTGCATTTCCAGTTTGCCATCAATAATGGCAAACCGGTCGAGCAGATCTGTATTAAATTCTTTTTGCCTTACATAAAACTCTTCCAGCAGCTGATGATTTTTAGCTATCATATCGGCCAGAGTGTTTATGCGGTCTTCCGACTGATCCATGCGTTCTTCCAGCCGACCCATACGGTCTCCAAGCTGAACCATGCGGTCTTCGAGCTGAACCATGCGGTCTTCGAGCTGAACCATGCGGTCTTCGAGCTGAACCATGCGGTTTCCGAGCTGAACCATGCGGTCTCCGAGCTGAACCATGCGGTCTCCGAGCTGAACCATGCGGTCTTCGAGCTGAACCATGCGCTTTTCGAGCAGAATTATGCGGTCTTCAAGCTGCCCCAAACGGTTTTCAAGTTGAACCAAACGGTCTCCGAGCTGATCTGTGCGCTTCCCCAGAATTCCAATATTTTCCAGAATCAGATCTAGTTTTTCGTTGATGGTCATATGCTTCCCTCCTTTCACTTTAATATTTGTATTATATCACATAACGATTGAAACGTACAGTGCTTTCGGCTAAATATTAAATAAATAAAATATAAAGCATCTGATCAGGATATTTTGTGGGCGACAGAGAGACGGCAGGCAAAACTCAATAGATAAAATGAAAATACCTCTAAAGCAGAAATGCTCCCCAGCGGCCGCAGGCAAGCGAGGAATGAAAGCCTGCTGCATGAAAGGGAGCATATCAGATGTAAAATTGGGAATACCTATCTGTATTGAATAATTTTTGTATTGAATACTTTTTGCTTCCGCGGACCCGATGTCTTTCGCGGCCGGCAGATTACTGCGCGTTTCCGGACTGGTCTTCCAGGCTTTCGGCGGCGGAAGCGTCCGCGTCCCAGGCGTCCGGGTCGGTTTCCGGCTCCTGAGGCGAGTATTTTGCGAAAATCTTTTTAATCAGAAAAGAATTCGCATAAGCAACCAAAGAAAAACCGGCCAGAATCCAGATCAAAAGCCCGTAAACCAGGGTATAGCCGTTCAGAAAGGTTATCAGTACAGAACCGACGGTAATCACCAGAGCCAGGAAGGTTCTGGGTAAATTTGCCACCGACATAAGGAAAGCGTTCCGGATGGTTCCCCGGATGGTATTATAAAATCTGGCGAGAGTCGGAAATACATAAATTAATGTAATCAGATACAGAATCAGCGTCGCCGTAATGGCCATCTTCACGATGTCAAACAGAGTGCCTTCGGCGGCTGAGAGAATATAGAAATCCAGGCCGAATACGATGCCAAGGCCGAGGGCGATCAGCCAGATGACTGTTGCCTGGCGGAAATTCTGTTTAAAAGATTTGAAGAAGCTTCTGGCAATATACCCTTCTTCGTTTTCGGCAATCTTTAAGGTTACATAATACATGCCCGTGAGGGAGGCTCCGATGGTGACAATGGGAATGCTGCAGAGGATAAAAAGCACATTTAAAATCATAAGATCCGCCAGCTTTCCCAAAGTGCGGAAAAAGGGATTATCCATGTCAAAAAACTTTCTCATCTTTCAAAACACTCGCTTTCGGAAAATTTCATAAAGTCAAAAACGAGAATCCTTCGGCTGAAGACTCTGCGTCAGGAGCGGAAAGGATTTTCAGCTTTATTGTACAGTATAGATGATTTCATTAAAAAAAGCAACGAAAAATGGGGAATTCATCAAGGTTTTAGAAAAAAACGGACAACTTTTTTTAAATTCCCTCCTTTCAGAAATTGACAATAAAGAATAAGGTAAGCTATAATTATTGAATGTGTTGTATATAGTATTCACTCTCGTAGCAGTCCGGCTGTGCCGAGCTGTTACTCTCTTTCATTTTTCTGAGTTACCGATATAGTTAAGGAGGCACATATCATGTACGATAAAGTATCCACGGATCTGAACTTTGTTGA
This sequence comes from Candidatus Choladousia intestinavium, assembly GCA_018712785.1. Taxonomy (GTDB): domain Bacteria; phylum Bacillota; class Clostridia; order Lachnospirales; family Lachnospiraceae; genus Choladousia; species Choladousia intestinavium. The sequence goes on along the minus strand of DVGK01000043.1, from coordinate 47,120 downwards.
ACGTGAAAAACAGACAGAAAAGTTCTGGAAGGAGCATAAAATTTTTGAGAAGAGTATGGAGAACCGGGAAGGATGCGAAACGTATACCTTCTATGACGGGCCGCCTACAGCAAATGGAAAGCCCCATATCGGCCATGTGGAAACACGGGCCATTAAAGATATGATTCCGCGTTATCAGACTATGAAGGGCAAGATGGTGCCAAGAAAGGCCGGTTGGGATACCCACGGACTTCCGGTGGAGCTGGAAGTGGAGCGGACGCTGGGGCTGGACGGAAAAGAACAGATTGAGGAGTACGGGCTGGAGCCTTTTATTGAACACTGTAAAGAGAGTGTGTGGAAGTACAAGGGGATGTGGGAGGATTTTTCCAATACCGTGGGCTTTTGGGCTGATATGGATCATCCCTATGTAACCTACCATAATGATTATATTGAGTCCGAGTGGTGGGCGCTGAAACAGATCTGGGAAAAAGGGCTTCTGTATAAAGGGTATAAGGTAGTTCCCTACTGCCCCAGATGCGGGACCCCTCTCTCCAGCCATGAGGTCGCCCAGGGGTATAAAGAGATCAAGGAGCGCTCTGCGGTGGCCAAATTCAGGGCAAAAGGGGAAGACGCCTTTATTCTTGCCTGGACGACCACGCCCTGGACTCTTCCCTCCAATGTGGCGCTGTGCGTGCATCCGGAGGAAACTTACGTTAAAGTAAAAATGAATGAAAACGGTCAGGTTTATTATCTGGCGGAGGCTCTCTGTGATTCTGTTCTGGGTGAAGGCACTTACCAGGTACTGGAGAGCTGCAAAGGGAAAGAACTGGAGTATAAGGAATACGAGCCCCTTTTCCCGTACGCAAGGGTAAACAAGAAGGCATACTATGTTGTCTGCGATACGTACGTAACCCTTACAGAAGGTACGGGCATCGTACACATCGCGCCTGCCTTCGGTGAAGACGACAGTAAAGTGGGCAGGAGATACGATCTTCCCTTCGTTCAGCTGGTGAACGGGAAAGGTGAGATGACAGAGGAGACTCCATGGGCCGGCGTTTTCTGCAAAAAAGCGGATCCTATGATTCTGGAAGATCTGGACAAGAGGGGGCTGCTGTTCGCGGCGCCTAAATTTGAGCACAGCTATCCTCACTGCTGGCGCTGTGATACGCCTCTGATCTATTACGCAAGAGAATCCTGGTTCATTAAGATGACTGCGGTGAAGGAGGACCTGATCCGGAACAATAACACCATCAACTGGATACCAGAGAGCATCGGCAAGGGCAGATTCGGAGACTGGCTGGAAAATGTACAGGACTGGGGAATCTCCAGAAACCGTTACTGGGGAACGCCGCTGAATATCTGGGAATGCGAATGCGGCCATATGCACTCTGTGGGAAGTATCGCGGAGCTGAAAGAGATGTCTGAGGACTGTCCGGAGAAAATTGAACTGCATCGTCCCTACATCGACGCCGTGACCATCCGCTGTCCAAAATGCGGAAAGAAGATGCGCCGGGTGCCGGAGGTAATTGACTGCTGGTTTGACTCCGGGGCTATGCCCTTTGCCCAGTATCATTATCCTTTTGAAAATACAGATTATTTTAAAAAGCATTTCCCGGCTCAGTTTATTTCTGAGGCTGTCGACCAGACCAGAGGATGGTTCTACTCGCTGGTGGCTATCTCTACATTGCTGTTCAACAGAGCGCCCTTTGAAAATGTAATCGTCATGGGACATGTACAGGATGAGAATGGCCAGAAGATGAGCAAATCCAAGGGGAACGCAGTGGATCCCTTTGAGGCCCTGGAGACATACGGAGCGGACGCGATCCGCTGGTATTTCTACACAGCCGGGGCGCCCTGGCTGCCCAAGCGCTTTCAGGGAAAAACAGTGATTGAGGGCCAGAGGAAGTTTATGGGAACTCTCTGGAATACGTACGCTTTCTTCGTGCTGTACGGAAATATTGATGAATTCAATCCCATGAATTATCAGCTGGATTATAAGACACTGCCGGTTATGGACCGGTGGCTCCTGTCAAAGATGAATTCCATGGTACAGGATGTGGATGATAACCTGGGGAAATACAGGATTCCTGAAGCAGCCAGAGCTCTCCAGGAATTTGTGGATGATATGAGCAACTGGTATGTGAGAAGAAACAGAGAGCGCTTCTGGGCAAAGGGCATGGAGCAGGACAAGATCAACGCGTACATGACTTTGTATACGGCGCTGGTGACTGTATGTAAAGCAGCGGCTCCCATGGTTCCCTTCATGACGGAGGAGATTTATCAGAATCTGGTGCGGAACGTGGATTCGGAAGCACCGGAGAGTATTCATCTTTGTGATTTCCCTGAGGCAGATGCTTCTCAGATTGATAAAGAGCTGGAAAAGGATATGGATGAAGTGCTGAAGATTGTGGTTATGGGAAGGGCCTGCAGAAACCAGGCCAACATCAAGAACCGTCAGCCTGTCAGCCAGATGTTTGTGAAGGCTCCCTACAGCCTCCCGGAATACTTTGTGGATATTATCCGGGATGAGCTGAACGTGAAAGAAGTCAGCTTCACGGAGGATGTCAGCGGATTTATTTCCTATACCTTTAAACCGCAGCTGAGAACCGTAGGGCCGAAATACGGAAAGCTGCTTGGAAAGATCCGTCAGCTTCTTCCTGAACTGGATGGAAATAAAGCTATGGCTCAGCTGAAGAGCTCAGGCGCTCTAAAGCTGGATATAGATGGAACTGAGGTGGTTCTCACAGAGGAAGATCTTCTGATTGAGACTGCCCAGACGGAGGGATATGTCTCCGAGGATAACGGAGAGGTTTCCGTTGTGCTGGATACCCGCCTGACGCAGGAGCTGATTGAGGAGGGCTTTGTTCGGGAGCTGATCAGCAAAATTCAGACCATGCGCAAGGAGGCCGGCTTCCAGGTGACGGATCAGATCCGGATCTGGACGACGGGAAATTCCAGAATTGAGACAGTTCTGAAGGCCCATGAGCCGGAGATCCTGAAGGAGGTTCTGGGAACAGAGGCCTTATACGGTCAGATGGCAGGCTACAGCAAGGAATGGAGCATCAACGGAGAAGCAGTCACTTTAGGGGTTGAGAAGCAGTAAGCGCCCCATGAAAACAAGATGGAGGAGATTATGAACAAATTATTGAACAAAGAAGTATTCAAAGAACGGGTCAAGGAAAATGTAAAGACACTGTACAGGAAAACCCTGAAGGAGGCAGATCAGCAGCAGATCTTCCAGGCGGTTTCCTATGCGGTAAAAGACGTGATTATCGACAACTGGCTGGCTACCCAGAAACAGTATGAGATCGATGACCCCAAAATGGTTTACTATATGTCCATGGAGTTTCTGATGGGACGCGCTCTGGGAAATAATCTGATTAACCTTACTGCTTATAAAGAAGTAAAAGAAGCTCTGGATGAGATGGGGCTGGATCTGAATGTGATTGAGGATCAGGAACCGGACGCAGCCCTGGGCAACGGCGGACTGGGACGTCTGGCAGCCTGTTTCCTGGATTCTCTGGCTACGCTGGGATACGCGGCATACGGCTGCGGCATCCGCTACCGCTACGGTATGTTTAAACAGAAAATCCAGGACGGCTATCAGGTGGAAGTGCCGGATAACTGGCTTAAGGACGGCAATCCCTTTGAACTTCGCCGCCCGGAATACGCTAAGATTGTAAAATTCGGCGGGTATGTCCGGGTAGAATACGATGAGAGGACAAAGAGAACCCACTTTATCCAGGAGGGCTACCAGTCCGTGAGAGCGGTTCCCTTTGATATTCCGATTCTGGGGTACAACAACAATGTCGTAAATACTCTGAGAGTATGGGATGCTGAGGCGATCAACGACTTCCAGCTGGATTCCTTTGACAAGGGGGATTACCAGAAGGCTGTGGAGCAGGAGAACCTGGCGAAGAACATTGTGGATGTTCTGTATCCCAACGATAATCACTACGCGGGAAAAGAACTGCGTCTGAAGCAGCAGTATTTCTTCATTTCCGCCAGCGTTCAGGCGGCGATCGCGAAATATAAGAAGAACCACAGCGATATCCGTAAATTCTACGAGAAGGCTACCTTCCAGCTGAATGATACCCATCCTACCGTAGCAGTTGCAGAGCTGATGCGTATCCTGGTGGACGAGGAAGGACTGGAATGGGATGAAGCCTGGGAGGTAACGACAAAGACTTGCGCTTACACAAACCATACCATCATGGCTGAGGCCCTGGAAAAATGGCCCATCGAGCTGTTTTCACGGCTTCTCCCCCGCGTATATCAGATCGTGGAGGAAATTAACCGCAGATTTGTAGAGGAAATCCAGAAGAAATATCCGGGCAATCAGGAAAAGATCCGCAAGATGGCCATTATATACGATGGACAGGTGAAAATGGCTCATCTGGCTATTGCGGCGGGCTATTCTGTCAACGGCGTGGCAAGGCTTCACACAGAGATCCTGGAAAAGCAGGAGCTGAGAGATTTCTATGAGATGATGCCCTGGAAGTTTAATAATAAAACAAACGGCATCACCCAGAGGCGTTTCCTGCTTCACGGGAATCCCCTCCTGGCAGACTGGGTGACCGACCACATCGGCGATGAGTGGATTACAGATCTTCCTCAGATCAGCAAAATGAAGCTCTATGTGGATGACAAAAAAGCCCAGCAGGAGTTTATGAATATTAAATATCAGAATAAGATCCGTCTGGCAAAATATATTAAAGAGCACAACGGAATCGATGTGGATCCCAGATCCATCTTTGACGTACAGGTAAAGAGGCTCCATGAGTACAAGAGGCAGCTGCTGAATATCCTGCATGTCATGTATCTGTACAACAAGATCAAGGATCATCCGGAGATGGATTTCTATCCCAGAACCTTTATCTTCGGAGCCAAGGCAGCGGCCGGTTATCGCCGCGCGAAGCTGACCATTAAGCTGATCAACAGTGTTGCCGATGTGATCAACAATGATCCGTCCATTAAGGGCAAGCTGAAGGTGGTATTTATAGAAGATTACCGGGTTTCCAACGCGGAGCTGATCTTCGCGGCGGCCGATGTTTCAGAGCAGATCTCTACTGCAAGTAAAGAGGCTTCCGGAACCGGAAACATGAAGTTTATGTTAAACGGCGCTCCCACCCTGGGAACCATGGATGGGGCAAATGTGGAAATCGTAGAAGAAGTGGGACAGGAGAATGCCTTTATCTTCGGACTCAGCGCGGAGCAGGTCATTGACTTTGAAAACAACGGAGGATATGATCCTACCTGGTACTTTAACAATGACCAGGATATCCGCCGGGTACTGATGCAGCTGATCAACGGCGAGTACTGCAGAAATAATCCCGAGCTGTTCCGGGATATCTATGATTCTCTGCTGAATACCAACAGCAGCGACAGAGCCGACACCTACTTCATTTTGGCTGACTTCAAGGCATACGCCAGAGCGCAGGAGCTGGTGGAGCAGGCATACCGTGATGAGTCCAGGTGGGCGAGAATGGCTATGCTGAACATGGCCTCCTGCGGCAAATTTACTTCCGACCGTACGATTCAGGAGTATGTGGATGATATCTGGCATCTGGACAAGGTGAAGATTACGGTGGATCCCTCCAGCTTTGAGGTGTAAAACCTTATAAGAAAATAAAAAGCAGCTGTATAACCCTGGCTTTTCTGGTAATCCTATCATTAAACCGGTGAGAAATCTCAGGCGAGATGTGTACTCGCGGGAAAGAAGACGAGGTGAATGATATGGATAAGAGAGGATTCAGAAATTTATGGAACGGGCGCGGCAGAATGTGGACTTTTGGGCTGTGCCTGGCCGGGGTACTTGTGTTGGGAAGCATTGTGGCGGTAGACAGGTCTCAGAGGAGAGAAGATTCTGAGCCGGAGACGGAATATGAGCAGACGGCTTATCTTGAGACGGAGATGACGCCTGAGGAGCTGGCTTCTGTCAACGACACTGTAACAGATCTTACAGAAGAAGAGACTCCGGAGGAGGCAGAAGTTTCCGCAGCCGGAGAAGCGGCGCCGGAAGAAGGGACGTCAGAAAAAGTGATGGAAGAGCAGGAAGCGGCGGCCATCCAGGAGCCTGTACAGACCGGTGAAGACGCGGCAGAGGATACGGCTGCTATTCAGGAAAAGACGGGGGAGACGCAGACGGAAGAGCTTCAGGTGTCTGAAGATCCGGAGGCTTCCCAGGAAGCTTCCCAGGAAGCTTCATCCGGCCAGGTGATCTCTGAACAGGCACTTTTGGATCAGGGAATCGCTTTTGACGAGAGCGCTTCGCTGCTCTGGCCCGCGGCCGGCACCATACTGATCGACTACAGTATGGACGGCAGTGTCTACTTTGACACATTGAACCAGTACAAATATAATCCGGCGCTGATTATCTCCAGCGAAGCGGGAAACAAAGTGCTGGCATCTGCCCGGGGTATCGTGGAGTCCATAGGGACAGATGAGGAGACGGGGACGACCCTCGTTCTGAACATCGGGAATGGATACAAGCTTACTTACGGCCAGCTGAAGGATGTAGCGGCTGCCCAGGGAGATGTGGTGGAGGCAGGCGATCTGCTGGGGTATGTCAGTGAGCCTACCAAGTATTACAGCGAAGAGGGAAGCAACCTCTACTTTAAAATGACCCACCAGGATGAGGCAGTGGATCCGGTGCTGTATTTTGAAGAATAAAAAACAGATGCTTTCACGAAAATAAGAAAACAGCGTATAATAGAACAGAAGCAGTTCAAAAATGATTTTGCGCTTATATGTAGGAGGGAGTTTTCCCGGTCCTCAAGGACTGGAAGGCAGACTCTCATCTGAGTATAAGTTCCGCAGCCGGACTCATTTACAAAAATGTTTTTGGTTTTAGCAGAATACGGTTTTCCGGCTGCTTTAAATAAATCCAGGGGATGGCGAGCCATCCCTTTACATATTGTGAGAGGGTTCTCATGGAAGTAAGCTACACGTATATTGTCCAGTGCTCGGACGGAACGTATTATACAGGATGGACCAACAGCCTGGAGAAGAGAGTGCGCGTCCATAACAGCGGCCGGGGCGCCAAGTATACCAGAAGCCGCCGCCCGGTGAAGCTGGTGTATTATGAGGTTTTTGACGACAGGACAGAGGCCATGCGAAGAGAAGCGGCTATAAAGAAGATGGACCGAAGCCAGAAGGAGAAGCTGGTAGAGAGGATGCGTCTTCCTATTTGCTGCAAGAAGGAGACAGGTAGAATCCATGGACAGGGACAATAAGCTTTTGAAGTGCATTTTGGATGCCGGGGAGCTGATTTTAAAGTCCGGCGGTGAAATTAACCGAGTAGAGGACACGATGACCCGTATGTGCAGAGCATACGGGTTTTTGCAGATCGAGGCGTTTGCGATCAGCTCTTTTATGTTTCTTACTGTTACAACCCGGGACAACAGGATCCTGACACAGACCCGCAGAGTCAGGGAATATGATACAAACCTGCAGCGGGTGGACCGGATGAATCAGCTGGCAAGGGAGGTCTGCGCGGATCCCCTTGAGCCGGAAGCGCTGGAGAAAAAAATACGGGAAATCCAGGAACTGAAGGTGCGTTCCCACAGGAGCATGGCTCTTTTGTATGGAGGAATCGCGGCTGTCTTTTCCGTATTTTACGGCGGAGGCGCCAGGGAAGCGGCCGTGGCGGGAGGTGTGGGTATCTGCCTTTACTTCCTCCTGTACTTTCTGGAGCATCTTCTGGAGAACGGGATCCTGCGGTATGCCTTCTGTTCAGGGGCAGGAAGCCTGCTTCTCTGCCTTCTGCGGAAGTCAGGCGTCTACTTTATGGCGGACGCGGTGATTATGGGGAATATTATGCTTTTGATTCCTGGACTGGTCTTTACAAATTCCATCCGCGACATGCTGAACGGAGACACGATGACAGGACTTCTACGGGTGTGCGAATCCCTTCTGCGGACCGTGGCCATTGCGGCAGGCTTTATCTTTGTAATGACGCTTTTCGGATTCAGCGTAGAAACACAGCAGGCCAGAGCCGTCTGGGTCAGGATGATTCTGCAGATTCTTACGGCGGGAGCAGGAGCCGTGGGATTTGCCATGATGTTCCAGCTTGGCGGGAAAAGGCTCTTGCTGATCGGCTGCGGAGGGGCTGTGTCCTGGGGGATTTTCCTTTTCATGCAGAGCTGGGGGCATACATTGTCGGGACTGTTTTTCGCCGTTCTCGCCGCTGCCGCTGTGGGAGAGATCGCGGCCAGGAGGCTAAAGACCCCTGTGCTGGTGATTGAGGTTCCGCTGCTGATTCCGCTGATTCCGGGAGGGGATCTCTACCGCATGATGGTATCCGTGATGCGGGAGGGGATTCAGCAGTCCATGGAAGAAATCGTCTGGCTGGTTCAGGAGGTTTTTCTGATCGGAGCCGGAGTCATTCTGATGTCTGCCCTTGCTTCTATTTTTGTCAAAGGCCTCCGAAGGATAAGGAATGGCATAGAGGTCTGGGAGAGGTGACAGAAGAGTAAGGAACACAGCGGTTCAGCAGGGGTTGGCAGAAAGGAAAGGTGAGATACACAGGATGAAAGCAATCTTATTTGATGTGGATGATACGCTTTATGATCAGACGCAGCCCTTCAGAAAGGCCTGCGGCCAGATGTACGGCGACGCTTACGACGGACTGGCCGAGCGACTGTTTGTGGCCAGCCGCAGACACAGCGACGAAGTTTTTGAATTGTCCCAGTCAGGGGAAATTACGATGGACGCCATGCGTATCTACCGGACTCAGAAGGCATTTGAAGATTTCGGGATTTTTATTTCCCAGGATGAGGCGCTGAAATTTGAAGATTATTATAAAGAAAATCTGAATCATATCTTTCTGCCGGAAACCATAAAAGAAATCCTGGATTTCTGTACGGAAAGGCGGATACCGGCGGGGGTCATTACAAACGGCGCTTCCGCCCACCAGTGGGGGAAAGTAGAAAGGCTGGGTCTTTTAAAATGGATTCCCAGAGAGCGGGTCTTTGTATCCGGAGATCTGGGGGCGGCTAAGCCGGAGCCGGAAATTTTCAGAATCATAGAAAAACGTCTGGGGCTGCAGCCGGAGGAAATATGGTTCGCCGGCGATTCTTACGCGAATGATGTGACCGGAGCCAAAAGGGCAGGATGGAAGTCCCTGTGGCTGAACCGCCGGGGACATAAGCTCCCTGAGAGCGGTTTTATGCCGGATCTGCAGGTGAAAAACGAGCGGGAGCTGTTTGCGGCAGTAAAAGATCTGTATTTTGGAGGAAAAGCCTATGTATGATCAGCTTACAGAACAGGATATTAAAAAAATGGAAGAGGAGATCGAATATCGGAAGCTGGTGGTCCGCAAGGAGGCCATTGAGGCAGTAAAAGAGGCCAGGGCGCACGGAGATCTCAGCGAGAACTTTGAATACCATGCGGCAAAGAAGGATAAAAACCGCAACGAAAGCAGAATCCGGTATCTGGAGCGGATGGTGAAGACCGCCAGAGTGATTCATGACGATTCCGGCGAAGATGAAGTGGGCATTAACAATACCGTGGAAATCTATTTTGAAGAGGATGATGAAACAGAAGTTTACCGTCTGGTCACAACGGTAAGAGGAGATTCTGTACACGGACTCATCAGCATTGAGTCTCCTCTTGGCAAAGCGATTCTGGGCCATAAGGCGGGAGACAGAGTCTACATAAAAGTAAACGACACGTACGGTTATTACATTCAGATACGCAGGATAGAGAAAACAAGAAGCGAGGCGGAAGATAAAATCAGAAGCTTTTAAAAGCAAACAGCGAAAACAAAGGGCTGCTGCGGCCCTGAAGGTACCTGCAGCGAACCCTGAAAGAAGAGAAAATGTATGTAAACTTAACCAAAGGTTAAGATTGTTGTTTGGCGAAGCCGTCCCCCATACAGACGCGCCGTGTACGGGAATGACTTCTTGTCTTTCGATGAAAATGAGTATATTGGAGAAATGTGTCTAAAGGGTGATTAAAAGCTGAAAGAAATCTAAAGGAAACTTAAAACAATTGAAAAGCAACCATGGCTTGGGAGGAAGCAGATGTTTGATATAGAAGAAGAACTGAAAAAACTGCCAGGCCGTCCCGGTGTTTACATTATGCATGATGAGAGGGATGAAATCATCTATGTGGGAAAGGCGATCAGCCTGAAAAACCGGGTCAGGCAGTATTTTCAGAGCAGCCGGAATAAAAGCGTAAAGATCGAACAGATGGTGGAGCGGATCCGGAGATTTGAGTACATTGTGACAGACTCGGAGCTGGAAGCCCTGGTACTGGAATGCAATCTGATTAAAGAACACCGGCCCAAATATAATACCATGCTGAAGGATGACAAAAGCTATCCCTTTATCAAGGTGACGCTGGGAGAAGAGTTTCCCAGGGTGCTTTTTTCCAGAACCATGAAAAAAGACAAGTCCAGGTATTTTGGCCCCTTTACCAGCGCGGGAGCTGTAAAAGACACCATTGACCTGATTCAGAAGCTGTATCACTTAAGAAGCTGCAGCAGAAGTCTGCCCCGGGATATCGGCAAGGAGCGTCCCTGCCTGTATTATCACATCGGCCAGTGCAAGGGGCCCTGTCAGGGAACTATCGATCAGGAGACGTACCGGGGATACGTAAACCAGGCTCTGGAATTTCTCGGAGGAAATTACAGCCCGGTGCTGAATCTTCTGGAAAAACAGATGAACCAGGCGGCAGAGGAAATGGATTTTGAGAAGGCCATAGAATACCGGGAATTGCTGAACAGTGTGCGTCAGGTAGCCCAGAGGCAGAAAATTACTCAGGGAGACGGAGAGGATAAGGATGTGCTGGCGCTGGCGGCAGACGGAGGCGACGCTGTGGTTCAGGTATTCTTCATACGCGGGGGAAAGATGATCGGAAGGGATCATTTTTACCTGCGGGTAGCGCCGCAGGATACGAAGGCAGCGATTCTCAACAGCTTTATCAAGCAGTTTTACGCGGGAACTCCCTTTGTGCCCAAGGAGCTGATGCTGGAGACGGAAATTGAGGATCACCAGATTGTAGAGTCCTGGCTCAGTGAAAAACGGGGGCAGAGAGTTTATCTCAGGGTACCGAAAAAGGGGACAAAGGAAAAGCTGGTGGAGCTGGCGGCGGAGAACGCGGCCATCGTCCTGCACCAGGACCGGGAGAGAATCAAGAGAGAGGAAGGGCGGACCATAGGAGCCGTCCATGAGATCGAAAAGCTTCTGGGAATTGAGAATGCCATGCGGATGGAGGCCTATGATATTTCCAACACCAACGGTTTTGAGTCTGTAGGATCTATGGTGGTCTACGAAAAGGGAAAGCCGAAGCGAAGCGATTACAGAAAATTCAAGATCCGCACGGTACAGGGACCGGACGATTATGCCAGTATGGAAGAGGTGCTTACAAGAAGATTCTCCCACGGGCTGAAGGAGCGGGAAGAGATGGAGCAGAAAAAGGCCTCGGGAGAACTGGCCAGCTTCAGCCGTTTTCCGGATCTGATTCTTATGGACGGTGGCAGAGGACAGGTAAATATTGCTCTGAAGGTACTGGAAAATCTGGGGCTGTCCATTCCTGTCTGCGGAATGGTGAAGGATGATTATCACAGAACCAGAGGGCTCTATTATGAAAACAGGGAGTTGGAAATCGATACCCATTCAGAGGGCTTCAAGCTGATTACCAGGATCCAGGATGAGGCTCACCGGTTCGCCATTGAGTATCACAAGAGTCTTCGGGGAAAACAGCAGATTCATTCCATCCTGGACGATATTCCGGGGATTGGTCCTTCCAGGAGAAAAGCGCTGATGCGGGCGTTTAAATCTTTGGAAGCAATCCGGGACGCCACGGAGGAGGAGCTGGCGGCGGTTCCCTCTATGAACGCCCCCAGCGCCCGGCAGGTTTATGAGTTTTTCCACCAGAAAAGAACTTCCGGGGAAGACTGAACCCCGGGGAAAACCTCTGATGTGGTGGACAAATTCCGTTTCATTCTTTATAATAATTAAGAAAACGGCTGTGGGGAACGTGCAGATACAGCCCACAGGAAAAGCAGAGATGGAGGTTAGCAGAAATGGCAAGCAGTGTTTCAATTGAGAAGCTGGCGGATAAAATGAACCTGACCAATGTACTTCCCAATATTGATATGACAGGGAAGAAGATCGTTACTTCGGAGATCAACCGGCCGGCGCTCCAGCTTACAGGTTATTTTGATCATTTTTATTCTCAGAGAGTGCAGATTATCGGGTACGTGGAATATACGTATCTGGAGCATCTTCCCAGAGAGAAGAAGATCCCCGTGTATGAAAAGTTTTTGTCTTACCATGTTCCGTGCGTGATTTATACTACCATGACAGAGCCGGATGAGGACATGCTGCGGCTGGCGGAGAAGTATGAGGTGCCGATTTTTACTACGAAGACAACCACCTCGTCCTTTATGGCGGAAGTGATCCGATGGCTGAATGTGGAATTGGCCCCCTGTATTTCTATTCACGGCGTGCTGGTGGATGTATATGGAGAAGGCGTCATGATTATGGGCGAAAGCGGAATCGGAAAAAGCGAGGCGGCCCTGGAGCTGATTAAGCGGGGACACCGTCTGGTAACAGATGACGTAGTGGAGATACGGAAGGTAAGCGATGAAACACTGATCGGAACCGCTCCGGATATTACCCGCCATTTCATTGAGTTGAGAGGAATTGGAATCATTGATGTGAAGACCCTCTTCGGTGTAGCAAGTGTAAAAAATACCCAGTCCATTGATCTGGTGATCAAGCTTGAGGAGTGGGACCGGGAGAAGGAGTACGACCGTCTCGGACTGGAAGAGCAGTATACGGAGTTCTTAGGAAATAAAGTTGTCTGCCAGTCCCTTCCCATCCGTCCCGGGCGGAACCTGGCCGTGATCGTGGAATCAGCCGCCGCGAATCACCGGCAGAAAAAGATGGGATACAATGCGGCTCAGGAGCTGTACAATCGGGTACAGAACAGCCTGATGAAGAACAAAGATGAAAATTGACCGGAGGTAAAACAGATGAAAAGGTATTGTTTTGGGATAGATGTGGGAGGTACCACTGTAAAATGCGGGTTTTTTACAACGGAAGGCCAGCTCCTGGATAAATGGGAGATTCCTACCAGGATTCAGGAGAACGGAAAGTATATTCTTCCGGATGTTGCTTCTGCTATTTTGAAGAAAATGGAAGAAAAGAAAATTCAGCGGGAAGAGGTGGCTGGAGTAGGAATCGGTGTTCCGGGACCGGTGAACGACAATGGAGAGGTGCCGGTGGCTGTGAATCTGCACTGGGGGCATGTATGTATTGAAAAGGATCTGGAAGAGCTGACCGGACTGAAGGTAAAGGCAGGGAATGACGCAAACGTAGCAGCCCTGGGTGAGCTTTGGAAGGGCGGCGCCTCAGGCAGACGCAGTCTGATCATGGTGACTCTCGGAACCGGTGTGGGAGGAGGAATTATCGTAAATGAAAAGGTGATTGCCGGAGCCCACGGGGCCGGAGGGGAGATTGGACACGTACATGTGGAGGACTCGATTACGGATCCCTGCAACTGCGGCAACTGCGGATGCCTGGAGCAAGTGGCATCGGCAACAGGAATTGCCCGTCTCGCCAGGGAGGAGCTGGAGAAGAGCCAGGAGCCATCTCTCTTACGGGGACGACATATATCCGCCAAGGCGGTATTCGACGCTGTAAAAGAAGGAGACGCTCTGGCCGTCCGGGTGGCGGAACGGTTTGGACTGTACCTGGGAAAGGCATTGTCCATCTTTGCGTCAGTGGCGGATCCACAGGTGATTGTAATCGGGGGCGGCGTGTCAAAGGCCGGGCCGATTCTGCTGGATTTTATTGTGAAAAACTTTAAAAAGTATGCGTTCTCATCCTGCAAGGAGACAGAATTCGTCCTGGCAGAGCTGGGAAATGACGCCGGGATTTACGGAGCGGCCAAGCTGGTGCTGTAATGACTGCGGTATGCATGGAAAGGTGCCGTACAGACACAGGGATAAAAAGAAGAATGCGTTTTGTCCCTGAAGTTTGCCTGTGCGGCATTTCGCATATCATTCAGATTGATTCAGAAAAGGAGAAAGATGGAAAAAAAGCATGATGGATTAGGCAGAAAAATATATCTGGAACTTTCACCTCCCACAGAAGAGGACGCCAGAGGCGACCGGGAGCGGCTGCTGGACGGTCTGAGGGAACAGGGGTATGAGGCGGTTGTCCCCTTAAAAACGCTCAGAACCCTCTATCCCTTCTGCCGGGAAGCAGAATGGAAATTTACGGCTGTTCTGGGATGGCAGGGAGAAAAATGGGAGGTTCTGCGGCTGGAAAAGGGCGACACCTCGCAGTGTCAGTATGGGGCAGCAGTGGATTTGGGAAGCACCACCATTATGATGAAGGTCATAGATCTGGATACAGGCAAAGAGGCGGCGTCCCAAAGCATCTTTAATCCCCAGATTCCCTATGGCGAAGAAATTTTAAGCCGTATTTTTTATACAAAAGATCAGCCGGAACACCTACGGGAGCTGCAGGAACTGACAGCCGACGGCCTGAATCGGCTGCTGGAGCTCTGCGAAGAGGAGTGCGGGGTGCCAAGAGACGAATATCTGTGTATGACTGTGGCGGGAAACACTACCATGATTCATCTGCTTCTGGGATTATTTCCCTGGCCTGTCTTTGAGACGCCCTTCGCGCCGGCAGCAAAAGAGGGCGGATTTATCAGGGGAAAAGAGCTGGGGATTGAGATGCCCGGCTACGTATATATTTTCCCTTCAGCAGCCAATTATCTGGGCGGGGATATTATCAGCGGTCTTCTGGAAGCCGGTTTTTATAAAGGAGAAGAGCTTTCCGTCTTTATCGACATAGGAACCAACGGAGAGCTGGTGGCGGGGAACGCGGAATTTCTCCTGGCAGGAGCAGGAGCAGCCGGCCCTGCTCTGGAGGGAGGCATCAGCCGATATGGCATGAGGGCCGAGAAAGGGGCGGTGGACTGTGTTTCCATCTCGCGGGGGACACTTAAAATTCACACTATAGGCGGAGGAAAGCCAAGGGGAATCTGCGGGTCCGGAATTGTAGAGCTTCTTGCGGAAATGTTCCTGGAGGGCTGGGTGGATTCGGCGGGGAATTTTAATATAGATAAATTTGACAGGATTATAAAAGTACCCAACCACCTGGCTCCTGAAAAGGAAGAGCCGGCAGTATGCTACGCCTGGGCAGATGAGTCCGATCAGGGAGAAGACCTTGTTTTTACCCAGACAGATGTGCAGGAGTTTATCCGGACAAAGGCCGCTGCCCATACCATGGTAGAATATCTGCTGGAAGAATTCGGACTGGAGGCTGGACAGATTGGCCGCTTCTATCTGGCAGGGGGCTTCGGGACACATCTTGAGCTGGAAGCTGCCGTTACCATAGGCATTTATCCGGATCTCCCCAGAGAGAAATTCTGCGTTCTGGGAAACGCCTCTCTGAAAGGGGCGGCAGAGCTTTTGCTGAATCGGGAGATGCTGAAGGATATAGAAAAAATTATGGAGAACATTACGTACCTTCAATTTGGAAATGCCGGCGATTTTTTGGAAAAGATGCATAAAGCGCAGTTTCTGCCTTACACAGATCTGAATCAGTACCCTTCTGTAAAAGAAAAACTGAACGGCAGGCGGCGGGGAAAACCGGCGGAAGAAGGCGCTGTGCCTAAACTTGCAAATCGGCCCTGACGGTGCGGCAGATGCGTAAGGAGGAAATATGAAGATTGTTCTTGTGGCCATAAACGCGAAATATATTCATTCTAATCTGGCGGTATACAGTCTGAAGGCCAGTGTTCCGGAATATGAGGATAAAATTACTCTGATCGAGTGTACGGTCAACCAGCAGCCGGAGGAGATTTTCTCCATGATTTTCAGGGAACAGCCAAAGCTTCTGTTTTTTTCCTGCTACATCTGGAATCGGGAGCTGGTACTGGAAACGGCTGAAAATGTGAAAAAAGTGCTTCCTGAAACCAAAATCTGGGCAGGGGGACCGGAGGTGTCCTGGGAACCCGCCGGATTTTTAAAGGAAAATCCCCAATTTGACGGCCTGATGAGAGGAGAGGGAGAGAAAACCTTTGCAAAGCTTCTTCAGTACTATGAGACAGGGAGCGGGAGATTAGAGGACATTCCCGGGCTGGCGTTCCGGCGGGATGCCGGAGGACAGGAAGAGACGAGGATGATTTCAGAGACAGGACCGGCCCTTCTTCCTGACCTGGATGAGCTTCCCTTTGTATACCGGGGACTTATGGGAGAGGAAGCTCCCTTTGAGAACCGAATCCTCTATTATGAAAGCAGCCGGGGATGCCCCTTTGGCTGCAGCTATTGCCTCTCCTCGGTTGAAAAAGGCGTGCGGTTCCGCCGCATAGAGCTGGTGGAAGAGGAATTATCCTTTTTCCTGGAGAAAAAAGTGAAACAGGTAAAATTTGTAGACAGAACCTTTAACTGCAGTCCCTCCAGAACAGTCCGGATTTGGAAATATCTTCAGAAGCATGACAACGGAATTACGAATTTTCATTTTGAAATCTCCGGCGACCTGCTGACAGAGGATGAGATCACGGTTCTTTCCGCAATGCGTCCGGGGCTTGTGCAGCTGGAGATCGGCGTCCAGTCTGTAAATGAGAAGACCCTGGAGGCTATCGGACGGCAGGCATTTTTTGACAAAATCCAGGAGCCGGTCAGGAGGATCGCGAAGACTGGAAGGGTTCATCAGCACCTGGATCTGATCGCCGGGCTGCCCTGGGAGGATATGGAAAGCTTTGCCGATTCCTTTAACCAGGTATACGGCCTGCACCCCCAGGAACTTCAACTGGGATTTTTAAAGGTGCTGAAGGGCTCGCCTCTGTACCGGGAGACGGAAAAATACGGAATCATCTATAGGAGCCGTCCGCCCTATGAGGTGCTTCAGACGAAGTGGATGACCTGTGAGGAACTGCTGAAATTAAAAGAGATCGAGGAGGTTCTGGAAATTTACTACAACAGCGGTCAGTACCGTTTTACAATGAGGGCTCTGGAAAAAAGCTTTCCTTCCCCCTTTTCCATGTATGAAAATCTGGCTGCGTACAGGAAGAGACATACAGAGCCGGGGAGAAAATACTCCAGACTTCAGAGAATGGAGCTTTTGCGAGGCTTCGCTCTTTTGAAGGGACGGGAGCAAGGACAGCTGTATGAAGAGCTTCTGGTCTTCGACCTGTATCTCAGAGAAAAAGCAAAATCCAGACCTTTCTGGAAAGAGACCGATGCGGATGAAAGAGAGAAAGCAGCTGAGTTTTATAAAAAAGAAGCGGAGGAAAGAAAATATCTTCCGGAATACAGGGAAAGAAGCTGGAAGCAGCTTATGCATATGACTCATCTGGAGCATTTTCATTTTGATGTCCTGGGAAAGGGAGAGAGAAAGGATAGTTGGATTTTGTTTGACTATGGCAGGAGAAATCCTCTTACCTATGACGCCAAAATCTATGAAGTCGGAGAATAGATTTCCCTGCTGTGACAGGCGGCGATTCAGAGACAGCGCCGGGAGCCGGACATGGACATGAAACAGAACGGAACGAAGGAGACAAAAGACAATGAGAAACAGCTATATTGCTCTGGATTTGGAAACCACAGGTCTAAGGCCCGATACAGACCGGATTCTGGAGATCGGCGCGGTAAAAGTGGAGGAAGGGGAAGTGACGGGAACCTTTTCCACTTTCATTGACTGCGGCATTCCGATTCCGCCGTTTATCTCTGAGCTTACGGGAATTACCCGGGAAATGGTTCTGGGAAGTCCTTCCCTGAAGGAAGGGCTGACAGCGTTTCTGGACTTTTCGGGGGAAGAGGTGCTTCTGGGCCACAATCTCTCTTTCGATTATGGTTTTATGAAACAGAACGCTGTATCTCTGGGATTTTCTTATGAGAGAAAGGGACTGGATACTTTGAGGATTTCCAGATGCTGTCTTCCGGGGCTTCCAAAGAAATCTCTGGACCAGGTATCTGCCTATTATGGAATTCCTCAGGAGCATCACCACAGAGCTCTGGACGATGCACTGACGGCAGCCAGGATTTATGAGAGGCTGAAAGAGGAATATTCGGAAGTATATCCGGAGCTTTTTGAGCCGTCTGCCTTGAACTTTAAAGTGAAAAAGGCCAGTCCCATTACGAATTCACAAAAAGTCTACTTGCGGGATTTACTAAAATATCATAGAATAAATGATAACGTCAAAATTGAGGAGCTCACGAAAAGCGAAGCTTCCCGGATGATTGACGGAATTATATTAAAATATGGAAGGATGAAAAGGTAAAGGCTATGATGAATTTTCATGATTCAAAGACGAAACAGAGGATCGCGGCAGTGATCGTGATTTTGATTGTTGTGGCCATGGTACTTGGCATGCTGCTCCCGGCTCTCTACTGATTTGAGAACAGAGAGGCGGGATTTTCTAAATTGTGAAGGGGATTGATCTATGAAAAAAAGAATACTGTGCAAAGCAGCGGCGGCGGTTTTCTATCTGATGCTGCCCTGGATGGCGCTGACCTGTCAGGCGGGGGAGAACGTGATCAGCGAAGGCGTATTTATCAACGGTGTGGATGTAAGCGGAATGACGGCTGCAGAAGCGGAAACTGTAGTACAGCAGCAGGTGCAGGCGCTTTCAGATTCTGTGATTACCCTTACCATGGATGAAGACCAGGAATCCAGAACCTGGGGAGAGCTGGGGCTTCAGTGGAAAAATACAGATCTTATTACAGAGATCAGCCATCTGGGAACCACAGGAAATATTGTACAGCGATATAAAGAACAGAAGGATCTTCAGAATCAGAACATACAATTTGAGATAGAATATACCATTGACGAGGATGCCCTCCGTTCCTTTGTGGAGGGAATGAGCGCCTATAACTCGGAGCCTGTGGAGGGCTCGGTTTATATGGGAGACGACGGACTGCTCTATGTGGAAGGAGGAACAGACGGGCTGACTCTGGATGTGGACGCTACCCTGACGGCTCTGGAGGAGTACATAGAGGGATGGACAGCCGGGGACACCGTGATAGAAGCCACGGTGGAGCGGGTGTCTCCGGAGGTAACAGCGGAAACGCTCAGCAAAATGACGGATGTTCTGGGGACAGCCACCACGGATTATTCAGCTTCTTCAGCGGCCAGGGCCCAGAATATTGTGACGGGAACCTCAAAGATTAACGGGACCCTTTTAATGCCGGGAGAGAGTTTTTCCGTAACGGATGCCGTGGTGCCCTTTACGGCGGAAAACGGCTATGAGCTGGCGCCCTCTTATGAGAGCGGCCAGGTGGTGGACAGCTACGGGGGAGGAATCTGCCAGGTTTCCACAACCCTTTATAACGCGGTGCTGAAGGCGGAGCTTCAGGTGGATCAGAGATCCAATCACACCATGACAGTTTCCTATGTGGATCCCTCCAAGGACGCAGCCATCGCGGAGGGGCTGATGGATCTGGTATTTACCAATACCCTGGAGACGCCGGTGTATATCGCGGGCTCTGCCTATGGCGGAGTGCTGAACTTTACCATTTACGGAGAGGAGACAAGGCCGGCGAACCGGACCATCGAATTTGTCAGCGAAGTGACGGCCAGGACGGATGCCACCAATAATATACAGCTGGTGGCAAAGACAGACCAGAATGTAGGCTATCTTGTGCAGGTGCAGACGCCCCATGAGGGCTTGTCCGCGGTGCTGTGGAAGAATATCTACTACGACGGAGTGCTCTCGGAGACGATTCAGGTAAACAGCAGTACGTACCAGGCTACGGCGGCCATCTGGGAGGTGGGAGTGGTGTCCTCCAACACGGCTCTGACCAGCGCCCTCTACTCTGCCATAGGGCAGAACAGTCTGGAGCAGGTTCAGGCTCTTCTGGCAAACGGAGTCCAGACAGAGGCGGCGCAGACAGAGACGACCCAGACGGAAGCGCCCCAGACAGAAGCGGCACAGACGGAAGCGCCCCAGACAGAAGCGGCGCAGACGGAAACGCCCCAGACGCAGGCTCCGGCAGCCCAGGAGAGTGCTTCCGGAACGGGAGGGGATGTTACGATTATCCAGTAGCGGATGGGAGCGGCGGGAACGTCTGTATAGAGAAGGAGAAAAGAGACATGAGGACAGGAAAGCTGGAAGAAGCGGCTTTAAAGAGGTCGGTGCTGCGGATTCTTTATTCAGAGGACGCCAGGTGGAGAGAAAAGTACGGGGAAGACTGCAGTTTTTTTCAGGGAGGCAGTGTGCAGGCTGTCTCCTGTGCTTCTTTTGTACCGGGGTTTGAGGACCGGCCGGATCAGATTCTGCTCTCCTGCGCCAACAACTTATTTGCCGGGGGCTGTACGCCGAAATACTTTATCCTCCAGGCCGTGTTCCCGGACATATGGGAGGAGAAAGATATACGAAGAAAAATGCAGGAGCTGGCGGAGCAGGCCGGGAGAATGGGGATCGCGGCAGCCGGAGGCCATACAGAAATTTCCGCTGCCGTGTCCGAACCAGTATATGCGGTTACGTGTCTGGGAGAAAGAAACGAGACAGGAGCCGCGGCGATTCCCCGGCCAGGCTGGGATCTGGTGGTGACCCGTTGGATCGGTCTGGGAGGAACGGCTGCTCTGGCTAAAAGGAGAGAGGGAGAACTGAAGGAGGTTTTCCCTCCTGCTTTGATTGAACGGGCAAAAGAATTTGAAATCTGGATGTCTGTGGAGAGAGAGGCCAAGATTATCGGAAGATACGGTTCCTGTGTGATGCACGACCTCTCTCAGGGCGGAATTTTCGGAGGGCTCTGGGAGCTGGGAGAGCGGTGGAAGTTTGGAATGGAAGTGGACTTAAAAAAGATTCCTATACGTCAGGAGACGGTAGAGATCTGTGAGTATTTTCAGGTGAATCCCTATAATCTCTACTCCGGCGGCTCTCTTATAGCAGGAACAGAACACGGAGAGGATCTGGTTCGGGAGCTGGAAAGAGAAGGAATTCCCGCGGTATGCATCGGGAAAATCCTCAAAGAGAAGGCGCGTAAGATTTACAATGGGGAGGAATGCCGGTTTCTGGACCGCCCCGCCCAGGACGAGTGGTATCGGCTTCAGGAACGGTTCGATTTAAAAACCAGGAGGGAAACGGAATGAGGGAACAGATTTTAACCTTTCTTGAAAAAAACAGTAAGATTGATTTGAAAGAGCTGGCAGTGCTTTTGGGCTCCAGCGAGGCGGTGATTGCCAATGAAGTGGCCCAGATGGAGAAGGAGCAGGTGATCTGCGGATATCACACTCTGATTGACTGGGAAAAAACATCTACAGAGAAGGTGACCGCCCTGATTGAGGTGAGGGTGACGCCCCAGAGAGGACAGGGGTTTGATTCCATTGCGGAGAGAATCTATAATTATCCGGAGGTTCAGTCTGTCTATCTGATTTCCGGAGCCTTTGACCTGCTGGTGATCCTGGAGGGGAAGACGCTGCGGGATGTCTCGGCCTTTGTCAGCGATAAGCTGTCCACGCTGGATTCCGTGCTGAGTACAGCTACCCATTTTATTCTGAAAAAATATAAGGACTATGGAACTATATTCGGAAAGAAGTCCAAAGACGAAAGGATGCTGATGATGCCGTGAGAGACCCGTTAGGCAAGAAAGTAAAGGAAATCCAGCCCTCCGGCATCCGGAAATTTTTTGATATTGTCAGCGAGATGGAGGATGTGATTTCCCTGGGGGTAGGGGAACCGGATTTTGATACGCCCTGGCATATCCGTGATGAGGGAATTTATGCCCTGGAAAAGGGGAAAACCTTCTATACCTCAAATTCCGGGCTGAAAGAGCTGAGAATTGAGATCTGCCGGTATCTGAAGAGAAAATTTGACCTGGAATACGACCCACTTCATGAGGTCCTTGTAACGGTAGGGGGCAGCGAGGGGATTGATCTGGCCCTTCGGGCCATGCTGGATCCGGGAGACGAGGTGCTGATTCCCCAGCCAAGCTACGTTTCCTATCTGCCCTGTACCCTGTTGGCGGACGGAGTGCCTGTGACCATTGAACTGAAGGAAGAGAATCAGTTCCGCCTTACGGCCGGGGAGCTGCTGGAAAAAATTACGGACCGGACCAAAATACTGGTACTTCCTTTTCCGAATAATCCTACAGGAGCGGTTATGAGGAAAGAGGACCTGGAGGCTGTGGCAGAGGTGGTGAAAGAAAAGGATCTGTATGTGATTTCTGATGAAATTTATTCAGAGCTTACCTATGGAGCCCAGCACGTATCTATCGCCGCCCTGCCGGGGATGAAGGAGAGGACGCTGACCATCAACGGGTTCTCCAAATCCTATGCCATGACTGGATGGAGGCTTGGATATATCTGCGGGCCAAGAGAGATAACCGAGCAGATGACAAAAATCCATCAGTATGCCATTATGTGCGCGCCCACTAACAGCCAGTACGCGGCTGTGCAGGCTCTTAAAAACGGAGACCGGGATGTGACCGTCATGCGGGAGGCTTATAACCAGCGCAGAAGATATCTCATGTATGCCTTTAAGGAGATGGGACTGCCCTGTTTTGAGCCATTCGGAGCCTTTTATGTGTTCCCCTCTGTGAAAAAATTCGGAATGACTTCGGAGGAGTTCGCCACCAGGCTTCTGGAGGAAGAACACGTGGCGGTGGTCCCGGGGACAGCCTTCGGAGACTGCGGGGAAGGCTTTCTGCGGATCTCCTATGCCTACTCTCTGGAGGCGCTGAAAGAGGCGTTGGGGCGGCTGGGACATTTTGTGAAAAAGCTGTAAGGAGATGGTGAAGCTGAATATCGTTTTATTTGAGCCGGAGATCCCTTCCAACACCGGAAACATCGGAAGAACCTGCGCGGCTACCGGGACCAGACTGCATCTGATTGAGCCGCTGGGATTTTCCCTGTCAGAGAAGGCGCTGAAGCGGGCCGGTATGGATTACTGGAAAGAGATTGACGTAGTCCGGTATATCGATTATCAGGATTTTATGGAAAAGAATCCGGACGCAAGGATTTATATGGCCACGACGAAGGCCAGAAAGGTTTATACAGAGATTTCCTATGAGCCGGACTGCTTTCTGATGTTCGGAAAGGAGAGCGCCGGGATTCCGGAGGAGATTTTAAAGGAGCATCCGGATACCTGCATGCGGATTCCCATGATTGGCGAAACCAGATCTCTGAATCTGTCCAATTCCGCCGCCATTGTTCTGTATGAGGCTCTGAGGCAGAACGGGTTTCCCGGAATGCGGCTTTCGGGAGAGCTGACAAGATACAGATGGGAAGCGTGATCCTGAAGAAAAGGCGCGCCGGGGCCGCGGAAAAAGAAAGAGGGAGGAAGCATTATGGAACTGCCTGAGAAATTTTTAGAGAGAATGAGAGAGATGCTGGGTGAGGAGTACGAAGAATTTCTGGAAACCTACCGGGAGCCAAGGGAATTCGGACTTCGGGTGAACCCTCTGAAAATATCTCCGGAGGAATTTGAAAGGGCGGTTCCTTTTCATCTGGAAAGGATTCCCTGGACAAAGAATGGCTATTATTATAAAAAAGAGGATGACCCGGCTCGTCATCCTTTTTACTATGCTGGCCTTTATTATCTGCAGGAGCCCAGTGCCATGGCTCCGGGAGAACTGCTTCCGGTCCGGCCCGGAGAGCGGGTGCTGGATCTGTGCGCGGCACCGGGAGGCAAGGCTACCGCCCTGGGGGCAAGGCTTTTGGGGCAGGGGCTGCTGGCGGCCAATGAGATCAGCGCTTCCAGGGCAAAGGCCCTTCTGAAAAATCTGGAGGTATTCGGAATCACCAATTCCCTGGTGCTTCATGAGGTGCCGGCCAGGCTGGAAGAGAGGTTTGCCGGGTATTTTGATAAGATCCTGGTGGACGCTCCCTGTTCCGGAGAGGGGATGTTCCGGAAGGACGGGGCCAACGCCAGGGCATGGAGCCTGGAGAAAGTAAAGTCCTGCGCCGTAATCCAGAAGGATATTACCGTGCGGGCGGCAAAAATGCTGCGCTCTGGGGGCATGCTTCTGTATTCTACGTGTACCTTTTCTCCGGAGGAAAATGAACAGGTGGTTTCCCATGTGCTGAAAGAATGCCCGGAGCTTCATCTGACGGAGCTTCCGGGAGACTTCGGATTTTCTCCGGGAAGGCCGGAGCTTGGAGGAGGAGAAGAAACGCTTAAGAAATGCGCGCGGCTGTTTCCACACAAGATCCGTGGGGAAGGCCACTTTATGGCTCTTTTTCAGAAGGAAGGGGAGCTTTCGCCGGCTTTTTACCGGAAGCCTTCCGGAGAAAGCAGACTTTCCAGAGAAGAAGAAAAGCTTCTGGAGCTCTTTTTTAAAGATATCTCCAAAAGCTTTCAGAAGAACCGCATAGAATCCCGCTGCGGTCAGATTTATTATCAGCCGGAAATCCAGCCGCCCATAGGCGGACTGGATTTTCTCCGAAGCGGCCTGTATCTGGGAGAGATGAAGCGGAACCGGTTTGAGCCCTCCCAGTCTCTGGCTATGGCTCTGAGGAAAGAGGAATATGCGTCTTCCCTGGACTTTTCCCCGGAGGATCCCAGAATCCTCCGGTATCTCTCCGGAGAAACCATTGAGACGGAGCACATGGATACGGCCAGGGATAAAGGCTGGCAGCTTGTCTGTGTCTCCGGCTTTCCCCTGGGTTGGGGAAAGCTGGTAAACGGTACTTTAAAGAATAAGTATCATCCTGGCTGGAGAATGCAGAGATAAGTATGCTTCAGAGCTTCTGGTACAGAGTGCGGATCGAGTTTAGAATACAGAGAATGGCGACTCCTGTATCGGCAAATACGGCCAGCCACATAGAAGCGAATCCGCAGAGACCCAGAATCATAGCCAGTATCTTGACAGCCAGGGCGAAAATTACATTCTGCCAGGCGATGCGTTTCGTTCGCCTCGCGATATCTAAGGACTGAGGAATCGCTGCCATATCAGAAGTCATAAAGACCGCGTCTGCCGCTTCGATGGCGGCATCCGCGCCGCTTCCCATAGCGGCTCCCACATCTGCCCCGGCCAGCACCGGGGCATCATTTATGCCGTCCCCCACAAACATGACACTGCCGTGGCGGCTTCGGATTTCTCCCAGCTTTTTCAGCTTTTCTTCCGGAAGCAGCTTTGCGAATACTTCGTCAATGCCTGTTTCCTCTGCCACAGCCTGCGCGCTGTCGGCCGCATCGCCGGTAAGCATCGCAGTTGTGATGCCAAGACGCTTCAGCGAGGAAACAGCCGATTTGGCTCCCGGCTTTACCGTATCGGAGATCAGCAGATATCCCAGAAACACTCCGTCCTTTGCAGCAAGCACCTCCGTTCCAAATCCTGTTTTATGATATTCTTCCAGAGGAATATGATACTTTTCCATCAGCTTTCTGTTGCCGCAGAGCACCTGGCCTTCATTAAATTCTGCCCGGATTCCGCATCCGGCGATTTCCTCCAGGGATTTCGGGCGGGAGAGGGAAAGACCTTTCTTCCTGGCAGCGCTTAAGATACTTGCCCCGATGGGGTGGGTGGAGGAGAGTTCACAGGAGGCGCACAGGGCGAGAAGCTCATCCTCTGTCATGGAACCACAGGAAACGGATTTCTGAAGGATGAAAGTTCCTTCCGTGATTGTTCCGGTTTTATCCATGACGACGGCCTGTACGCCGGCCATAGCCTCCAGGGAGACGCCGCCTTTAAAAAGAATTCCCTTTTTAGAACCGGCTCCGATGCCGGAAAAGAAAGCCAGAGGCACGCTCAGAACCAGGGCACAGGGACAGCTCATAACCAGGAAGGAGAGGGCTGTATAGACCCAGTAATCCCAGTTCCCCGTTGCCAGCGAAGGCAGAACCGCGGTAGCCAGGGCAAGGAAGACTACTATCGGAGTATAAATTCTGGAAAATCTTGTAATAAAACGGTCGATTTTCGGCTTGCTGGCGGCGGCATTCTCCACAGAATCCAGAATCCGTGTTACCATGGATTCTTCCAGCACCTTTTCCACACGGATTTTTAAGAGTCCGGAGGTGTTTACGCAGCCGGAGATTACGGAATCTCCTGTGACGGCTTTTACAGGAACAGGCTCCCCGGTTACGGGGGAAGTATCGATGCGGCTTTCACCCTCCGCCACGACTCCGTCCAGGGGAATCCGGTCGCCGGGGCGGACGATCAGAAGATCCCCCACTCTCGCTTCCTGAGCTGGGATTACTTTGACTTGGCCGTCCACAGAGAGATTGACCACTTCCGGCCGCAGATCCACAGCATCCATAATCTGAGAGCGGCTTTTCTCAACAGCGATCTCTTCAAAGAGTTCGCCGACTCTGTAAAACAGCATAACCCCCACAGCCTCCGGATATTCCCGGATAGCGAAGGCGCCCAGGGTCGCTACGCTCATCAGAAAGTTCTCATCAAAAATCTGCCCTTTTCCGATATTTCTAAGAGCGGTAAGGACTACTTTTCCACCGAGAAGGATGTAAGCGGCCGCCAGGACGCACAGGGAAAAAAGGGAAAAGTTCAAGTGTTCCAGAACCTCTCCTGCCAGAAACAGCGCGGCGCCTGCGGCTACCAGGGCTATCTCTTTTCCGTGTCCAGCCAGCCTGGAGGAAGAAGCTTTTGAAGCAGGAGCCGGGGGCTGCCGGTTTTCTCTCTCCCTGACAATCACTTCTGATTCTATGGAAGCGCAGATCTCCTGAATCTTGGGAAGCAAAGCCTCCGGATTCTCCGCCGAAAGGCGGAGCTGCTTGGTGGCGAATGTAATGGAAGCGTAATGGACGCCTGGAAGCTCTCGGATTTTCTTTTCCATTTTAGCCGCGCAGTTGGCGCATCCCAGATTTTCCAGAAGGTAGATCTTCTTTGGGCTTCCGTCATCGGGAAGATACGGGGAAATTTCCTGCTCATGGTGGTGCTCGTGGCCGCAGGAGCAGCCTTCCTCATGTTCATGATGATGCTCATGGTGGTGCTCATGGCCGCAGGAACAGCCTTCTCCGTGTTCGTGGTTATGCTCATGATGATGTCCCTGCTCTGTCTGGGGATAGGAGCGGGAACCCCGGCGACGTTCCAATACAAGGATTTCCGGTTCCAATGCGTTGGCGATTTTCTGGATTTCCGGAAGGAGTGAATCAGGATCCTCTGCCGTAAGGCGCAGCTGTTTGGTAGCGTAGGCAAGGGATACGTCCGAGACGCCCGGAAGGCGGGAGACCTTCTGCTCAATCTTAGCCGCACAGTTGGGGCAGCCCAGATTTTCCAAAATGTAAACTTTCTTTTCCATAAATAAATCCTCCATTTAAAACAGGGGTAAACAAATTTTGTATTTATCATATGAATAACTGTTCATATGATAAAATGAAATACGCCCTTTGTCAAGAGGAAAAGAAAGATTTAATCCAGATTATATTCGATATCTTTCAGTTTTTCTGTGTCAAAGAATTCAATGATAGAGATTCCGAGGCCGTTACAAAGCTTCAGTATAGTAAAGATCCCCGGATTCTTTGTAGAACCGTCCAGAATATGGAGCAGGGTGGTCAGGGGAACGGTAGAACGATAAGATAGCATATAGTAGGACATATTTTTTTCTCTGCACAAGTCTTTAATCCGGTCGATAATAAGCTGATGTCCATCCATAATAACACCTCATTGGAACGTATCCGAATACGGTTGAAATGCCATTGGCTTACAAATTAATAAGTAACAATAAAGGAATAAAACAAGATTAATACTTTTTTCCTTTTCATTACTTCCAAATACGGTGCTATTTACGAAATAGTTGGGATAAAGACGGAAAGATCAGCGCTCCGGCAGCACGTCAAACCTGCCGGACGCGGAAGAAATAGGTATAAAGAGGAGAAAAACCAAGAGAAGTGTACAGACGGCAGGCCCGTTCATTGTCAGCGGTTACCTGAAGATAGGCGTGGGCGGCGCCGGCTTTCCTTCCCTCCGAAAGGATGCAGGTACAGATCTGTCTGGCCAGTCCCTGACGGCGGAAGTCCTCGTGGACATGGATGGCGTAGACGCCCACATAGTCACGGTCCAGGATGCCCAGACCTGTTCCGATAATGGCATCATTCCGGTAGATGCAGACACAGATAGTGTCTTTGGGAATGGCCCGGTACATAGAAGGGACGATCAGACGATGGGTTTCGTTCGTAGTCTTCTTTAGTTTCAGCAGTCCCTCAATCCAGTAGGAGGGGATCCTCGCCTTCACTTCTGTGTCCGGACAGGGACAGGATAAGTCAGCCTGGTTCAGATCCACGGTCATTACATTTGTAACGTGCTGGATTTCGTAGCCGCGGTTTTCCAGAACGTAGTCAAAATCCTTTGAAACCAGAGGACTGATTTTAAAAATAGCGGGAGTTCCCCAGCGGCGGTAGACGGATTCACAGTAGGGGATTTTTTCGCGCCAGGGAAGCGTTGAGGTCCCGAACTGTTCTACACTGTTGGTACGGTGTGTATAAAAATAAGAGAATCTCAGAATCCAGCCGTCGTACAGCTCCATCTGGTGAGAAGGCCAGGCATTCAGAGACATATCTTCCAGTTTTTTAATTTGTTTTTCCATAAACGCTCCTTAAAGAAAAGAACCCGCGGTCCGTACTGCTTCCTTACAGATACTGCCTGCGGGAATAAAAAATAACGACAAAGTCAAGTATAGTACAGGAAGACGCAAAAAACAAGGCAAGATCTGCGGCATGACCGGCGGGAGAGCAACAAGTATCTTGACAGAGCTTCGGGCGTGTGTAGAATGGTTTTATCAGAAAAAATACAGCGTGAACCTTATATAAAACAAGGAGGAACGATATGGAGCTTCACGAACAGCGTGAGACAGAGGAGAGAGTGATTCTGGTAGGAGTGGAGGAACAGGCTGGAGAAAATGCGGAGGAGTCATTAAAAGAGCTTGGGGAACTGGCAGAGACGGCCAACGCCCAGGTGGCGGGCCGGGTGATTCAGCGCAGGGAAAAAATTCATCCGTCGACTTATGTGGGAAAAGGGAAAATACAGGAGCTGAAGGAGAAAATCTGGGAGCTGGATGCCACCGGAATTATCTGTGACGATGAGCTTTCGCCGGCCCAGCTGAACCATCTCCAGGAAGAACTGGAATGCAAGGTAATGGACCGAACTCTTCTGATCCTGGATATTTTTGCCAGACATGCAGTTTCCAGAGAGGGGAAAATCCAGGTAGAGCTGGCTCAGCTCAGGTACAGGGCAGCCAGGCTGACAGGGCTTGGAAATTCGCTTTCAAGACTGGGAGGCGGAATCGGAACGAGAGGACCAGGTGAAAAACGGTTGGAAATGGACCGGAGACTGATTCGGGTGCGGATTCATCATCTGAAGCAGGAACTGGAACAGGTGGTACGGCACAGAGACCTGATCCGGGGCCAGAGAAAAAAATCCGCCAGATACACTGCGGCGCTGGTGGGGTATACTTCTGTGGGAAAATCAGCTTTATTCAGGCAGATGACAGGCGAGGAGACGCTGGTGGATCCGAAGCTTTTTGCCACTCTCGACACGTGTACCAGACTGATTCGCCGCAGCGGGAAGCAGGAAATTCTTCTGACGGATACGGTGGGATTTATAAGAAAGCTTCCACACACACTGATTGACGCTTTTAAAAGCACGCTGGAGGAGGCTGTCTACGCGGATGTTCTGCTCCATGTGGTGGACGCGTCCAGTTCCCAGGCTGAGATGCAGATGCATGTGGTATATGAAACCTTAAGAGAGCTGGGGGCCGGGGACAAGCCGGTGATTACTGTGCTGAACAAACAGGATCTTTTGTATGAGAAGCGCATAATCCGGGATTTTCACGCTGACTATACGATCCCGGCTTCGGCTAAAACGGGAGAAGGAGTTGAAGAGATTCAAACGGCCCTGGAGGAGATCCTGCGGGGGCAGAAGATCTATATTGAGCGTGTATACCCATACAGTCAGGGAGGAATCCTGCAGCTGATCCGAAGCCGGGGAGAACTGATCTCTGAGGAGTATCTTCCGGAGGGTGTGGCAGTAAAAGCATACGTTCCAAAGGAAATATATGGAAAAACATGAGAATATAAAGTGAAAAAAGCAATAAAAGTCAGACAATTACAGAAGGACAGAAAGCTCTGCAATTTGAGCAAGGGCACAGAAATTCCGGGATTTACCAACCATAAACACAGGGCAGGAGAGATGGAGCAAAAAAGTCCTCCATTTGAATAATCTGAATATAGAGTGAATAATCAAAACTATATATAGTGGTTTCGTGTGAATTAAAACTATATATAGTGGTTTTTGCGTTGACTTCCTTTTTTTTGAATGATATACTAGGTCTTACGACAGCGTGAAGAAAGCGAGAATGAAAAGGGAGGATGGGAACGTGTTTCAGGTAGTAAAACGGGATGGGGAAATTGCGGAGTTTGATCTTTCGAAGATCGGAGGCGCGATCGCCAAGGCCTTTGACGCCACACAGATGGAATATAATTCAGATATTACAGATCTTCTGTCCCTTCGGGTGACGGCAGATTTTCAGAATAAAATCAAAGACGGCAAAATCGATGTGGAGAGTATCCAGGACAGCGCGGAGCATGTTCTGGTTCAGGCCGGGTACGCCGATGTGGCCAAGGCCTATATTCTGTATCGGAAGCAGCGGGAAAAGATCCGGAATATGAAGTCTACGATTCTGGACTACAAGGAGATTGTAAACAGCTACGTGAAGGTGGAGGACTGGAGGGTAAAGGAGAATTCAACAGTTACCTACTCAGTGGGAGGCCTGATTCTCAGCAACTCCGGAGCGGTCACCGCCAATTACTGGCTCTCTGAGATCTACGATCAGGAAATCGCGGACGCCCACAGAAACGCAGATATCCATATTCATGATCTGTCCATGCTCACGGGCTACTGCGCCGGCTGGTCTTTAAAACAGCTGATTCAGGAGGGACTGGGAGGAATCAAGGGAAAGATTACCTCTGCTCCTGCCAAGCATCTGTCGGTTCTGTGCAATCAGATGGTAAACTTTCTGGGAATTATGCAGAATGAATGGGCGGGGGCTCAGGCGTTTTCTTCTTTTGACACCTACCTGGCTCCTTTTGTGAAGACGGATCATCTCACCTACCCGGAAGTCAAGAAATGCATCGAATCTTTTGTATACGGAGTGAATACCCCCAGCCGCTGGGGGACGCAGGCGCCCTTCTCCAATATTACCCTGGATTGGACGGTTCCCGCGGATCTGGCGGAGATGCCGGCTATCGTAGGCGGAAAAGAAATGGATTTCTGCTACAAGGACTGTAAAAAAGAGATGGATATGATCAATAAGGCGTTTATTGAGACTATGATCGAAGGAGACGCCAACGGAAGAGGGTTTCAGTACCCGATTCCCACTTATTCCATCACAAAGGATTTTGACTGGTCAGATACGGAAAATAACAGGCTGCTCTTTACCATGACTTCAAAATACGGAACACCGTATTTTTCCAATTATATTAACAGCGATATGGAGCCCAGCGATGTGCGGAGCATGTGCTGCCGGCTGCGTTTGGATCTGCGGGAGCTTCGGAAAAAGACGGGAGGATTTTTCGGATCCGGAGAGAGTACGGGAAGCGTAGGCGTTGTGACTATCAATCTTCCGAGAATCGCCTATCTTTCTACCAGCCAGGAAGAATTTTACCATCGGCTGGATCATATGATGGATATAGCAGCCAGGTCCCTGAAGATCAAGAGGGATGTGATCACAAAGCTTTTGGAGGAAGGGCTTTATCCTTACACGAAACGTTATCTGGGAAGCTTTGAGAATCATTTCTCTACGATAGGCCTGCTGGGAATGAATGAGGCCGGCTTAAATGCCTGCTGGCTTCGCAAAGATCTGACACATGCGGAAACCCAGAAGTTTGCCAGGAATGTGCTGAACCATATGCGGGAGCGGCTGGTGATCTATCAGGAGGAGTACGGGGATCTGTATAATCTGGAGGCAACGCCGGCGGAATCCACCACCTACCGGCTGGCAAAACATGACAGGGAGCGCTGGCCGGAAATCATTACGGCAGGCAAGAAGGGAGATACTCCCTACTACACCAACAGCTCCCATCTTCCAGTGGACTACACATCGGATATCTTTGACGCCTTGGACATTCAGGATGAGCTGCAGACTCTTTACACCTCGGGAACTGTTTTCCATGCCTTCCTGGGAGAGCGGCTGCCGGACTGGAAGGCGGCGGCGTCACTGGTGCGCAAGATCGCGGAGAATTACCGTCTGCCCTATTATACCTTGTCTCCCACCTATTCTATTTGCCAGGAGCACGGATATCTGGCGGGAGAGCAGAAGGTATGTCCTGTCTGCGGAAAGACCACAGAGGTCTACAGCCGGATTACCGGCTACTACCGGCCGGTTCAGAACTGGAACGACGGAAAGACACAGGAGTATAAGAACCGGCGGCTGTATGACATTCCGTATTCCTACGGAAGACATGAGGCGGATGGGAAAATCCGGAGAGAAGAAAATGGATGTTCCCATGCATTCCAGGAGGCCCAGAAAAGCTGGACTCATATAGAAGAACACGCGGGAAAGAAGGAGGGGCCGGTGGAGATTGAGACAGCTCAGGAGCCGGGAATGGTCAGATACCTGTTTACTACGAAAACCTGTCCCAACTGTAAAGCAGCCAAAAGAATACTGGGAAATGAAGCGTATACTCTGGTAGACGCTGAAGAGAACCAGGAGCTGGTCAGCCGCTTCGGAGTAAGGCAGGCGCCCACCCTGATTGTGCTTCATGACGGAGAAGTGGAGAAATACGTAAATGCATCCAATATAAAGAAATATATGGAGACGTGCCACAGCCTGCCCTTTACAGGAACTCTGTAGACTTTGCCGCTGCCGACGCGGCGGGATGGGTAATGACAGCTACGGGCAAATATGCTATAATACCTGGCAGATGTTTTTTCATCTGCCAGGTATTTGTCTTCAAAAGGACATCTTTTGGACGGCGCAAAAAAGCTGTTCTGAGATTTGAAAAGAGATAGGAAAGATGGATTTTGGGGCGGGGATTTGAGCTGGAAAGGAGTTATGAATTATCTGTATGAATTATCAGCTGCATGAAATCAGTAGAAAATCTCTGAAAAAAGGAAAAAATGGTATACTGAAGATTATCTTCGGGCGAACTGGGATCCTTCTGATCTGCCTTTTGCTTCAGTGTCTGCTGCTGTTTGTCGGACTTCAGATTCTGGCACAGTACGTTCACTGGTTTTTTGGAGGATATCTGATCTTTGGTTTTCTTATTTTTACACTGATTATAAACAGGACGGATAATCCGGGCTTCCAGCTGAGCTGGACGGCGTTGGTGCTGCTGCTGCCTGTATTTGGGGGGCTGCTGTATCTATACGTAGAGGTACAGCCAGGAACAAAGTATATGAAAGCGTGCCTGAAGGAGATTGACGAGAAAACAAAGGGCAGTACGCCTCAGGATAAGAAGGTGCTGGAGGAGCTGGCGGCAAAGGAGGGCCGTGTGGCGCAGCTGGCAGGCTATATCCGAAAAGTAGCTGACTACCCTGTTTACAAAAATACAAAGGTGACCTATTTCCCCAGCGGGGAGGAAAAGTTCGCGGCCCTGGTCCGGGAGCTGAGCCGGGCGAAGAAATACATTTTTCTGGAGTATTTTATTATCGCTGAGGGATATATGTGGGATACTGTTTTCAAAATCCTCAAAGCCAAGGTGGAGGAAGGCGTGGAGGTAAGAGTAATGTACGACGGCATGAACGAGCTGTCCAACCTGCCCCATGATTTTCCGAATCTTCTTCGGGGAAGCGGCATCCAGTGCAAGGTCTTTTCACCCATTTATCCAGTGATTTCCACACATTATAACAACCGGGATCACCGGAAGGTAGTTGTGGTGGACGGAGTTACGGCATTTACCGGGGGAGTGAATCTGGCGGACGAATACATTAACCGCAAGGAGCGCTTCGGACATTGGAAGGACGCGGGAATCATGCTGCAGGGAGACGCCGCGGCCAGCTTTACGGCTATGTTCCTGAAGATGTGGGGAACCTCCGGGACGCTGGATAACCTGTCCGTGTATCTGAGGGAGGGAGAAAAGCGGAAGGGAGATTTCAGCAAAGCGGAAGGCTTTATAATGCCCTACGCGACCAGTCCTTTTGGAAGCGAACGCATAGCGGAGCGTGTCTATATTGAAATTTTAAATGGAGCCAAACAGTACGTTCATATTATGACTCCTTATCTGGTGCCGGGCTATGAGCTTCTTCAGGCGCTGCTTTACGCCTCCAGAAGAGGAGTGGATGTAAAGCTTCTGCTCCCCCACATCCCGGATAAAAAGTACGCCTTTGCGCTTGCGCATACGTATTACGCGCAGCTTATAGAAGCCGGAATCAGGATCTACGAGTATACGCCGGGATTCGTTCACTCAAAAGTTTTCGTAAGTGATGACCGGATTGCGGTGGTCGGAGCCATCAACCTGGATTACCGCAGCCTTTATCTGAATTATGAGTGCGCGGTCATGCTGTATGAAGTGGAAGAAATTCAGAAAATAGAAGATGATTTCGTCATGACCCTTCCCAAATGCCGGCTGATTACTCCTTTTGATATCCGGCACGACCGGTTCCTTCGGGTGGCAGCGGGAAAGCTTCTCCGAATCGTCGCCCCCCTCATGTGAGTCACCAGTCAAGAGCCATACAGGAAATGAAACTCGGGACCGTGCAGATTTATCTGCAAAGGTCGGGAGTTTCATTTCCGGGAATGGGCGGGACGCCCATTCAGCCACAGACCGGAGCCGAAAGGCGGAGAGTCTGCGGAGCAGACGGGTCTGTGGCGTGTATGGCGGAGCAGTGAGAAGGGAACATGCCGTGCATGCTTGCATGCAGAAGGCAGTGTTCCGTTCCCTTGCCATACGGCGATCAGCCGCAGCGAGATGAAGCGCAGCGGAATCGAGCTGGCATGGCGGAGTGGTGAGAAGGGATTTTAATAAATTTTTCGTTCTTTACGAATGAGGAAGAGTATGTTATAGTAGCCACGGACAGAAAAAAGGGAGAAAAGGATGGGAACCATGTGGCCGGACCGTATTGAGCAGACGATAGAAATGCGGCGCCGCCAGAAGGAAGGCGGCGGCAGAGAAAAGGTTGAAAGGCAGCATCAGCGGGGGAAAATGACCGCCTGGGAACGGGTGGAGTTTTTATTGGATCCCGGAACGTTTCATCCTTTCGGAACCTTTTATGAGACCCGGAAAGATCAGGATTCTCTTTCCAGAAGGCAGCCATACCTGGGGGATGGGGTGCTTACGGGCTGGGGAGAGATCAACGGGCGGCCGGTCTGCGTGGCGGCCAGCGAGTTTACCGTGGCAGGAGGAAGTCTGGGAGAGGTACAGGCGGAGAAAATCTGCCGGATTCAGGACCTGGCCTACGAAAGAAAGATTCCCATTGTTTTTCTTGATGACAGTGGGGGAGCCAGAATCGAAGAAGGGATTATGGCTCTGAATGGTTATGGCAAAATATTCTGCCGTCATGTAAAAGCTTCCGGAGTCATCCCTCAGATAGCGGCAATTCTGGGTCCCTGTTCAGGAGGGGCCTGTTATTCCGGAGCGCTTTGTGACTTTATCTTTATGGTAAAGGGAGTGAGCCAGATGTGCCTCACCGGGCCCCAGGTAGTGGAAGCGGTGCTGGGACAGAAGGTTACCCTGGAGGAACTGGGAGGAAGCAAAGTCCACAGTGAAGCCAGCGGAGTGGCTCATGCCCTTTACGAGGATGAGAGATCCTGTCTGAACGGTATCCGTAAGCTTCTCGGATACCTTCCTGAAAATTCCGGAGAAGAGGCTGTAAAAGAGCAGAGAGCAAGAATCCTGAAGGAAGGAATTCCTGCGTCAAGAAGAAAACAGCCGGAAAAAAAACAGACGTATCCGCCCTTTGAAGAACTGGTGCCGGCGAATCCCAGAAGCGTTTATGATGTACACAAAGTCATTGAAAAACTTTTGGGAAATGAAAGCTTTTTTGAAATACAGAAACATTTCGCACCCAACGCGGTTGTGGGACTGGGGATCTTTGACCGGAGAGTTCTTGGAATCGTGGCGAATCAGCCGGCGTACCTGGGAGGCGCCCTGGATTGCGACGCCTCGGATAAAATCACCCGGTTTGTCCGCTTTTGCGACTGCTTTGGGATTCCGCTGCTGACACTGGTGGATGTGCCTGCTTTTTTTCCGGGGGAGGCTCAGGAACGGGCCGGCATTATCCGCCACGGAGCGAAGATTCTGTACGGCTATGCGGAAGCCTGCGTGCCGAAGGTGACCCTGATTCTCAGGAAGGCTTACGGAGGAGCTTATATTGCCATGAACTGCAGGACGCTGGGGGCGGATGCCGTCTACGCGTGGCCGATTGCGGAGATTGCGGTAATGGGAGCAGAGGGAGCCGTAAGAATCCTGAACGGAAAAGAGCTTCAGAACGCCCAGGATCCGGAGGGAGAGTTTAGACAGCGGAAGCAGGAGTATCAGGATGCCTTTTCCAATCCTTTTCTCGCGGCAAAAAAGGGAGCGGTGGATGAGATCCTGCTGCCGGAAGAGACGATAGAAAGACTTTCCCGAACCTTTCGGCTTCTGGAGGGGAAAAAAGCGGACCCGTTTTCAAAACGGCACGGAAACATGCCGGTGTAAGAACATACCACGGAGGGAACCATGATATTTTCAACGTACCAGTTTATCTTTTTATTTTTGCCCATTACTTTTTTTGTATATTTTTTCTTTAACCACTTCAAGTATTATTCCATCGCGAAAATCTGGCTGGCAGTTGCCTCCCTGTATTTCTACGGACAGGGAAGCCCGGATTTCTTCGTGTTTTTCCTGGCCAGCGTTACGGGAAATTATCTGGTGGGCTCCTGCCTGGGGCATCTGGACGGAGAACAGAAAGCCCAGAGGAAGCTTTTGCTGTTCATCGGAGTGATGGCGAATGTAGCCCTGCTGGGATATTATAAATATACAGATTTCTTTATTGAAAATTTTAATGCCCTTACGGGAACGGATTTTGCTCTGAAGCATATTGCCCTTCCCATTGGTATATCCTTCTTTACCTTTCAGCTGATTGCCTTCCTGGTAGACGCCTACCGGGGAGAGACAAAGCAGTATGACTTTATTAATTATCTGCTGTTTATCACCTTTTTCCCGCAGCTGATTGTGGGTCCCATTATCCACCATGGAGAGGTGGTGCCTCAGTTTGAAAATGAGAAAAACCTGAAGCTGAATTATGATAATATCGCCAAGGGCCTGTTTCTCTTTGCTATCGGGTGCGGAAAGAAGATTATGCTGGCGGATCCCCTTACAACGAATGCCCAGGATTTTTTTGCCAATATAACGGATCAGCTTCCCCTGATTGAATCCTGGTATCATTCCATTGAGTATACCATTTCCTACTATTTTGATTTGTCGGGATACGCGGACATGGCTATTGGCCTGGGCCTGATGTTCAACATCATCATTCCCCAGAATTTTGATTCACCTTATAAAGCAAGGAACTTTCAGGACTACTGGAGAAGGTGGCACATTACCTTGTCCCGTTTCCTGAGCGCTTATATTTTCCGTTCTGTTTACCGCAAGGGAAACCGGTGGCGCAATTACTACATAGCTACCATGGTTACCTTCTTCGTTTCCGGATTCTGGCACGGCGCGGGCTGGACCTTTATCGCGTGGGGAATTGTAAACGGCGTATTCGTCTGCATAGCCGCCTGGATGAAGCGGAAGAATCTGAAGCTTCCCGGAGTGCTGGCGTACCCTATGACCATGCTGGGGGTGGTGCTGGCCAGAGTGCTTTTTGTATCGGAAAGCTTTGGAGACGCATGGAATGTGTATAAGGGAATGCTGAACTTTAACTCACTGGGAAGCAGCCTGTATGAGATCCTTCGCCAGGGCTGGGGATTTTTAAAGAATAACGGAACCACCAGCCTTGTGCTTCTGGCGGGACTGATTATCTGCTGGTTCCTGCCGAACTCCAGAGAGATGACAGAGCGGTTTAAGGGCGGATGGAAGTCTGTGGTATTCGCAGGTGTCCTTCTGGTGATCTGCATTATGCAGATGAATCAAGTGGTGCAGTTTTTGTACTTCCAGTTCTGATAGGAGGCAGAGAATGAAAAATACGAAGCAGTGGATCGCGGCCTTTTTTATAATCCTGGCTGTGGGAATCGGGATTTTTATGGCAACCAACTTTTTCGTGGATCCCACAGGTTATTTTTCCGTAGAGCGGGGAGCCGATGAAGTAGATGCCAATGGGTATACAAGGGCTGCGAAAAGTAAATATATAAAGAAACACGCAGATGAATATGATGCCGTAGTGCTGGGCGGATCCAAATCCGGGGTGCTGAGCACCGAGCTGTTATCAGAATATACGGGAAAGAACTATTACAATTTTTATTTTGCCTACGGATGCTTCGCGGACTTTCTTACTTATACGCAATACCTGATTGAAACGGCAGGGGTGGAGGAAATAACCCTTCATTTAAGCAGTATTGAGGTGCAGAAGTACAATCGGGAGGACACTAATGAAATTTACGAAGTTCCCGCTGTTGTAAACGGCAATTCCCTGGATAAGGCCCTGGAAACGCTGAATTATCTTTGCAGAAACATTACGTCCAGTATTGAATATCTTATGGAAGGTCAGGATGAGCTTGAAAAAGGAATGGACAGCCTGATTACCGGCGAGAGAAATTACAGTTATCCCTACAGCCTTATGGAGGAGGACTGGGATGCTTACGTGGATGAATATGTACTTCCCAGATACCAGCAGAACCTGCGGCCTCTCTTTGAGCGGGATCCCTCTGTTCCCGCGATCGAGCAGAACATTGAGGCCATGCGGCAGATCAAAGAAATCTGTGATGAAAACGGAGTAACGCTGAAGGTGGTAATCGGTCCTACCTTCCTGGCGGAGATCTATAAGTTTGAAGGAGAAGCGTATTACGATTATCTGCGCGAGCTGGTGAAGATTACAGATATATGGGACTTCAGCGGATTTATCCCCGAAAATCTGAATCCCTACAATTTTGTAAATGAAGGCCATTATAATAATACCGTAGCGGATCTGATAGTCAATATCATGTACGGAAAGGCAGAGCGGGAAGGCTTTGGCGTCGTTCTGACCCAGGATAATATTGAGGAATACCTGGCAGAACGAAAAGCAGACTATGAACGGCTGAAGGCTGAATATGAAGAGACTGGTACGGTGGCTCTGTACGGGTTGGAGGATGAAAGCTATATTGCGGATTCCGGCATTCAGTAAACAGCGGCACACATACAAAGGGCGGCAGGAAATTTTCCTGCCGCCTCTTTACGTGGATGAAAGGCAACTTTCCTTTCAGAATTGGAATTCGTTTCAGGGTTCGGCTGTCTCTTCTGTCACCGGACTGGTTTCTTCCGCAGCTGTCTCAGCGGTACTTTCAGAAGTACTCTCAGATGCAGCTTCTGCAGTTTCTGACAAATCCGTCTCAGTCTCATCTACGATTTCTTCCCCCAGATCTTCCTCTTCAATCACCACTCCCTCCTCGTCTTCAGAATAAGGAACTTCTGTGATTTCCGCAGATTCAAAGAGAAGATCCGTCACCTTGGATTCATATGCGGCCCATACCACTGCTTCTCTGGTGTAATCCTCTTCCGCCGCCACAGCGCTTTCATAGCCGTAGGAATCTGCCAGAGCGTTTAAATACTCTACGTATTCGTCTTCGGTTACCGTAATGTCATTTTCAGCACAGTAAGCGCTGATAAAAAGTCTGCGGTTCACTGTGGAGAGAATTTCTGATTCCAGATCTTCTTCTGTAATACCGAAAATATCATAAATATCCTCTATACTGTCTCCGTCTGTGAACATCAGGTAGTAGGATTCGGTTTCTTCTTTGCAGGCTTCATACAGATCTTCCGGATAGCCGGAAAATTCCGTGCGGTCCACGGCGGCAAGGATCAGGGATTCCGCGGCGTCTGAATAGCTTAAGTCTTCGTAGGAAGCGATCAGGGATTCCCGAACCGCGCTTTCATACTCTTCGGTGGAGGTGTAGCCCATACTTTCCGCGTAGGTGTCATCATATTCCGGAACGTCCAGGGTGCATACGCTTTCTACCGAAACTTCAAAGTCTACGGTCTGATCCATCCACTCCTCAATCCAGATCGAGTCGTCAAAGGAAATGGAAAATTCCAGAGTGTCTCCAGCGGAAACGCCGGTAAGGTTCTCGTCAAATTCACTTCCGTATTCCTCCAGACCAAGCGTAATGTAGGTACTTTCCTCATAGGGATCTGAATCCGGAGTGGAGTAGGTCATGGTGAAGTATACGATATTTCCGGATTCAGAGGGACTGTCTGTCTCCACTTCCTCTCCGGACATTTCCAGATACTGCTGGATTTCATCCTGCACCATCTCATCGGTCACTTCGTATGTGTACTGCTCTACGGCAATTCCCTCATAATCTCCAAGCACAACGTAGTCGGCCGTATCCTGTACCAGATAATCGGAAGGCGTAATGGGCTCCAGGGAAGCCTCCTCTTCGGTTTCCTCGTCAAGGGCGGACAAGTCCATATCCTCTTCGGCCGTTTCCTCAGGGGCGGAAGTGGAAAATTCCGTTTCTTCTTCGTTCTGTCCGCAGCCGGAAATGGAAACCGCAGCCACAAAGCCCAGAAGGAGATAAATCATTTTTCTTTTCATAGAATGGGTTCCTTTCTTATATTTTCGGTAAAAAGCAGGGTCAGATTCCTCCGATGTCACACACCAGCGGAGATTTAGCAGATAATCCACAGGTGTTCATCAAATTATAACATTTATGAAAGGAATATGTAAACGTATTTTAAAGAAAACACAGAAATTTCCTAAAATCCTTTGCCGCTGCTGTTCTGACATTCGTACTTTTATTTGGCGGTACGATACAGGAAGCGGAAGAGAGCCTGACCTTGTTTTTGGGAGCCCAGAATACGTAAACTTCCCTTCTTTACGCCGCTCCTTCTAAGGAAATATAATCTTCCAGCAGTCTCCGAAGGGTTCGGTACTCTTCCTCTGTAATTTTGTCCTGGTCGATGAGAAGAATAAAACCTCCGCAGATTACATACACGAAGGAGCCGGACTTTCCCCACTCTGTGAGGCTGTTCCAAAATTGATGAATCTCCGCATAGGAAGATGACAGAAAGACGCCTTGCTCATTCAGGGTCACATTTCCCTTTTCCTTTAGAATACGCAGGCTGGCAACGGTTTTTTTCGCGCTGTAATTCCATAAGACTCCTGTAGCGCCAAGACCGATGACAATCCAAAAAAATCCTAATAGTAAATATAATACCAATAAAAATGTATTCGCTTGCATAGCAGAAGAAGCATAGTAAGAAATTGCAAGAAAAATGTAGCCAAGCCCCAGGAGTACATGTGCAAGCCGGAAGAATCCCAAAGGCTTTTTATAATCTGTCTCTTTCTTTAATTGCGAGTATATAAGGTTTTTAATTACTTCGATTTCTTTCTCCCCATACTCATACTGGTATGAAAATTCCATAATGTTCTGTTCCCTCCTCTGTAGTTCAGAAACAGCTTGCCATCTTTTGGGAAACAAGCTTTTTCAAAATTTCCGTCTCTTCT
This sequence comes from Candidatus Choladousia intestinavium, assembly GCA_018712785.1. Classification (GTDB taxonomy): domain Bacteria; phylum Bacillota; class Clostridia; order Lachnospirales; family Lachnospiraceae; genus Choladousia; species Choladousia intestinavium. Next base: position 5,710 of record DVGK01000043.1, on the reverse strand, counting down.
TTTCCGTAAGTCAACTCATAGGATAGTTTCATGTTATTCTCCATTCATAGAAATTCTATACTCTGTACCGTCCTGTTCCAGATAATACGGCCCATCCGCTCCCCGGACGTTTCCGTCCCCCTGATAGAGGAGCTTCCCTTCTGCATCCAGGATATAGGAGACGGTGCAGGCGCCGTCCTGCCCTCCTTCCAGGATCACAGGGTTTTCACCGGGAATTATGGCCAGAAATTCCGTGTCCGTCCCCAGATCAACCTCTCTCCTTTCTAGGACAAGCTGGTTATACTGGGCTCCGGAGCGGGACTGGATGGCATAGCTCCTTTTTCCAAACAGGAAGATCCTGTCCCGGAACAGCTTGGTCCGAAAGGAAAGGCCCTGGGAATGGTCAGATGCGTCGTAAATACAGTAATCCTGCTGGTTTTCCAGAAGGAAAAGGCCGTCTTTCTTATACTGCAGATCGCTCCACCCCTCCGGCACGGTGATTTCTTCTCCGGTCTCCAGATCCAGGAACTGGGAAGGCTTTCCTCCATCGTCGGAAAATTCCAGGTATCTCTTGTCTAAATTTCCATACTGATCCCTCGCGTAGCCGATTCCGCTCCGGTTCCAGTTCTGGTACAGCAGATTGCCGTTTACATCGGACAGGTACCGGAGTTCCCGGTAGGTGGAAGTATCATCCAGGATGGTGCTGTCGTTGTAGCTGCCTCCTACAATCAGATACTGCTCTCCGATAGTCTGAAAAAGCTCCAGGCCGTCTTGGGGCAGAGGGGCCTCCATCAGACCGTTTTTCAGGAGAAAGTCCTCCAGGTTCAGGAAGCAGGAGTCGTCCGCCCGGGCAATGTAGTTTTTCCCCAGGGCATCCGAGGCATTATAGAAGGTCTGCCCACCGATTTCAAAAAAGTCCTGCTCTTCTTTCTGAATCGGGTGAAATCCTGCGTCATACGATTCCGCGCCCCTGGCAAAGGAGGAAAGCTTCCCAGCCTCTTCCCGGAAGGAAAACATTCCTGCCTCCATCTCAAGAATCCAGGAGCGGGTAGCCGTATCCCATACGCCTGCTTCCCGTTCCTTCGATCCGGAAAGCCTGTAGGGAGTGGTAATAAACAGAAGCGCGTCTGAAGGAATCAGCCCGGTCCATTTTCCCAGAAGGGTCCCCTCCGGCAGCATTACGTTTTCGATATAGGCCGGGGCCTCCATTTCAAATATGGGACTTCCTTTCCCGTCAAACACTGCCAGATGATCCGCCTCTGAAAGCTGGCTGTCAAATTCCTCCTTCTGGCTGTAAAGGTATACCATGCCTTCCGGAAGCTCCAGTTCTTCTTTTCCTTCTTCTATTCCGGAGATACTTCTCAGAAGGAACCACAGAATCAAAAGAAAACCTGCCGTCTTCAGAATCCCTCTCACGGCTCCTTCACCTCCTTTTGGGATGCAGGGCTGCCCTCAGAGGGCAAGCCGCTGCCAAAGCCGGACAGCCCTTCCGTTTCCCGGATTTCTTCCAGTCTGGCTGTTATCTTCCGGCTGTATTTGTCACGGGGATTTCGTTCTATTTCGCTCTGGGCTCTTTTTAAATAACAGGCCGCCTGTTCATCTTTCCCCATATAGTGGAAGCTGCAGAACTGGACATATTGATACTGGAGGTACTGCCGTCCCTGCTTTTGATTTTTCCCAAAACAGCGCCAAAGCTCTCCTGCGAAGAGGGCAGACTCCCGATAATACCCGCTCCGCATCATGAATACGGCGAAATTCAGATCGGACAGCACCCACTGGGGAACCGGGGCGCTTATAAAGCGAAGATCCAGGAAACATACCGCGGCCCCGGACGGATTCTGCTCTCCCAGGGAAAGTATTTTTTTGTAAGCGATTAGATAGAACCAGCAATAAAGACCGTAATACAAGAGAACTGATAAAAGGATCAGCGCCAGGCTGAACGTGATAAAGCTTCTGTCCAAGGAGCGGTCAAGCAGACGCGCCAGCCACTGGCCGACAACTGCCAGAAGCAGAAGCCTTTGAAGGAACTGGAAGCACAGAACCCTCTTAAAAACACTGCGGTTTCTTCTTAACAGCGGCGGGTCTGTCCTGGTACGGGCCGCCAGAATGTATTCCCCGGACAGCTCGTCCAGCTTCCAGTATTTCCGGTTTTCCAGCCTGCGTCTGCGCCGTCCGAAACGGGCTGCCAGATCCGCCAGAAGAAAATAAGCGCTTCCCAGGAGCAGACCGCCAAAAAGGTTCCATCTTTGATGGTTCCAGGAGGACTTTTCCAGGCTGTAAAAGTGCCCTGTATTGTAATCCCCTTCCTGACGGGCCGCAAAGAGATAGCCTTCTTCCGGGACAGCGTACTGGAGAGCTGCCTTTTCTTCCGTCCATTCCAAGAAAGAAGCCTCCCCAGGCAGCGCGGCCTGTCCTCTTGGAAGCACTCCCAGGTATTGGAATTCGATGGAAATCTCCGTAATTTCTTCCTCCCCCGGAGACTTTTCCAGAGAAAAAGCAAGAAGGCTTCCTCCTTCCCAGGATTCCACACGGACCTCCGAAACTTCTCCCTGGAAAGCTTCCGCGGAAATCAGCCTTCCCGGGATATAGTAGCAGACCCTGCTTTCCCCTGGATCCGCCGCGATAAAAGCGTACGGTTCATACGGGAGGGGAAGACCAGGAAAAGAAGAAGGCCTGCCAGAGCCAGAACAATCTCTGCCCTGACTGAAATGTAGTAATATTTTTTCCAAAGGTCCATACGCAGCCTTCCCTCCCTTCGTTCTGGAGCATCTCTATTCATATAGGACTCTGAAGCCGCTCTGTTCCGAGAGCTCCAGAAATTCCTGGTCGATTTCAAAAGAATAACCATCGGAAATCAAATAAATTTTTCCGCCCTTTGAAGCCGAAATATAGCCGTTTTCAGGAGAGATTTCTCCGATTACGTCCTGCGGTACAGTCTTAGTATTGGGCGGGGGATAAAAAGGCAAAAATACAACCAGGTAGCTGCCTGCAAAACAGAAAAAGGCCGTAAAGGCAAGGAGGATCCCGCGTAACCCGATGGATTTTTGTTTATCCTCCTGCTGGATTACGGTTTCAAATCTTTCAATCAAAAGATTTCGGGATGAATCGCCGGCTAGGGGAGTAAGGCTGCCATTTGCGGCTTTTAAATTTTTTCCTTTACCGGAACCACTGACTAATCTTTGGATTGTAGAAAGATAAGAAATTTTTTGCTGTCTGGACATAGAGCGGGTCGCGCATAAATCACAGCGGATTTCCTGAAATTCTTCCAGATCCTTAGAAATTAAATAAGTGAAAGGAAGCCACCAGAAAAAGCAGATAGAAAGCTTTGAAAAAAACTTAACAGGAAGATCTCTGTTTTTGAAATGCGTTAATTCGTGAATAAAGATGTTGGAAAGTTCCTTCTCTGAGAATTCTACAGAGGGCAGGCAGATTTTTTTCCTGAAAATGCCATAGGAAATGGGAGTCTGTGTCAGGTCACTCTGAAACAGATGTATTTTCCCTTTTAGTTTCATAGACGTCTGAATCGTTGTCAGTATTTCCTTGGCGGATTTATCCGGGCAAGCAAAATGTGACAGGAGCTTCTGGATATGGAAATATCGAAACAGAAAATGGAAGGTTTTTATACAGCCAACGGCAAAGCAAAAAAGACCGATCGCAGAGATAAGCGTAAAATCATGCTGAAAGATCGTATAGGTATTCAGCCGCAGGGCAGTATCGATCCCATTGAAAATAGAAGGCATGGGGACTGCCTTGGCGATACCGATATCGAATGGCAGAAAGATGCGCACGAAAAAAAGAAGATACAAGAGAAATAAAACATCTGAATTCCGGTTTCTTGTGTCATACCTTTTCTTCCGGGCTATATGAAGGATCACGAAAAAAAGGCTGCACCAAAAAATACTTGTAAGTAAAGAAAACAGAAAATTTTCCATAGGCTATTTTCCTTTATTCGTTTCTTTCTGCACTAAAATGTTTATAAGATCTCCTAAAATGTCCTGAAGGTCGGCATCATCATCGCTGACCTCCCTGGCAAGAGCCAGTGTTACGTCCGCAAGCGCATTCTTTTTGATTCCGCTTGTAAGGGCCAGTCTTGCGGCATATTCTTCCCTGGAGACAGTACTTACAAACTGCCTTGCGTACTGTGTCGAATGCCGGACAGTCCCGCATACCTTTACAAATCCTTTCGCCTCAAGGGAGCGCAGCGCAGTAATAACATAGGATGGAAACCAATTTTTATCCGCCACTAAATTAGTAAGCTCTGCGCTTGTCAGAGGTTTTTTTACTTCCCAGAAGACATTCATAATAATCATTTCATTTTTAGTCAAAATATTACCAGCCATTTTACTCCTTTATTAAGATACTGCATTTTCATCTATAAAGGATTGTACATAATATTTGTAAAAAAATCAACAAAAAATATAAAAACATAGATTTTTCTTACATTAGTTATCTTTTAAATCTTATCACATATGTTTAATGAAAAAACTAAATTGTAATTTTTGATATATTTATGATTTTTAAAATTATTTTCTCGCTTAAGAGCGGGAAAAACGGTCCTTCTGAAATTGATCTGCGGCTTATATCTTCCTGACAGCGGCTTTATCGAAGTGTTGGGGAAGAAAATCGGTAAAGACGGAGTCTTTGCTGAGAACATTGGCGCACTGATTGAAACGCCTGGCTTTTTAAATAGTAATACTGATTTTCAAAACCTCCAATTCCTTGCGGAAATTCAGAACCGGATTGGGAAGAAATCCAGGAGGCTATGGAGGAAACGGGCCTGGACTGGAAGAGCAAAAAACGTGTGGGGAAGTATTCCCTTGGAATGAAGCAGCGGTTAGGCATCGCCCAGGCGATTATGGAGGATCCCAAGATCCTTCTTTTAGCCAGCCATATCAAAGAGGATCTGGAAGTACTTTGCGATGAAGTGTATGAAATACAAGCCTGCCGCCTGCACCGCGTTGTTTTCGGAAGAATTAATACAGGAGTACAGACAGCTTCTGACCACCCCGGATCGGGCCTTTTTCTTTCGTTCTCTGACCAGTACAGATCTTATTGAGGACAAAATGGCATCATTTTTCCAGGAACAGGCATCTTATGAGGAATGTATGGAGGACGATGTAAACTACGCCAGGATTTATTTATCAGAGTAATATCCTGCGTAAACAGTAACGGCTGTTACGATAGAATTATAAAAAACACGAAAAATTCTTGAATAACATCCCTCTCATGGATATACTATAGAGCAGGAGGTTTTTTGTATACAAGAAATTTTGCGGATTTCTTTATGTGAAAGGCCTTTCAGAAGGCTTGAACACTCTGTTTAAAAAGCAAATAAAGGAGTAGAAGAATGGGAAAATACTTTGGTACAGACGGTTTCCGCGGGGAAGCCAATAAGAATCTGACAGTGGAGCATGCATATAAAATCGGACGATTCCTTGGATGGTACTACAGCCGGGGCAAGGAAGAGGGAGTCAGGTGCAGAGTCGCCATCGGAAAGGATACCCGCCTGTCCTCCTATATGTTCGAATATTCTTTGGTGGCCGGACTGACTGCTTCCGGAGCTGAGGCATATCTCCTTCACGTAACCACAACCCCCAGTGTGTCCTATGTGGTCAGGACAGAGAATTTTGACTGCGGCATTATGATTTCTGCCAGCCATAACCCTTACTACGATAATGGTATCAAGCTGATTAACGCGTCCGGGGAGAAGATGGATGAAGACACAATTTTG
>DVGK01000042.1 GCA_018712785.1 Candidatus Choladousia intestinavium | reverse complement strand
TTCTTTTTAATGGAAAGCTCTTTAAATTTCACGACTTCTCCTTAATCAGCATTCTGACGCAACAAAAAGCATACTCCATAAAAAGTATACCATACATTTTCTTCCGCATGTGAGTATTTTTTAAACCCAGAGTTCTTTAATCATTTTTAAATAGCAGCCGTTCATTCTCCATATGCCGGATACATTCTTTTCTTACGAAATAATAGCATACTACCTGCATCAGTATAGTTGCGATCCAAGAGGCCGGATAAGAAACAAACAGGAAATCCAGCGACCGGTTGTGTGGAAAGAACACATAAATCCACAGAACCCGGATCCCCACTGTACCGATCACAGAGAGAATCATGGGTACTCCCGAATGTCCCATGCCACGCAAGGCCCCCGGTATCAGATCCATAATACCGCAGAGAAAATAAGGAACAGTTGTGATGGAGAGGATCTGCAGACCGCACTGGATCACTTCAGCCTCAGATGTATAGATTCTCAGAACCTGAGAGCCAAAGACGTAAGCTCCTACACCAAGCACCCCGGACACACCTGCTGAGAGAACCGCGCAATCAATCAGAATCCGGTCCATGCGCTTCTGTTCTCCCACACTGTAGTTCTGGCTGGTAAAGCTCATACATGCCTGGGTCACAGAATTCACGGAGGCATACAGGAATCCCATAATATTATTGGCGGCAGTATAGCCGGCCATGGCCGTAGAGCCAAAAGAATTGACAGAGGACTGCAGAAGGGCATTGGAAAAATTAATCACTGTGCTCTGAATTCCGGCAGGAATGCCTACCTGAAAAATCCGCTTCAGATAAACCGCTTTCATGGTCAGCTTGGAGAAGCGGAGCTGATAACTTCCCTCAGACCGGTGAAGACACCATGTCACCAGAATGCTGGAAACCATCTGAGAGGCCACCGTCCCAATGGCAACGCCTGCCACTCCCAGGGGAATCACAATCACCAAAAGAAGATCCAGAACTACGTTGGTCATTCCAGCCACTGCCAGGAACAGAAGAGGCCGCTTCGTGTCTCCCACGGCCCGAAGAATGGCGGCGCCGTAATTATACAGCATGAAAAAAGGCATTCCCATAAAGTAGATTCTCAGGTACAGGGCCGCCTGATCGATCACGTCTGCCGGCGTACCCATAATTTCCAAAGCAAACCCGGAAAATCCCAGCCCCACAAATACCATAAGAATTCCACTGATCAGCGCCAGTGTAATAGAAGTATGTACCGCCTCTGACATTTCTCTGTCCCGGCCTGCCGCATAGTACCGGGCCGCCAGGACATTGGCGCCCAGGGAAAGTCCGATAAAAAGATTCGTAAAAATATTGATCAGGGCGGTGGTGGCCCCTACTGCCGCCAGAGCCTGACTGCCGTTATATCTGCCAACCACTATAATATCCACAGCATTAAACATCAGCTGCAGAATACTGGAACACATCAGTGGAAGAGAAAAAGAGACTAATTTGTCCATAATGGTTCCATGGCACATGTCAATTTCGTATTTGTTTTTTTTCACTGTCTGCTCACTCCTCATACCAAAACAAATTTTTCACCTTTCCTATTTTATCATGTACAGATTTGGAAGGGAAGTACCTGGGCAAAAAGCTTCTCCTGTCTGGCTGTCCCTTTTGCTGAATCTATGTTGCCATCATTAAACAAATAAAACCTTTTTCTGACAAGGAAGGCTGCCACAATGAATAATCATTGTGGCAGCCTTCATGCTGCGGGACACATTACAATCTCTTTGTGCTCAGCCAACTAAAGTTACAGCGCTGATGCATAGTAATATTTATTTTTTTAAATTTCCTGTCAAAACAGAACCCAACAGAAAGACAAAACCTCTCCTCTTTCTCATCCCATAAGTTCAATCTTTAACGAAAGAATCCGGGATAGAGATTCATTGATCCTCTCCTGGGAAATCCGTCCTTCATATACAGCATTCAAAATTCCATTATACGCGGACGAAAAATCCTGAGGCATCAGAATGATATCAACTCCTGCCTGTACCGCCCGCACTGCCGCCTCTTCTGCGGAATAATACTCTGTGACGGCAGCCATATTCATGCCATCCGTAATCACGACGCCATCGTAGCCTAAGACTCCCCGTAGGAGTCCCGTTATGATGGGATAGGAAAGCGACGCGGGGCTATAATCTTCTGTTACCTCCGGAAGGGAAATATGTCCAGCCATTACAAAATCCGCCCCCGCTTCTATGCCGCTCTGGAAGGGAAGAAATTCACACTCCTGCAGTTCTTCCAGCGTTTTGTAGGAAACCGCCGCAGAGGTATGGCTATCCTCAAATGTGCTTCCGTGTCCTGGAAAGTGTTTTACCGCACTGAGTATCTTTTCTTCCTGCATCCCTTCTATAAAACTTGCCACCAGCTCTGCCGCTCTGCTCGGATCACTGCTGAAGGCTCTGGTACCCACTACTGTGTTGTCCGGATTTTCAGCCACATCCGCCACCGGCGCAAAATCCACATTAAACCCAAGCTCTGCCAGGTAGCCTCCGATAAAAGCTCCGGTACGGTAAGCTGCCTCCTCACCCTGCTCTCCCACTGAGGCCATGGTATCTACAGAAGGAAGATCCATAATTCCCCTGCCGGAGATACGGGCTACCGTTCCTCCTTCCTCATCCACACAGAGAAATATAGGAAGTCCGATTCGTTCCAGACTGTATCGCTGCGTGTTTTCCAGCATCTCTTTAATCTGAGCTTCTCCCTGCAGATTCTGCTCAAAATACACCAGGCCGCCCACCGGATACTGACGGAGCATGGAAGCTGTGGTTTCACCCGCAGCTGTGACCTGTCCTATTCCGGTCAAAGCCTCCGGCGTTATAACGAACATCTGAGCGATTTTTTCTTCCAGGGTAAGGGTACCAAGAAGTTCTTCAACGTTGTTCTCTTCCCCAGCCGAAGGTTCCGTTCCCGCCTCTGTCTCCTGGACCAAAGCTTCCGTCGCAGACTGACTTTCCCCTTCTTCACTTTCAGGCTCTGCCTCTTCCCCAGGAGTTTCTCCGCTCTCCTTGGGTTCTCCTTCCAAGGAGTCTCTTTTTAATATGTGCGGATTTTGCAGAAGGAAAAAAACGATCAGGACAAACACAGCCGCGAACAGTACTCCACAGAAGGAAAGCAAAATCCCCCTTTTAAAGTCCTTTTTCTTGCGCCTTCTTTTTTTTCGTTTTTCTTTTGTCATATAACCTTCCTTAAAAGCTTTTATCCCTGCTGGTTTTTCAGTTATCGTATTCTATAATATAGCCCAGCTTCCCGCTGTAATTTGGCACTACTGCTACAATATCGTCCGGGACATCGTTCCACACCCATCTGCCCTCCGCGGTATAGTAATAAAAATCCATATAGCACTCCAGGATTTCGCCATCCTGATAGCTTGGCTCTCCTCCCATCCATTCTGAGGCCGCCCAATAGGAAGAGGAATTCAGCACATCTCCGTACAGATTATTATTTTCATCCACCCAGTAATATTCATTGGACCCGCTGTCCCTTCTGCCGCCAATTCGAAATTGAATTTTATCCATGCCTTTTTGCTGAATTTCCGCAAGGATATAGTCATATTCTTCTCTGCTGTTGATATGGACCAGGTAGCCTCCGCTTTCTTTTGCCTTCTGGAACGCTTCGCTCCAGGTACAATCGTCTATCATATACTCATAACGGTGAATCCCCTCTTCCGTCACTGCGGCGGAGGCCTGACTGGTCAAAAGCTCCGCGTACTCCAGGTTAATCCAGCCCGTCGTACCATTATAGCTTATATAAGCATAATTCTGGTATTTCTGTTCAACATAGAATTCTGTCAGATACGGCAACCGCGCAAGTACCGCGGAATCCGGATCCGGCGCGGGGTGAAGAGCGATTCCCTGCTCATATTGGCTCGAGATATAATACCACTGGCCCACGTATTCTGTGATCCCCAAATCCGCCGGACTCACTGCCTCTTCCTGTCCCGAAGGATTCTCCAAAATCACCGGGGATACGTCTTCTTCTCCGGAAGAAGTATTGCCCTCTCCTCCGGAAGAACTCCCATCTGCCTCCTCCCGGGAGGGCAGAAGTGCAATGTTCTGTGATGAGTCAGAGCTTCTGCCTCCGATCGGGCTGCCATACCGGCTTATAAAGTAGCCGCCAAATGCCAGGACGAGAAGCGCGGCCAGAATCCCTGCAAACCTCCTGTTTCGTCTCCTTTTATCCTCCAGCTTCTGCTGACGCTGCTGCTCTTCCTGTTTTCTTTTCCACTCATCCTCCAGCCGCTTTCGTTCCCTGCGCTCCTTTTCTTTAAGAGCTGCCTCCTGGCGGAGCTTTTCTCTTCGTCTGGCTTCCCGTTCCCTGGCCTTTCTCCGTTCCTCCGCTTCGTGCTCCGCCCGCAGGCGAGCCAGTCTTTTCTGCTCTGCCTCCTTTTTTACATCCGCGATAAATTTGATATCCGACCACTGATAGGCTTCTTTAAACAGCCGTAAAAACTGGGCTGTCTGCTCCTCCGTGTAGGAACCCTGCAGTATTTTCTGCTCCGCCTGACTGATCAGATTCTGTTTTTTGACCAGGTCCGCTTCTCTGCAGGCCTGCCCGATGACAGGCAGAATCTCATTCTGCGCAAGATAATACAGCATCTTCATATTCTCCGCTTCCGTGCCGCCCGCGAAATCCTCCGCAATGGCATAAAAGCGATAGGGATCATGAAAGATCTGATCTCCTTCTTCTTCCGGTATTTTTCTGAAGATGTCGACGATGGTGGACATAGTACTCTTTCCTTTCCTGTGTACTAGTAGTAAAAAGATTTACCTTTCAGCTTCCAAGACGGAGAATCATAGATTCGATCCAGTCCTTTTCCGGCAAATTATAAATTCTCATTCGGACTCCTTCTGAGGTGACTGCGTGCCACCCCTTAGGCTCTGCCATGAGCTTAACGCCTAGAATACTCTGATAGGCTCCGGATTCCATCTCCAGCAGCAGCTTCTCGGCAAAAGGAAGCTGGGGCAGATGCAGCTGTGCCAGCTTCTGGGGTTCTCTGGTCCATAAAAGCACCTGTATCCCTGCTGAAGGGCCGTAAAGCAGAATCTCCTGAAGAACCTGAAGGGCCTTTGGATTCTGGGCAATTCTTCCCTCAGGTCTTTCCAGAATAAAATAGGCTGGAGACCGGGCAGGCCCGCTTTCTGCCGCTCTGCGTTTTGAAAGCTCCCCGTAAACCGACTGGAGGGCCTGAAGCATCTGATCTCCTGTGGCGTAAAGAACCTGGTTTTTGAGAACCAGCGCCATCTCGGCCGCCCGCTCTCCATTTCCCACAGGATGGGCGTTTCCCGTTTCCCCGCTGCAGAACCAAATCCGAATTCCCTTATCCCGCTTTTGCTGCAGAAGCAGAGAAAGAAGCCCAAAAAACAGAACGCTTTCGCCTGCCTTCTGGCCGGTTTGAGAGACGCCTCCGACAATCCAGAGATTTTTTCCCCGGAGATGAAGCCCTTCCGAGGCATCGATCAGAATTTTCTCTCCCAGCCAGAGACAGTCCGGCAAGATCTGAGAATCATCCCTTGCCAACAGATACCTCTGATAGATGTGATTGGGATTCGTACTGATGTCTGTAGTCATCACCCGAGTACTGCCATACTGATGCTTCTGGCAGTAATGGCGGTGGATTTCTTCCAACAGACGAATATGGGCGTAATCCGGATCCAGATACGCCGTATGTTCAATGAGAGGTTTTCCTGTTTTCTCCAGCTGAACAACGCATGCTCCTTTATCTCTCTCGTTAATATTCAGCATTCGGTCTTTTGCATCCTTATTAATCAGGGACTCCACCTGCTGCTCACTGCACCGCAGGGCAATCCGGGTGTTGCAGGACTCCTTGATGGTCTTGATCTCCGGGATTTCCGTCAGATTCTGTCCTGAAATCACCATATGAATCCCATACGCCCTCCCCTGAATGGAAAAGCCCTGCATCAGCCGCATAACCTGCTCCCGGACGTTGGAAACATCTTTGGAAGCCTTTGCCTCCATGACCAGCTCATATAATTCATCCAGAATCAGAATAATCCTTGGCATCTTTTTGGGCGCAGTCTCATTATAGCTTTGAATATTCGTTATGGTGTTGCCGAATTTATTCACACGGTCTTCCATTTCCCTTCTCACTGCTTGGAGAATCTGCAGGGCAAACTCCGGCTCATTGCAGATGCTGATGGCCTTAAAGCTGGGAAGATTATAATTAATGTATTTGCGGAATTCCGTCCCATGCTTAAAGTCGATCAGATACATCTGGACTTCCTCCGGCGGATATCGCAGAAGAATATTCGTAATCAGAATATGAAGAAGGTTTGTCTTTCCGGAGCCCGTATCGCCGTTAATAATTGTATGGACTCTGGCATAATCAAAGATAATTCTGCAGGGCTCCCCTCCGTCCAGATAACCGATGGGCACTATCACCCCCGAATCCGCCTGGTCTTTGTAGCGTCTTTCTTTGGACGGGCAGATTTCCTTGGCATGCTCAAAGTCAATCTTATTGCCCGATGCCTTTTCAGTCTCCTCCCGCAGCTTCTCCTTCATCTCCAAAAGAACCTTGTTTTCCGGAGCCGGGTAAAAGGCCACCTGACAGCCCCGCTCCATGGGAAAGGCGCTTTGCTTCACTGTGAACCAATTTTTGTCCTTCATCCAAAGACAAAGGGTCTGGGCTTTCTTCAGCTCTTCGAAAATCTTGGAGAGCTTAGGGTCCATGCTTTTAAAATTGCTCTGGCTTCCCGAAAGGATCGAGGAATATCCCCATTTTCCACAGTCAGAGCTCATCATCCGCAGAGAGCGGATACTGGCCTCATCCAGTCCGTCCGGAAATTTCTGCAGAATGGTAATCTCATAACTCCTCTGGTTCATGGGATGTGAAAAATTGTACTCTCTCAGAGAAGAGACTCCTCCCATCTGCCCGGCGATATCGTTATAGCGCATCTGATTGTTGGAAATCCGCTGGCGGATGTCATTCGCCGTGCTCCATACCTGATTTCCGTCTAAAATACTTTTGTAAGAAGTGGTTCCGCTTGCGTTGTACAGAGCCGGATCCAGAGAAGCAAAGCCGGAGAAGGAGCCGATTTTGTCTGAATCTCCCAGCAGAAACTGACTCTGCCCTACAGGAACCGACCAAAGGATCCGCATAGCCGCCCCTTGAAGACGGGACTCCATAATTTCCTGAAGAGAATCCGGGCAAAGCACCAGCAGACTTTCCCCCTGATCTAAAGACAGCCAAAAGGGAAGCCGGATCCATCCGGGATCCGGAATTATCTTCCCGTTCTGCGCGTTTTTGCGGAACAATACCCCATACCGGCGCGGAAGCAGTTCCATAAGTACCTTTCCGCTCTCGCCCGCATACCATCGCCCTACATTGATATACATCTCTCCCACCGGCACATTCCGGGCAGCTTCCCCTCCCGCCGGGGGCAGGGCGCCGAAATTCTTCACACTGTACTGGATGGTGGAGCTCCAGCTTTTATTTACTGTTTCCCGCACAGCCACCGCTGGAAACGCCGTTTCCATGTCTGCCTGGAATTTTCTCTGTGCTTCTCTCTTTTCATTTTTCCAGTTTTCTTCTGCTTTTTTATACTCTTGGCTGAAATACGCGGCTCTCTGTATATAAAGATCCTTCTGCTGCTTCTGCAGCACTGCCAGCTTGTCTCCGTACTTCTTCTGATTCATGGAAACAGCCTGGCCGCATCTGCTTTTTACCTGAGCAAAAGCCGCCGAGGCTCCTTGTTTCGCCTGATCTGCTTCCTTTCGCTTTTCCTGTTTTTTCAGGTTAAACTTTGCCGCCTGATCTGCCTGCCTTGCGTTCTGCATCCGGCGGATAATATCGTTGGCCTGTCCCACATCCAGGATCATCTGCTCCAGACTGCAGCACAGCCGGTTCCTTTTCCCGGAAAAGAGCAGTCTGCGAAGAAGAGAATTGTGTATTCTCAAAATCTCTTCCTCTGTTTCTGTTCGGTTTCCCTGCTCATATCTGCGCAGAACTGCCTGAGCCTGGGCATCGTCCCGGCAAGGCGCCGCTGACGTACCCTGTACAATTCTGTCATACCTGGACTCCCCCAAAATATTTCTTACACTGTCCCGAACTGTCCTTAATTCATTTAAAAATTTGTCATTTTCCCGATTTCTTCTGTAATCCTCGGAATTCTTGGCATCCAGCTGGTTTTGATAGTTTTTTTCCCATTGATGATAGCTTTCCTCTGTCTGCTGATCCAGGCGAATCCTTTTCTGCTGGGCGCTCCGTACCTCATCCTCCAGCTTTTGAATTACTGCGTCCCTCTCCTGCTCCAGCTTCCTTCTCGCCTGCTCCTGCTGACGGGCCAGGGCATTCAGCGCTCCTTTGCTGCTGCCTGCCCGATTCGCCAGATCCTGGCTCTGGCGCTGGCAGAGCTCCTCATACTGCTTCCGGAAAACCATAATTCTTTTGTCAAATCTCTCCAGCATGCCTAAAAGTTCTCCCCGCATGTTCGGTACAGACTCCATGCTTTTCTGCAAAAATTCATCCATGGCTCTCTTCCCCTGTCCTGTCAAAATCCAGCTCTGTCACCGCAAACTGAGGGCAGAAATAATCCGGATCCAGCGTCTCTTCCGGTTTCCCCTGCGGATATTTCCTGCATCGTGATAAATCCTCCGGAATCCGGAAGGCGCATGCGTCACACAGTACATCGCAGATTTCCAGGTCTCCGTCTTTGTAGTTTGAATAGTCATCCATCTTTACATCCCTCACTTTGCCAAATCCCTATTTTCTTAATGATTTTGCGTATATATAGCGCTTTCCATTTCGTCTTTCTACCCTGGTTACCCGAAACGCCTGATCCTTATCCATCAGAAATTCCCGTTCTACATGCTGCAGCGTGCTGATATCTCCCACATAGGCGCCTCTTGTGCCAACAGGCAGATCCAGCACCAGCATAGTTCCGGAAAAAGCGCTGTCTTCCCGCAGACTAGTGCTGACAAAGGCACCGTCTACTAATAATTTACCATATAATTCTTCATCTGAATATGTATTCAGCCCTCTTTTGCTTCCGCTTATCATAGGAGTATCATGGGAAACTCCCCGGTATACCGTTACGGGCCTTTTCGTCTGCTGTTCGCTTAAAAGGCTGTGCAGAGCCTGAATCTGATCCAACACCTTGTCATCCGGCCTTGGGGCCTGACGCCGCAGGTAAGGATTCGTCTGTTTATATCCGCTTCCTGTATAATAGCTCACAGCCGCCCTCTGCTCTTTCGTAATCGAAACCAGCATAGAAATTGCAGACTCCTGGATCTGAAGCTCCGTCAGCAGCACATTTTCTTTCTGGAGGCTTGCCCTTGCAGCGGCCGCGTCTCCCTGACATTCTCCGGCTTCCGCTTCAATCAGGGCCATAAGCTCCCTGTAGCTTTGAATCGAACGATCGCACACTGCCAGAGCTTCCCGGAAATGCTCCCCATACTTTCCGGAGGCGGCTGTTTCCAGTTTTTTCCTTGCCTGTTCCAGTTCCTCCAGTTTCTTTTGTATCTCGTTCTGCATGCCGCCGCGCTCTGCCTCCAGCATCTCCCATTCCTCTTCCAGCAGACTGGCTTCCTCCCGGTAATTCCTCCCAAGCTCCTGAAATTCTTTTTGAATCTCCTCATCCAAACCTCCGGAAAATCTTTCCGCCTCCTGAAAATTCTCCAGGCTTTTCTTGAATTCCTTTTGGTTTGCCGTATTTTCCTTCTTTTTTTCCTGCCAGGCTTTTACGCCGCTGAACAGAGAATCCAAGTTCACGCTCCCGCCCCTTCCCAAAAGTTTTCTTATCCTTACCGCCGCATTTTCATATTTTTCCACATGACCGTCAGCTCCAGCCCGGCCTCATTTTTCAAGCCCTCCATGGGGTAGGAGGGAACATTATCACATGCCTCAATACAGTCCAGAAAATTTTTCTGTTCTTCCGCCAGATACGGCACGCCCTTCTCCCGCATCAGCTGATTCATACGCACATATTCCCCAAACTCCAGGATCAGTTCCAAATGCTCTTTATAAACCCGCTTTTTCCCCTGATACAGCTCCTCCTGCTTTTCTTTAAACTTCTTCAAAAACTCCTGCCGCTTCCCGGAATCCTCTATGGCCCATATTTTCTTTTTCAGCTCCTCCAGCTCTATGCCGGTTTCCATATAAGTTTTCCATTTATCAATTATTTTGTCCTTCTTAAGCTCCAGCTTTTGGCACATAATCTCCATATCCCTCTGCATACATTCAATATAGGTGGGCTTTTTTCTCTGGAGCTCATACAGTGTCTCATTATCCGGAGACTCCGCTTTTCCCTGATAAGGAGTGATCCGCACCTCAAAGGGCTTTTGAACCTTCTCGTAAAGGCAAAGGGCCTGGCCCGGACGAAACAGCGCCATCTGCTCCAGCTGCACCCCGTCCGCCGACATGGTGGAGGCAAGCATCTCCCTGTCATCCTGAGCAGTAATTCGAAGACCGATTTTAAGAGAAGTGTTCTTCGTCACCTGGGGCGCTAAAGCTGTGGGCAGCTGATCCGCAATCACAATGGCCTCCTTCAGAGCCCGCACCTCCGCCAGCATATCCACAATAAATTTTGTAGAGGCCACCTTGGCATTTCCGCCGTTCTGAGTGGCTTCCGTGGCCGGGCCGATCAAGTTGTGGGCTTCCTCAAAAAAGATTATGTGCCGGGGGGAAATCTCGGAATGGGGGTTCTGCTTAATCAGCTCCCGGATAATCGTAGCCAGAAGGAGCGTAAGGAAATTCGCCGCGTCCTTTCCCAGGGATTCCAGCTCCAGCACACAGGAATGCTGCATCCATTCCTCCGGACGGAAGGTAGAGGCAGGCACATTAAACACATTGCCGGTCTCCCGGCTGACCAGGCTTCCGATCCGCACCTGCAGAACCGTCTTAAGATTATTCCGCACCTCCTCCGCGTAGTCAGAAGCATTCAGCAGCTTCTCCACCTCGTCAAAGAGCATCTGCATATTGGGATAGGGCTTTTTATTCCTTCCCTCTTCATCAAAATCATTATAATCAAAGGGATACCATCCGCAGGCCCGGTATACATTCTCGATTCCCTGATCCAGAAGAAAGGGCATGGGCGGTTCCAGATCAAAAGCGCCGATGAAAACCTGCCTCAGATTCACAATGTGCTCTGAGAGCTTCATTCCCCTGGGAAATTCAAAGGGATTAATCCGCAGCGGAAAAGAACCACTGCCTCCCGGCGCAAAAACAGTAAGATCATATACCTCCGGATTCCAGGCCAGGGCCCGGTATTCCTGCTTGGCCGGCTCCAGTACCAGAATCGGCCGCTTGTTCTTCCGGCTGGCAAGCTGTGACGCCAGATGGAGCATAGTAAAAGTCTTTCCGCTTCCCGGCACGCCTGCCAAGAAAGCATGCTTAGGCAGCAAATCAAAAGGAACGTATACATCATATCCCTGTTGGTCTTTTCCCAGATGCAGACCATCCCGTTCATAAACAGGCGCCGTTTCTTTTGGAATCTCAATACTCTCTCCCGGATACAGCACCGGCAGGCAGGCAAAGGGCACCATCTCTTTCAGCAGAAAAAGCCCGTGCCAGTATTCCGCTCCCTCCACAGCCTGCTCTTCCCTGGGAATATACATGGGATGGGGCAGCAGGGGTTGATAAACCTCTTTTCCGCTGCTTCCTGCTGTAAACACCTGATAATTACCCTCCTCCACCGCTTCGGCCGCTGCCGCATCCACCAGCAGCTTCACCGTCTCAGTGTCCTGGGCGTATGCGCTGATTTCACAGTAAAAATGAGGATTTTCCCTTAAGCTGTCCAGCATTTCCTCATACCGTTTTATGCATTTCTCCGCATTTTCATCTTTTTGAGCCAGAAGCCCTCCTCCCCCTGTCATGGGCCGCATCCACTTCATCTGCTTCTGGAAGATCTCCCGGTATTGTCTGGACAGCTCCTGGGGAAAGAGCCTTACTGAATAGGCACAGGGCCGGTTCAGAGCTTTCATCAGCCGAAACAATCCCATAAGGCGTCCTTTTTCATTGCCTTTCCACTTGTCTACCACATAAAAGCTGTCCATGCTTCCCGGCAGGGAGGAGGCAATCATCCCGGATTTTTTGCAGAGGACCGCCAGATGCGAGTATTTTTTTGCCTCCTGCCGGTCTATCCTGCAGCTTTTTAGCGGAAATCCCTCCGCAAGAGCCGTAGCGTGAAGGAAAGGCTCCATAGAGGCAATCATATTTTTACTCTCGATCCTGAAAAAGATCTGCATCTTCTTTCCCGGAGCTCTGGCCGGATCATACTGGTAAAGGAGGGTATAGCTTTCTCCAAAAAGCAGCCCCCGTCTGTGAAGCTGCCGATAGAAGATTCCATGCTGCTTCAGGACCTCCTCTACATTCCCGCTTTCCTGAATACTGTATTTTGCCATGGTAAAGTCCGGTATCTGATCCAGCGTATAGTACTGTACGTCCATTCCCTGCTCCTCCATTTATCAGATTCCGCTTTTAGCTGTATTCAGATCAGACATAGCCTCCTGCATGGCTGCTTCCAGGCCGGATTTAATCTGTTCCCCCTGCGCGTTATTCGTCTCAATGGAGCGGATGGCTCCCTCCACGCCCTTTCCGTATTTATTGCCTCTGGCGGATTCCAGCTTTCCCGCTGCTGTATTGTTCTCCTGTATTTTGCTGTCCACTTCGCTCTGAACTCTCTGGCCCTCCTGTTGGTCCTGATCTGCCTGGCGCTCTACATTATCGATATCAGAAATCGCCTCCTGTCTTCCCTGTTCCTCTGACTCCCGAATTGCGCTGACGATCTCTGCATCCAGGCCTCCAGGCATACCGGAAAGCTCCGCCTTAAAGGCTTCTACCTCCTGACGCATCTCCTGGGCCTCCTTTACTTTCTCCTTTACTCTTGTTTTAAGGCCTTCCGCGTTTTGCTCCAGATCTCTCATGCTCATAAGTATTCCCTCCTGAAATTCTGTTTTCTTTCCGCCTGTCAGCGGGATCTTCCTTCTTCTCTCCCTCTCACTCTCTGCTCCCCCTCTCCGGACCCACTGTTTAGTGCATTCTGGATTTGACGGATCCTCTGATCGCAGTAGACGCTCAGTTTCTGGGTACCTGCCCACTGGGTCCGGATCTGAGCCTTGACAGAGGAAAGTCCGCTGCCGTACCGGTTATCCATCAGCGCATTGACCTTTGCCGCGGCCGCCTCCAGCTTAGGAATGTCTCTGGCAGCCTGACTCTTTATCTGCCCGTATCCGCCGGCCAGATCTCTGAGAAGGGATTCCAGCTGTGCCAGCTTTGACTTCGCTGAAGAGAGCTCTCCCTTTGCTGCCTGAAGCTGAGACTGGGCCGCCCCAAGCTGAGATTTCGCTGCGCTGAGCCGGGACTGGGCTGCGGAAAGCCTCCTTCCCAGCTCCTGTTGGATAGCTTGAAGCTGCTGTTCATGCTGTTCGTCCAGGTTCCGGCTGCTGTAGCTCATATAGTGAGAATATTCTGCCTGCATCGCGTTCACATCTCCCTGAGCCGTATTTACGGCGTCCCGGGCCGCATCCACAGTATCCTGCGCCCGATTTACAGCGTTCTGCGCCTGAGCTGCCTGGCTTCTGTACTCTGAAAGCCTGGGCGCCAGGGTCTGAAGCCTGGATTCCATCTGCTGAAACTGGGATGTCAGTTCTTTATATCCCATTTTTTACCTCCTCTTCTTTCCCCACATTCCTTTTTTTGAGCCTGGACTTTAGAAATACTGCAGAACCACAAAACCAACCACCACGATGGCAATGGCCCCCGCCAGCATCCAGCTGTGGAAGATCGCGTAAAGAATCATGGCTGAAATCGCAATAAATAAAAACCCTTTTACCGCTTTGCCAACAGACAGCCCTCCTCCGTAAACAATTAAAAACGACGCGATGCCGCAGTATCCGGCGGCGCTGAGAAAGGTAGGATAATGCAGTGTTTCTGACAGAATCATCATTTCCACCGGCGCAATACTGGAAAGAATAAAGGCTGCCTTATAGCCTCTGCCCCGCATTTCATTTTCTATTCCTGCGGCTCCCAGAGTCATCTGGAAGGAAGTTACAGGCTCTTTTATTAAAACCGGGCACCCATTTCCCGCCAGAAGCGTGCTGCTTACCTGATTTTCAAAAGACTTGGCCTCCTGCTCCAGCTTCTGAAGTCTGGAAAGATGAATGTTCAGCAGATTCTGCCTTGCGGCTGTCTGCGAGCGCCGCATATTTCTCGTATAACACCAGGACAGTACGAAAAGAGGAAAGGCGGCAGAAACGAGAAGCAGAACCATTCCCAGCAGGATTCCGGCATGGGGAAGGCACAGCAGGAAGAGGTACACACTGAACAAAAGCCATGCGGCCATAGCGGCTACAGCTCCTCCCTCCCCTTTTTTCATACCCGAAGCATTCAGGGCCGCCTGGCTGCCGGACGCGCTCTGCTTTTCACTATACAACCACTTCTGTGTCTCCTGTGCTGCCTCTCCGGTCCACTGCCGGATCTTCTCCTTCTGGATGGGCTCCCCCATCTGGCGCAGAAAATCCGGAGACACCTCCATCTGATTCCAGGTACAGCAGAAGAATGCCTCTGCGCGCTTCGGCCGGATGGGTCTGTCCCGATCTGTGGGTATACCGCACTGAAGGCTGATGGGATTGGATTCTGTATTCCTTACAAAATTCTGATACGCCGCATTCATAATCGCGGAATTCCGGTTCAGCTCTTCCAGAGTACACGCTTCTGACCATTTCTGCCTGGCGAACCCGGCATCATACCCGGCCTCTACTTCATACCAGTCCATATGCTGCAGAAGCCAGGAAACCGGCGCATCGGCGCCCCAGTAAAGCCAGAGTCTCCGGCTTAATTTTTTCCCTTTCTCGGAGGTGAGCTTTTCTCCCAGCGCCAGCAGAGCGAAAAAAGCTTTCTCCTTGCTGGTCCCTTCCTTGGCCGCGGCAGCTGCCGCCTCCCCATATCCTTTGGACCAGGCCCAGCCTTGGAAGATCTGGCTTTTCAGAAGCTGCGGGCTCAGAGCCTTCAGCTGGCTTCCTCTTTTTTCATAATCTGAAAAAAGCTGTTCCAGGGAAGCATAAAATTTCCCGGCCGCCTGAAAACCTTTTTCCTTTCCGGTTCCCATCTGCATTATAAAACGGGCCGCGCCCTTTCCTTTTTCCTCTCTCTCCCACTGCTCCATCTGGCGAAACCGCTCCAAATTCTGTTTCTGGCTGCTGTTTTTAATTCCCCGAAGCTCCAACAGGAAGGAAAAGCAGCCCTGGGAAAGCATCTGCTCCAGCATGGAAGATCCCTTCTTCTGCGCATCCGCAATCAACTGAGCTGTATTCTGGTAGCACACGCCCTCCCACCAGAAGCCTCCCGTTCCCGGAGCCAGAGTATAACCGGTTCGGAACACCTTCCCCTGATCGGAAATACCGTCCTGGTTCAGGAGCTGGCTGATTTTGGCTGCCAGCTTTTTATTCTGTCCCTGCAGATGCTTTAAAAGACCGTTCATCTCTTTCTCTGAACTGCTCCCCCGCTTCAGCAGCTCTCTTCCCAGCTGGCTGTAATCCCAGCATTTTTTCCCATTCACGGTAAAAGGCGATGTCATCTCGTAGCGGACTTTTTCTCCTGTCTGAATCAGAGGAAGCTCGCCCCCCGCGCTCCAACAGCGCACTTCGCCATATCCCCAACGCTTGTGGGGATCCGGAATCGTAAGCCCCAGAATCAGATACAGAAGCTTCTGCTCCGCGCTGAGCACACTGTATGGAGTTTTGGAGAGGAACTCCCGGTCCAGGCCTGGAAGCTTCCACTGTCTGGCTTTTTCCTGGAGCTGCTGTCCTGTCATCCCGGCAAAAAGAGAATTCCCTCTCAGACTCACCAGCAGAGCGATGCCGAAAGCATAGTAATCCGAATAGACACTCCACCCCATAGACTGATATTCCGGAGGATAATAAGGAAGTGAAATTCCTTTTGCCGGAGCCTGTGTGGCCGTGGCGCCGCCGGAGAGGACGGCAAGATTATCAAAGCAGGAGAGACAGGCCCTCCCGGTTCCCGGCTGGAACAGAATATGTGCCGGCTGAATATCCCGGATGAGAATCCCCGCTCTGTGAGCCTGATACAGGCCGTAATTCACCTGCGGAATCACGCAGCGCGCCAATTCCTGTATTCCAACATTATGAGAAGACAGATCCGCTCCCTGGTTCCCGTATACATCGAACTCCATTCCCGACTCCCCGCCTGCATCCTCCGGAAAGGCCAGGCCCGGAGTCGGAGGAAGGGAAAGAAAACGCTTCCTGGCCGCCCCCAGCATAGGCGCCTCCTTCTGATAAAGCTTCAGTCGGTACGTACGTCCGTCTTCCCCCCGGCACAGATAAGATAAGCTGTTAACCGTCCCGGAAAGATTCTGTCCGATCTGATACTTTTGTTTTTTTCCCTGTACGATACTTCCCGTTTTCAGCATCTGCATCTTTTAACTTCTCTTCCTTTCCGCTTTGACGCTGGGAAGTCCCAGGCTGTCTTCCACAATATCCTGCACCAGGATGGTTTCTCCCGCTCCGGCCTGCTCATCGAAAATATATCGGGCCAAAGGATTCAGCACCTTTTCTTCCACTGCATTGCCGATTCCCCGGCCTCCCTGGCCTTTAGGAAGCTGTTCTCTGGCGTACAGATAAATTTTTTTCTGTGCCTCCGGGCCAAACTGCAGCAAAATAGAATGATCCTGCAGCAGTCTTTCTTTCACGTTGTCCAGCTGCTTCTGCAGAATTCCCTTCAGGCTGTTTTCCCTTATAAAGTCAAACACCAGGATATTATTCCCGATACGGTTCAAAAGCTCCGGTCTGCCAAGCTCCTCATTGAAATAGGACTGCACTCCCTCTATCACCTTTCTTCGCACCGTCTCGTAATCCTGATCCTGTTCATACGATACATTCACTGTCCGGCGTCCCGGTTCTGTCTCAGATGGCTTGGTGATTCCCAGATTGCTGGTGAAAATAATCAGGCAGTTCTGAAAGTAAACGGTCTCTCCTCTGCCGTCCGTAATACGGCCATCCTCCAGAATCTGGAGAAATTTATCCATCAGAGAAGGGTGTGCTTTTTCAATCTCATCAAACAGAAGCACAGAAAAAGGATGCTCCCGCACCGCATTCGTCAGCTGTCCTCCCGCTTCGTATCCTACATATCCCGGAGGCGCTCCCAGAAGTCTCTGATCCGACTGGGCCTGCCGGTATTCGCTCATGTCAAAGCGGATCATATTCCGCTCATCCTTAAAAATCTGCTTAGTGATGGCTTTCGCCAGCTCGGTCTTTCCTGTCCCCGTAGGTCCGGCCAGAAACATAATCCCTCTGGGCTTTGACCAGGAACTGGAATGCTGAAGACCTGAGATTCCGGTCACAGCCCTCTTTATGATGTCCACGGCCTGGCGAACCACCATGGGCTGCCCCAGAACCTGCCGTCCGATCTTTTCCTCCAGGGAGGAGAGCTCTCCCGCGTTCATCTGCGTCCAGGGATTTTCCTGCACCCCATGCCGGTAAAGCATCACCGCCCGATCTACATGCTGAATCCCGTACCTTTGTTTCTGCGCGATAATACGCACGTTGTTCAGATCTGTATAAGTAAAGCCCTCCGTCTGCCCCACAAAACGATCCAGAAAAACTTTCTGCTGCTGGGACTGCGCCGTCTGGTAGCCGTTAAAATAAACAGCCATCTGCCGGATAAACTCTTCTCTGGCTCGGTAATTCGGCTTCTCAATATTTATAATCTTTAATTGGGGAAATGCCAGGTAAAACCAGGCCGGAAGATCGTTCAGCTTATCTGTAAGGAGAAACATCTGATTCACCGTTACTGTATTGCGGCTGGATGTTCCCGCTTCCTTTTGGGCTGTCTGCAGTCTCCGGGCCTTCTCCGCGCCCCGGCGCAGATAAAGAAATGCCATCCGTTCATCTACGGAAAGATCGTCAGGCCTTGCCACCATCTGCGACGTAAACTGAATAATCAGCCCGACAGGATATCGGCTGTGGTTCATCAGAAGCTGGATCATGTGTGCGGCGTCCTCAATAGAATCCGGAACCAAGCATTTCTGGTTTCCGTACTGATGAAGGGTATAATTAAGCCCCGGCTGTTCCTGACCGGTAGATTTTGCGTTCTGCCGGTCTTCCCGGATCAGCTCAGTCAGCTCCTGAAGCCCGGCATCATTTTCCCCAATTTCATAAAAGCCCTGCACCATATCATAGCCCAGGACATTCTGATACTGCCGTTCCTTAAAGTAACGGTACAAATACTGCTCCATCGTATACAGAGCAGCAATTTTTTCTCCGCTGTAATAGGGGATAATGTCATAAATATTTCCTGTCAGCACAATCGCGCTGTTCAGCTGTCCAAAAACAGCCAGCTCTCTTTCCCACTTATTTTTGCCCACCCTCATTTTCCCATCTCCTGTTTCTTCCTGATTCTGTCTGTCCTGAAGGCCTTCCGGCCTCCGCTTCTGCTGACAGTCGCTCTCCTCTTTGATGGATCCCTACAGACAAAATCTGATAGTCATAAACAAAATTCTGTATCTGACGGCCCTCTTCCATATATTTCCTGTATCTTTTCTCTGTCTGAGCATCTCTGAAGAAAATCCTTTGATTTTCTGAGCCCCGAAGCACAGCGGAAGGATTATTCCGTTCTTCTATATACGGGCCGTCGATCAAGACGTCTGCCTTCAGAAGCAGCGCTTTCCTGTACGGATCCCGCAAAAGCTCCTCTCTTTTGTATCCGGTATAAATTAAAACGTCCCCCCATGAAGCCTTGCTGCATTCCAGCACCTTGGCCAGTCCCCCGGCCTGATCGAAGGGTTCTCCTCCGGTAATGGTAAGCCCTTCCGGATTTTTTTCCCTCCAAATCCTATCCAGAAAATCTGCCGCCTTTGAAACCAAAATCTTCTGTCCCGGCCTTCTCTCCCACAGCTCCGGATTCGCGCAGCCAAGACAGCGGCGGCGGCAGCCGGAGACCCACAGAGCCACACGATTTCCCGGCCCCAGGGCTGTCACCGGCCAGAGAACCCGGTCAAGATACAGTACTTCTTCAGTCATTCTTTCTTCCTCTGGTAATTTCCACCCGGATGCTGCAATCCCCGGCATTCAGAAAATCTCCGTCCGCCAGACGTCTGCAGACTCCCAGATTCATTTCTTCTCCATTATATAGCGTTCTTCCCTTGAGAGCCCTCAGATACCACCCCGCCTGGGTATGCCAGATCATAAGATGCTGAGGCATGACCTTCCGGAAGCGCCCGCTTCTGAACAATTCGGGACGCAAATTTCCATTGCTTCCTAAAATGCTGCCTTTTTCCGAAACATTCAGAACAAAAGGAGCGTTTTCAGACAGTCCGATCAGTCTCATGCTGGATATATCCTCTCCTCGCCTTCTCATTGGTCCGGTATTCTGTCTGCGGAAGGAGATTTCTTTTTCCTCTGTCCTGTCCGGCTGCCGCAGCTTCTCTTTTTCTGCAGCCCTCTGCCTTTGGACCGGCTTGTCCTCTTCCGTAAAAAAATAACTGCAGGCAGTACAAAGCAAAGGACGGTTCCCTCCTGCAGACGGATACTGCCGGCCGCATACAGGGCAGATAAAAAGCCAGCCGCTTTCTTCGTCTGCCTGAATCTTCTTTTCTCTTTCGCCCGCTTTTGGAAGAAACGGCCTTCTCTCCGTCTCTTCGTTTTCTATCTGACCTTCCCGGATTTCCCATATAGATTTTTTCCGCACTATTTTCTGGCCCGTATCCGCTCCCAGAAAAGCTCTGCAGAACCTGCAGTAAATTCTTCCTTCTTCATTAAGATGATTGCATACTGCGCACCTTTTGCTTCCCACGTCGTCTCCGTCTCCTGTCAACTACTTTCGCACCGCTCTCCTGCGTTATCTGTCTCTTCACAGTATATTTCTTAGAGGGCGGGAGATAATTTACCTGCTTAAGCAGCACGCCTTTCCTGGCCAATGCCTCCACAATGTCCGGATGAGCGCTGCAGAAGTCCAGCTGCCTCTGATAGCTGATCTCTTCCTCTTCCTTCGTAGCCGCGCCCTCCCCCAGCATCGTCATCTGCATCATAACTGCGCCGCTTTCATCCGTATAGATACTGACTCCCGCCTCCTCGTCCGCCTGATAGAGGGAGCAGTCGTATTCACTTCCGTTTTTCCGCCGCAGAACCTTAGAGCTGACAAACTGATATCCCAGTTCAATCATGACCTCATTGATCTGGGTAGCGATATAGTCCATTTCATCCTTCCGGCGGTAAATATCTTTAAGGCGTTTTATCTCCTTATCCAGCTCTTTCTCTCCCGCGAAATCTTCTGCGGGCCTGGGGCTTATATGAACCACTCCGGCCAGGATACAGTATTCATTATAACGCGTCTCCATGCTTCGGATTCTGCGCAGCTCTTCCTGCCATTCATTCAGCAGCTTCTCCACTAAAAGCTTTGCCTGCTCTCTTCTGCTGTGCAGATTCGGATCGCTGGCGTATGCCTCCAGCTCCCTGCTTCCTTTTTCGGACAGCGCCCGCATCCGCTTCTGTCCAGGGATACAGCCCTCTTTTAAATTCCTGGCAAGCCAGAACAGCTGTCCGCGAAGCTCCTGTATTTCTCCGTCAAAATCAAATCCGATCACGCCGGAGGCCGTCGGCCGATCCACCTCTGCATATTGGATAAGCCTGCTGAGTCTCTCCTCCCACTTCCTTCCGGACTGCCTTTGTCCTGCCGCGGCCAGGCGCTGCTCTTCTCTCTGGATAATCCGCTCCAGACCGGAAAATCTCTCTCTGTTCTTCTGTTCCGCTTGGGCCAGCGTACCCGGATACGAGTCAAGAGTCTGCATATCCGGAACAGGTATCTCCTCCAGCCGGCTCATTCCCTCTTCCAGCTCTCTGCGAACAGCGTCTGCCGCAGCTGTGCTTTCCCCGCGCAGCTTTTGGAACGCTTCGCCAGCCAGCCACTGGCAAATCTGGTCCTTCTGCTGCTGAAGGCCGGCTGCGCCGCGCAGATATTCCTCCCGCTGGTTTTCCAGCCTGGCTCTCTGCCGGCGCTCGATCTCCGCCTGACTGAGCTTGGGCCCGCTCATAATTGCCCGCCTCCCTCATCCCCGCTTTTTGAAAGAAGGGGATTCCATTCCTGATTTTCCGTGCTCTCGGTTTTATCCTCCTCTATTCCTTTTACCTGCAGTCTGGGCCAGTTCTTTTCTTCATCTTCCTTTTCTTCAGAAACCCCAGAGGAAAGTGTCTTTCCTTCCTCCTCCGCTTTTCCTGCTATGTAGCTTCTCTGCCTGTCATAGTCGGCTTCCGCTTTCATATAATCCTTCTCGCTTCGCTCTATCACATTCCGAATATTCTCCGACTCTGTCTTTTCCAGACTCAGCTGTTTCTCAAGATCTTCAATCCTTTTTTTCAGAGAGGCAATCTGCCGATCCAAGGTCTGGATTTTGTCCTGATTCTCATCAAGAGCTGTCTGAAGCTTATTCTTTGTATTATGATACCGATCCTGTCTCTCTTTGCGCTCCCTCTCCAAATCCCGGCGGAATTTTTCGATTTCTTCCCTGGTCAGCGCCACATCCTCCGCAGGGCTCCCGGAATCAAAAAAGCCTCCCAGACAGCAGTCGTCCTCCAGGCCCTGTCTGGAATAAAAAGAAATAAAATCCTCCAGCCATTTCTCCTGTTTTTCATTCAGTTCCGTTAACCCTTCCCGCTCTGCCTCTTCCCCTCGTTCAAGCAGCTCCCTGTGGAATAAGCAGAGGTTCTCCCTGAGATTGATGGAAAGAGGCGTATCTCCGATTCCGTCCGAGGTAACAAACATGGCCTGTGGAAGCCCCTGGAAAATTTCCAGCCTGAAAGCCTTCTCCCGGCTTAAAAGGTCTGTATCGCACAGAGAGGCCGGACCTTCCATCTCCTCTTTGTCATCCTCCGGAAGAGGCACTGTATAAACTCCCCGGCCCTCCAGACGCACCGCGATCCCATCCCCGATCTGCATCGCCAGATGGAAATCCCCGCAGGCCGCCGCCGCGATCAGCGTCGCCCCATAAATATTATTCAGCCCTTTTCCCTCCTGATAATACCTCATGGCGGAACGGTACTGAGGAGTATCCAGAGAAGCGTACTCTTCCTTGGTGATGGGATTCGCTTTCAGATCTTCCGAAACCTTCTGATTCCATTCCTGAAGGATTCCCGCTCTGACTCTGGCTGATATTTCTCCTTTTCTGTCCAGGAACCGTTGCAGAGCCTCAGGGCCGCTGTCCTCCAAATAATTTTCAAACAAATTTTTTAAAATCCGGACGGCCGCCTCACATCCCATCCTGGCTCCTCTTGCGCTTCGGAAGCATTTGGGATCGCTGTGCCCGTCACAGATTACCGCTATCATATATCTTCCCTCCGGATCCCTGTAGTGTTCCGAGTAATCTTCACATCCCATGCCTGCCCGGATATGGGACTTTCCGATCGTATGTGCGCTGAACACTGTGTAATTCATACCGGCATCTCCTTTATCCTTCATCTCCTGCCCTGCACTGCTCCTCTTTCCGTTCAATGTATTTTTCATTTTTCTCCAGGCGTCTCTGAACGCTTTCATAGTCTTCCTCAAGCCTCCTAAGCTGCTCCCGAATTATGTCCCCGTGAGATTCCAGCCGTTCCTTTTCCTGCTCAGCCTGCAGAAGCTGACCTTTCAGAGCCTGGAGTGCTTCTTGTTTCTGTCTGAGTTCTTTTTTTCGTTTCTTCTCCCAAAATTGATGACTTTTGGGTGCCGCCGTCTGCCTCGGAAGAGGCTCTTCCCGAAAAGCTGAAGGGCTCCGTGCAGTGTCAGATAAGGGCTCAACATAAAAACCGGCGGCAGCAAAGACTGCCTCATCTTTCCTATCTGTTCCTGCTTCTTCCAACAAATGCAGGATCTCCTCTTTAGAAATCCTGGAGCTCATTCTGGCAGCCTGGTTCAAGAAACGGCCAAGATCGCTTTCTGACGGTTCAGATTCCCCTGCTGCAACCATAAATACCGCTTCCGGCACTCCCGGCACTCTGCCACAGAAGATCTTGTCCCCTCCGCTGAAGAAACCCCGGCTTCCTCTGCCCGCTGTTCTGAAATTCATCACCTTCTGCTGCAGTCTGCCGTCCCTTTTATAAAAAATGCTGCCGCCTCCGCACTGGACGAAGAAAGTCTCATGCTCCGTTCCCACAGCAGCCAGAAAGCCAGGAGCAAAAAAGCCCAGATCCCTGCCTGGGGATATGCGCATTCCCTCCTGCCTGCTCTCTTCCATTACTCTCTGCTGCCAGTTATATACCATATCACTTAAAAGAGGATAAGGGTCTCTTCCCGGAGAGTTCGCCCACCGTTTCAGAATACGGAGTCCTTCCTCCAGCGCGCAGTTCACCCCGATCTGGCCTGCCTTGCTGTCTCTGCCGGTACACAGAACCACTGCGGCACGTTCCGGATTATTGGCAATCCCATAGGTATATCTGCAAAAATATCTTTCCTGCGCTGTTTCGAGAAAGCCCCCTGAAAATAAAGGAGCGAACGGCCAGCCGCTTCTCGGTCTGATATCTATTTCGTTTAAACAATTTCCGAACACTTTAAATCCCATCTTCTGCTGCCCCCTGCATTTCCATTCTGTCCGGCATCCCGCAGCCTGCCCTCCATCTTCTAAAAGACGTAATCATCTCCATAAATAGACGATGGATCCAGATTGTCGAAATCCCAGCTGTCCCCATAAGGGTTCTCACTATCCCCTTGTGGCGCGGCATCTGAAAAAGCACTGTTCCCAGAAGACGCCGTCTTTCTTACTTCCTGCTCCTCTCCAAGATGAGGTGTGCGCATCGTCATATTTTTAATGGTGTGGATGGTTTTCGCGCTGACTACCTCCACAATCTTCTTTGCTTCCTCCGCCGTCACAATCCCTTCTTTTTTATCTGAAACAAAAGCCTCTACCGCTGCACGTGCTTTTGCATCGTTAATGGCAGTCTTGCCGATCAGCACCGCGTACCTCTGAGCATGGCTGTACCACAGATTCCTGTTCAGCTCCTCAATGACACTCTCATATCCATTATCATTGGGCTGTCCGTCTGTCATCAGCAAAATATAGGGTTCTGCTATCTTTCCGGTATGCGCCATGAATTCCTGCCTGGTCAGCTTGCTCTGCAGCTCCTTCAGAGCCCTGCCGTAATTTGTCCCTCCCCCATTAGAGTCGATGTCCGTGTGTACATACTGCAGAATCGGTGTGGGCTCCACCTTCCAGTGGGCGTTCGTTCCGAAGACAAGGACCGCAATGCTTAATTCAAACGCATCGTTTACATCCATCTGTATCTTCTGCAGCACAGGAACCATTTCCCGAAAAGCCTGATTCAGGCTGGCCATCCGCTCTCCATACATACTTCCGGAATTATCCGCGATGAAAATCATCAGCATAGATTTTTGTGAGGCCGTCCCCGGCATATCCCCCATGGTTCCAAGATATTCCTGTCCCTTCAGTAATTCTTCAAAGCTGTTTGGCATTCTTCTCTCCCGCCGCAGTTCCCGGCAGAGGCATCTGCGGCAGCTCCCTCCTTTCGTTAAAACTGCAAATCCGGATCAAAAAAAGGATCCGTGCCTCCATCCGGATTCTCTGTATCAAAGTCCGGGAATAAAACATCCGTGTCATCTCCTTCTGGAAACTCCCCAAAAACGGACTGCGGATCTGAGCCCTTGGGAATCTCCCCTCCTCCCGCAGCGCCCCGGCGCTGCGTCATCTGATCCATAATAATAAGGGTCTTGGCACTGACGCTCTGGGCAATTGCCTCGGCATCCGCCGCGTCAATAATGCCTTCTTCATTGCCGTCCACGAAACTTTTAACCGCCCTGCGGGCATTAGGGTCATTGATGGTATCTTTTCCGATAAGTACTGCATAGCGCTGGGCCAGCTTAAACCATGCGTTATGCTTCAGCTCTTCCAAAGCGCTCTCATAGTTATCCCCTTCTGTAGGCGCCCCATCTGTAAGGAGCATAATATAAGGAGCAGCCATCTTTCCTCCCTGCCCCAGAAACTCGCTGCGGCTCAGCTTCCTGTTCAGCTCCTGAAAGGCACGGCTGTAATATGTTACATACTGACTGGCTGCAATGGGAGAATGTACATAGTAAGCGATCTCTGCGGGGGCTGTGACCCACTCCGGATCTTCGTTAAATGCCATAATGGAAATATAAATCTTAAATGCGTCCTGTACACTGTCCTGCATTTTCTGCAGTGCGGGTATCATTCTCCGGAAGGCTTCGTTCACTGCATCCATACGGCCTTCTCCCCGCATACTTCCGGAATTATCCACGACAAAAATCATATGAAGATTTTTCTGCGTCCCGATTCCGCTCATGTCCTCTATTCCGCCTGTAAAAAAGTCAAATTCCTCTGCCATTTTAATTTCCCCTTTCCAGTTTATTTGTCAGCCAAATACATTATCATCTTTAATTCCTGAAAGCTCCCCGCAAATATCCCCCAGAAGTTCTGAGAACTGTTCCGCCTGAATAATATTTTCTTTTGAATTTACAAAATCTGTCCAAAAATCTCCCCGATAATTTCCCTGTCCTTTGTATTCCCTTTCCTGTATCACATACCTTCTGCACCGTTCATTTGAAAATACCGTGTTTTTCTTTAAAGAAGCGGAGGCATTTTTCAGCGACTGCCACGAATCCGTAGGGAACCCATCTGAAAAGAGAAGGACATGAACCGTGTTCAGAGAACGATTGCCGCACAGAAAGTCCCGATTCATACAGCGGTTCAGCTCTGCCAGCATAATGGAATAGTTGGATCTGGCAAAAAAACCATCGCTTCTTTTCCCAATCTGCAGCATTGGCAGATGATCCAGCTCATCCACTCCGGCAGGCAGAATCAGCCATTGTTTTTTTTCATGAAAGCCCAGCAATCCAAATCGGATGCTGTTGGCTGCCATAGTCTGGGTCGTTTTCAGTTCTGAAAGCAGTTCTGAAATCTGCACATTCATTCTGGAAACGGGCTGTCCTGCCATACTGCCTGACAGATCCGCCACCACCAAAACCACCTCATCCAAAATCTCTCCGTTCAATGTACATCACCTTCTGTTTCTTTTATTTTCATTCCTTCCATGGTTCCCTTTTTATCTGAGCCTCCAGGCCCCAGATCTTCATCAGCCCTCCATACAAATCCAAAGGAACGGCCATCTGCTGTTCTTCTTTGTTAAAGCTAAGCTCCAGCCCATATCCTCCGTTTTTGAATGAGCCAACAATGTTCTCATTGAAAGGACGCTCCGAAGGCTCCAGCATATACCGGCAAATCTGCTTATCGGGGAGAACCGGGAGAACCACGCCGTTTTCCAGGCAGAGATAATTCAGATTTTTCAAAGTGCCGTATCCAGTCTTAAGATCCGGAATTCTCCAGTCCTGCCCTGCATTCTGATACCAGTTCATCATCTGTTTTTGATTCTCCAGCCACCTGGAAGCCGCAGGACGCTGCTGGGGATCCTTTACGCCTTCCAGAAAAGTTTTTTCAAATAATTTTTTCAGTTCCGGACAGATTCTGCTAAAAATCACCTTAGCAGTTCCGCCTATATAGGAATTCGCCCGGTTCTTCCCCTCCGGATATAAAACATAGTCCGCATCTTTCCCATAAATTTTTCTGAGAGTCTGCCGTGATTTATAAGGATATTCTTCCAGAGTCCGTGCGCCGTCAAAAGGATCGGACGCACATAGGGTGCGGAACAGAAGCACAGCCAGAATATGCCGGAGCTGAGGAAGTCCAAGAAGATCCGTCACAGGATTTTCATACCACTCCGGAGGCATCAGCCCCAGACGCGCCATTTTCTCATACTCCTGTTCTGTCTCATCCGGCAGGCTCTCCCTCTCCAGCTTCGCGCAGTCTATCTGAACAGAAAAAGTCTTCTTCTCCACCAGAACTGCGTCCAGCCTGAATTGCATTACCGGAAGCTTTTCGTATATTTCCTCCAGCTCTGCCCATGCTGCTGCCAGAGAAAGGCTTAGAAGGATCCTCTGGGTGAGACTGATCCCTTTTCCGAAAAGGACTTCCTCAATCGGTTCATAAAAGGGTTTCTCCAACAGATCATTCAGAATGAAGGTACGTTTTTCCTCACGGATTACACGGCGGGGGCCGTGAAGGTGTGGATACTGTTCATAAGAAAGATCTGCTTTTTCTTCTGCTGCATTTTCCCGTACCAGGACAAATAATTTTTTCCCTGCTTCACTGGCCACGACAAAAGAATCCGCCCCGGCCTTCCGCTCCCCGGAGTATCTCTCCTGATCCAGCGAAAAGCTCATCCTGTAAATCTGTTCTTCTTCAAACAGATGGCTGCCTGTTCCGGCTTCTTCTTTTTCCTTCGTCATACCGTCACACTTCCCTTCTGAAATTCAAATTTCATTTTTGATTTCCGAATCCTGTCAGCCCTTAGGGGCGAAAGGATCTTCCAGTTCCAGCGTGCCTCCCCCAAAGGAATCCTTTTCTGAATCTGAGTTACCGTCCCCGAAGGGATTCCCCTCTGCTGCCGGAACGCTTCCCCCGAAGGGATCTCCCTCCCCTGCCGGAGCGCTTCCCCCGAAGGGATCTGCTTCCCCTGCCGGAGCGCTTCCCCCGAAGGGATCCGCTTCCCCTGCCGGAACGCTTCCCCCGAAGGGATCTGCTTCCCCTGCCGGAGCGCTTCCCCCGAAGGGATCTGCTTCCCCTGCCGGAGCGCTTCCCCCGAAGGGATCTCCCTCCCCTGCCGGAACGCTTCCCCCGAAGGGATCTCCCTCCCCTGCCGGAACGCTTCCCCCAAAGGGATCTGCTTCCCCTGCCGGAGCGCTTCCCCCGAAGGGATCTCCCTCCCCTGCCGGAGCGCTTCCCCCGAAAGGATCTGCTTCCCCTGCCGGAGCGCTTCCCCCGAAAGGATCTGCCCCTGGTTCTGATCTGTTTCCGCCGAAAGGCTCATTCTCTGGCATTCGTATTTTTGCCGTTCCGGTTTCCTGAAAGTCATTTTTCAAAGTGTGCAGCGTAGCCAGTTTAATACTCTGTACAATATCTGTATAACGGCCTGCGGTCAGAATCATGCTTTCGTCTGACACGAATTCTTTCACCGCTGCCTGTGCTTTTGGATCGTTTGCCCCTTCTCCCATAAGAATCGCGGAGCGGTTGGAGAGGGCGAAGTAACCGTTCTTTTTCAAAGCGTCCAAATCATCCTGATAAACATCCGAGGGCGCTCCGTCTGTCATAAAAATAAGAACCGGAGCCGCCTGCTTGCCGGAATAATTCAGGAGATTCTTCTTATTCAGCATCTTCTGCAGCTCATGGTAAACCACCCCATACTGAGTCAGTCCCGGCCGCACATCAATATGCACAACATCATAGCAGGTCTGAATATCCTTTGGCTCCATCTCCCAGCGGATGCTGTTGGTAAAGCTTAAAATTCCAAGCTGCAGATTCACCAGGTTGGAGGAAGCATATTCTCTCAGCTCACTGAATAATTCCTGTATTCCATAATTCACCTGTCCGATGCTCTGCCCACGCATAGAGGTAGTAGCATCCACGATCAGCAGAACCAGTACCCTTTTATTTGTATTTTGCCCCGGCATGTCTCCGATTCCTCCCATAAAGGGCTCGTTTTCCAACAATGTATCACCTAAATCTGCCATACTGCATCCCTCCATTTTCGATATGAATTCTTCCTCCAAAAGAAGCTCCCGCCCTACCATTTAAATTCTTCAGGCTTTCTTTATGTGCTTTCCTCCTACCTTCTGGGATCATCCACTTTCCCTACGATATTATGGACTTCGTCAAATTGGATCTGTGTTTCCGGCATCACTTTAAACCATTCTTCATTCTGTACCGGATTAATCTTCCGGTCTATGGGACTGTAAACCTTCCACACCCCACCGCTGAGGTTCTGCATCACCAGGCTTCCCTGCAAAACGCTGACGCGGCCGATCCGAACTGTATAATCTTTTCTGTCTCCGCTTACAACGTCTTTAAAAAGGCTCTGCATGGGATAGAGAGCCACCTCATGGTTCAGCCGCTTGCTGACAGTCAGCTTCAAGCAGCCCCTTGGAATCGTTTCTTTTTTGTCAAACCGAACCACCCGGTCCGTCTTGCACTTTGGATCCAAGAAAACGAGCTGATCCCTGGCGGAACTTAAAATCTGCAGCCACCGGTTCTCCGGAGTCCGCCCGGTGATATGGTCGATTCCATTGACAAAGGTTTGCTCAAATCCCTCCATAAGGATCTTCGGGAGAAGCGCCATCCGCTTCTTTACATTGGGCGCATAGTTCTCCGTCGGCCGGTTCCGGTCATCCTGGGAATTCATATTGTAGAGCGGATGTCTGCAGTACAGCTCGTCCTCCACCTGTTCCGTGATCATGGGGAATTTCTCCCACAGTTTTCCTTCCATAGGGTGGTCCATGTAGAACAGCCGGAAAAGAATGATCGCCAGAGAAAACTGGTCCGTCTGGATATTGGGCGTCACAGAAAAATTGCTGCGCACAATCTCCGGCGCCATGTAGCCCCGCATGCCGTTGACAGTACAGGGATCGTTGTCCACAGAAATATTATCGCAGTCCACCATCACCGCTTTCCCGGTAACTGGATGGATGGCTATATTTCCCGGGTTCAGATCTTTATAGCTCAGTCCGGTGAGATGAAGGGCCCGTACCGCCGTTACAATGTGCATCCCCGCCCAAATCATGGCATGGAAGGTGTCGAACTTCTTCTGCTTGGGATCCCCGTCTGAGCGGAGATAATGCTTCATCTCATAATGCTCCGCCGGAATCAGCTGCATAACATATCCAAACATATCCCCCTTTTCCGCTCTTCCTGTCTCCGTAACAATGGCCTGGGGCCAGATAAACAGTCTTGGCTCCGGATTTGGTCTTTGAGTTAACTTTAGAATGGTAGAATACTGATTCTCGCCCACCACATCCGTCTCATACCTGTTATACCACTTGAGAGCAAACTCTTTTCCCCGCCAGGATACCTTGTAAACATCCCCCTGACCGCCTTCCTCACTGATCAGGTTTAAGATAGTAACAGGCTCTCCCCCCAGCGTATACAGTTTCGTGTTGTTGGAAATATGTTCATTTAATTTTAATGCCATGACCGTTTCTCCTTTTTCTCTGGTTTACTTGTATCTTAAAACATAATCAAAAACCATCATCGTCTCATTGCATCTCCAGGACCATCCGGAAACTTCCTTTGCCTCCTGCGTCAAATATCTTTCCATCCATGCTTCTATACGGCTTCTGAGTATTTTATGCTCTATGCTCCCCGGGTCTATCTGGAAAGAAAATTTCCGTTCCTTTTCCTGAAGGATTTTCCTTATATATTGCTCCAGCTGCCTGACGCTCCGGATAAAAGATTTTTTCCGAATATAATAATTCAGCGTATTATTCTCCTGACATTTTGGGAACCGGATCCCCGGATAACGGGGTTCCACAATATGACGCCTTGTACACTGCTCATCGCTCATCCCGAAGTATGCATGAGAAAGGGGCATCTCCCTTTCATCCTCCTGCAGATCCCAGGTCACATCCACATATGCATATTGCCTGCCGATCCGGATCATATTCCAGGCATGACGGCCTCCATCAGATTCCATACCCTCCTTCTGGTCTTTCCGGCTTTTTCCGGAAACATAGATACACCAAATTCCTACATATTCACAGAGCATCTGATAAAGCTTGCTGATCCCGGCGCATACCGCGGTTTTGCTGCTGGCCCCGCCGAGAATTGTGTAAGCGTCCGGACTGTCATCCGATCCTGCCTCGCCGGCGCGGTTATCGTACCGTATATTCCGGATCAGCGTATCATGAAGCCATAGGGCAGAAGTGAACGAAGACTGTCCTGCCGTCTCCGGCAGATGGGAAAGAATATACTGTACAAATCTTTGGTTCTCTGCAATTTTTTTCTTCTGTTCCTCCGATGAAAACCGGTAACGGAACTGTATCTCCAGATCCCCATTCCCGTAGCGGACTGTGCTGCATCCTTCTCCAAAAAATCGGACGTAAAAAAATTCCGGGTAATCATACTCCACTGCGTAAAGAACCTGTCTGACTTCATCCTGAGTAAGATTTGCTGTTTGAATTCTAGCTGTATTCCTATGCGCTTGAATGCCCCTAAGAATTTCATAGTATAATTCCCTGGTTTGGGAACCCGGCAGCTGCGTATAATAGAAATTAGACTTCACCCTCATGCTTCTCTTCCCTTATGCTGTATAAATATAAATATGATACAAAGCATTTATCGACATTTTATCATATAATCCATTTAGTTTCTACCATAATTCTCTCTTGTTTAGAGTTATTCTTAATAAAAATATGATTATTTTTGTACAAACTGCACTGTTATGTCATTTTTTCTTTCTATACCGAAAAGAAGAGTCAGCTCACTATGGTTTGCCGCCGGCCCAGTATACGCCGCAATTTCTTTCTTCCCTGGATTTATAATTACAGACAGAGCCATTCTCCAGTCCGTAAAGTACAGATTTTTATG
The DNA here is from genome assembly GCA_018712785.1 of Candidatus Choladousia intestinavium. Classification (GTDB taxonomy): domain Bacteria; phylum Bacillota; class Clostridia; order Lachnospirales; family Lachnospiraceae; genus Choladousia; species Choladousia intestinavium. Next base: position 18,535 of record DVGK01000042.1, on the reverse strand, counting down.
CCATTGATAATCTCCCAGGCTCATAGCCACAGAGAGATTGCCAGGATGGCTGTGGATAAAGCCCAGAAGGATTTCATCCTGTCTTTGGCAGCATGCCGCCAGGCTTCGGCCCTGGTCTACCCACTCCGGATTGACCTTCATATGAGTCTCACCAGCATCCTCTGCTTTTAATTCCGCCGCCGCCCGTACCTCGACCAGAAAAGCTTCAGCGCTTATTTCAGAATTTCGATAAAGCCGCCCTGTCAGGCACGCAATCCGTTCGGTTCTGTTTCCTTCACATTCCTGTCCCCAGAGAAAAATTTCCTGCACTTTTCGGAAAGCTTCCGGCGAAAAAATGATCCGGTCCGGTGAAAGGCTTTGGGCCTTTACCTGAAGGGCTTTTATCTTTTCTTTTCCTTTTTTGTACCTGGAAATAATTTCCTGATACCCTGCAGCTTTCAGTTCCGTCACCTCACTTCCCTTTGAAGAGGACTTCAGACCATAGTCCAGCATACAGAACTTTGGTTTCTCTCTTTCAAAATCCCAGGTATGCAGGCTGTCGGCCTGACACTGGGGGAAAAATTCGCATCCGGCACATTTCCCCTTCCGCCGGCTCTCCGGATTTCTGAAATATTCAAATCCTCTCTCCCACACCTCCGCGAAAGAATTCTTTCTCACATTCCCCTGAACGAGAGATGGGATTTTTGGCACATTGGAGCAGACGTAAATATCTCCATCGGCAAGAATGCTGGCCATCTGCTTTCCCGCCACGCATTGAAAGAAGTGTTCCCTGAGGGCCAGCTCATAATCTCCCAGATAATGGCTGCAGGAAGTTACTGTCTGAAAAGGAAGAGAGCTTCTGCGGCATTCTTTTATAAACGCGAACAACTGCCTCATCTCTCCTGCATCAAGCAGAAGATTTTCCTGTTCCAAAGCTCTTCCAATGGGATCCACCGGCCCTATTCTCCAGACCTGTACCGGAAGTTTGCACAGCAGTTCACAAATGTTCGGAAGCCAGGATAGATTATGCTTGGAGACAACTGTCGTCACCATGACAGTTTCAAGCGTCCTGATTTCCGAAAGCTTCTTTATATTCTGAACAATTTTTTTAAAGCTTCCCGGAAAGCTGCGGATCCGGTCATGTACCTCTTCCGGCCCGTCTATGCTTACGGAAATTGTACGAATACGGCTCTTTTTAAGCCCCAGGATCCGTTCTTCATTCAGGAGCGTGCCGTTTGTCACCATTCCCCATTTATATCCAAGCCGGTCTGCAAAGCTCATAATTTCAAACAGATCCCGGCGCATCAGGGGTTCTCCCCCCGAAACATTAATCATGATTTTCGAAGGATCATACCTCTCTGCTATTTCAGCAAAAACCGAGCAGATCTCTTCCTTCGTCAGCTCGTTTTCCGTGCTACGCTCCCCGCACCGGCTGCCGCAGAATTCACAGAAAGCGTTGCATTTTAAAGTAGCTTCCCAAAACAAAACCCTTAGGGGATATTGCCTTTCGCTCATCCTTCTTTTCCCTCCCTGCTTTAAAAAATCCTCCTTTTCCCACATTCAAAGTTCAATCTCTTCCGGCCCGCCGACAGGATCCAGCATACAGGAGGGTACAATACCTTCTACCTCCCGGGCGGATGGACATCCGTAAAGGATTTCATCTGCTCTGCCTCCTATCCATTCCTGTATAACCCTGACCCGGCTGCCGTTCCTGACACCGTACTCCTCCAGCGTTTTTTTCTCATCCATGTACTCCCCTGTGGAAGACAGCAGAGAAAGCTGGCACATACCTCTGATATCCTCCACAAATCCCCTCTCCGTAAGAAAATTCAAAACTTCTCTGCCCGTTACCTCCGGCAGGACTTCTGCCACAATTTCTTTTCCATTTGGAAGAAGAAACGTCACCTTCTGCCATTGCTTCATCTTCTTCTCCTTTCTGATTCATCCCAGTATACTTCTGCCGTTACACACGTCAGCGGTGCTGATTCTCATGAAATATTAGGATATTCCCCGGAAATCTTAAACTATACAAATACTAATACTCTTCGTCTCTTCCCATTTCAGGTACTTTGCTCTCCTTTCTGCCGCTTTTTTCGTTCACAGCTTCCCTTTCCAATTAGATTCTACAAAATATCATTGTCACTGTCTGTTTCATATCGGAAAATAAACAAGGGCACAGACTTTTTTCTTCTGTCTGTGCCCTCTGTATGCTTGCAAAATTCTATTATAATATAATAAGATCAGAAACAGGTAAACGCCCCGTCAATGACAAAATCAGCCCCTGTGGTAAAAGTGCTGGTATCTCCGGCCAGATAAACACAGATAGATTCCAGCTCTTCCGGTTTCCCCATTCTGCCAAGAGGCGCCATGGCATTCCACTGCTCAATCAGCGGGATAAGTGTGGGAGAGTTTAAAGTCAGCTCTGTCCCTATGTATCCCGGACTGATGCTGTTCACCCGCACGCCTCTCTTGGCCCACTCAATAGCCAGAGATTTTGTCAGCTGAATCACCCCTGCTTTAGATGCGTTATACGCGCACTGGGGCTGCGGAACATTTACTATATGCGCGGACATAGAGGCTGTATTAATAATAGAACCTCCGCCGTTTTTCAGCATATATTTCCCGGCAGCTATATCTGTAAGGAAAATGCCGTTCAGATTAATATTGATGACTTTATACCACTGTTCAAAGGTCATCTCTTCTGCCGGTACATTCAGACAGATCCCCGCGTTGTTGTGGCAGAAGTTCAGCCCCCCAAGCTCCTTCACCACTTGGTCTACCATAGCCTCTACCTGCTCCTGGTCCGTGCAGTCCGTCCGGATGGAAATCACCTTTCTGCCGGTTTTTTCCGCAATTTCCGCTGCGGTTTTCGCAGCCTCCTCAAAATCAATATCAACGATGGCCACATCCGCTCCCGCCTCCGCAAAAGCTGTAGCCGTACATTTGCCGATTCCTCTGGCTGCTCCGGTTACAAAACCCTTTTTCCCATCCAGTCTCATCTTCTCGATAATGCCCATGATCGATCCTTCTCCTTTTCTCCGTGTTTTGACGGTTTTTAGGATATCTTACTCCATTTCCCTGAATTAGTAAAGAGCGTTCCCGGCTCATTCTCCCGCTGAAACCGATACCCTACGCCCCAGACGGTCTTGATGAGCTTGGGGCTGGATGGATCGTCCTCAATCTTTTCCCGCAGCTTATTGACATGGACCGTTACGGTCGCCAGATCCCCTACAGCCTCCATTCCCCAGATACGGTCAAAAAGCCGTTCCTTTGAGAATACAATATTCGGATTTTCGGCCAGAAAAAAGAGGAGCTCGAATTCCCTCCCTGTAAGCTCGACAGGCTGTCCGTCCTTGTATACCCGATAAGAATCCGGATAGATCTCCAGCCGTCCGGCTTTAATGGTTCTTTCGGATGAGCCGCTTTTTAAAGACCTGTGTATCTGCATGTGAGCCTTTACTCTGGCAACCAGCTCCATAGGGCTGAAGGGCTTTACCACATAGTCATCAGCGCCAAGGCCCAGCCCCCGGATTTTGTCAATTTCTTCTTTTCTTGCGGTAACCAGAAGAATCGGGACATCGGACAGCTTCCGGATTTCCCGGCAAATTGAAAAACCGTTTTTCCCCGGAAGCATCAGATCCAGAATCACTGCCTGATACTCCTTTTTCTTAAACTGCTCCAGCCCGCTGATCCCATCCGCCGCAATATCCGCCTCCATTTCCTCCGCCGCCAGATAATCCCTCTCCAGCTCCGCGATCAGCTCGTCATCCTCTATAATAAGAATCCTGTTCAATTCTCTTCCTCCTTCGCCTGACTCCGGACTTTCTCTTTTCTTTCCTTACAAAACAGCCATGGCCACAGTTCCCGCCGTCAAAAACACCAGACCCGCCGCTGCCTTCCTGCCAAGTTTTTCTCCAAATACAAAATAAGAAAACACAACTGTCACCAGAACGCTGAGCTTATCCACCGGAGCCACCACGCTGGCCGGCCCTTCCTGGAGCGCCCGGTAGTAGCACAGCCAGGAGGCGCCGGTGGCAATCCCGGAAAGGCTGATAAACAGCAGCTCTTTTCTGGAGATTCCGGAAATTTCCTTTGTTTTTCCCGTGACAAACACCATCATCCATGCCATCACAAGAACCACGCTGGTCCGTATAGCGGTCCCCAGGTTGGATTCCACTCCGGTAATTCCGATTTTTCCCAGAATGGCCGTCAGGCTGGCAAAGAAAGCGGAGCCTGCCCCATAGAGAATCCAGCCCGCCCCTGTTTTTGACCGCTTCTCCGGCGCCGCCGGCTCTCCCTTCCGTTCAATCATCAGGAAAATTCCCGCCGCGATGGCAGCCACTGCCACTCCTTTTGGAAAGCTGATGCTCTCTCCCAGAAAAAGAAACGCAAGAAGTATGGTCAGCACGGTGCTGGATTTGTCAATGGGGACTACCTTGTTGATCTCCCCAATCTGCAGCGCCCGAAAGTAGCACAGCCAGGAAGCCCCGGTGGCCAGACCCGACAGAACCAGAAACAGCACGGTCTGTCCTCCGAGAGACGTGATCTGGGTCTGGGAACCTGTCAGGAACACAATCCCCCAGGAAAAAATCAGAACCACCACTGTCCGCAGGGCGGTTGCCACAGTCGAATCCGTCTTCTGTATGCCTATTTTGGCCAGAATGGATGTCACTCCCGCAAAAAAAGCAGAGCCTACAGCGTATAAAAGCCACATCTTTCTCTTCCCCTTCCTTTTATGTTCTTCCAGACGTTCTGCGGCCCGGGAAAATTTTTCTTTGCTCCGTTCCGCCTTACGCTCCGCTTCCGGAAGCGTCCGGATCCGCGTTCAGACGATACCCGGCGCCCCATATGGTTTCAATGATTTTGGGATTCCTGGCATCGTCCTCAATCTTCTCCCGAAGGCGATTGATATGGACGGACACCGTAGCGGCATCCGAGACGTAATCATAGCCCCATATTTTTTCAAAGAGCTCTACTTTTGAAAAAACCAGATTGGGATTCTCCGCCAAAAAGCGAAGAAGCTCAAACTCCCGGTTTGGAAGCCGCTTCTCCTCCCCCTTCTTCCACACCTTCCAGGTCTTCGGTTCAATCACTACATCACCGATCCGAATCTGTCCTTCTCCCTGCTTTTCCTTTTCGTCTCTGCCTGTCAGCCTGGCATACCGCTTCAGATGAGAACGCACCAGGGCCACAAGCTGTGAGGGATCAAAGGGCTTTGTAATGTAATCGTCCGCCCCAAGGCCCAGCCCCCGGATCACATCCACACTTTCCGTCCGGCCGTGACCATAAGAATGGGGATATCGATCTCATTGCGGATCTGCCGGCAGATCTCATATCCGCTGCTTTCCAGATAGTCTCTTTCCAGCATCGCGATTTTTTCATCATCCTCCACTATCAGAATCCTTTTCATATCTAATGCCTGCCTTCCTGCGTCCTGCTCAATGATATCCTGTATCGTTTTTGTTCCGCCATGGGCTTCCTCCAGCTTCTGCATTTTCTCCCTTTCCTCTATGTCTGCCTGTAAATAGGAAAATGGAAAATCAGCTTCAGTCCCTCCCCGTTCTCTGCCACCACTCGGCCGCCATGGTGTTCTGTGATATATTTCACCACATAAAGCCCTACGCCGCTTCCTTTCTTTGCTCTTGCCTCATCACACTGGTAAAACTTATCAAAAATCCGGCCCAGCTTTTCCTCCGGAACGCCGCTCCCGTTGTCCTTCCAGCTTAATATAAGATCGGTTCCTTCCGTATAGATGCGAATCTCAATGCGCAGTGGATCCGCCCCGGCATACTTCCGGCTGTTCTCCAGCAGATTGTCGAAAATCCGGCGAAACTGTTCCACATCCATAAGGATGTCCGGCATGACCTCTCTCTCCCTTTCCAAGGAAAATCGCAGTCCTTCTCCCTCCAGAACTGCCTCCTTCTGAGCCGTATAGGCGGCTGTAAATTCTGCCAGGTCAGCCGGCACCTTATGAAAAGGGACCTGTCCGCTTTCCATCCGCGAGAACTCAAACAGCTTCTGCAGAAGCAGATTCATTTCCTCTGTGGCCTCAAAAGCGGTCCGCAGATACAGCTCCTGCTTTTCGGGCGTATCCGCCACGTGATCCAGAACGCCTTTAATATAGCCCTGTATGGAGGTAAGGGGGGTGCGAAGGTCATGGGAGATGCCGGTTACCATATCAATCCTGGCCCTCTCGTCCCTGCTTCTCTGCTCCTGCGCTTCCAGAATCCTGCGCTGCATATCGTTAAAGGTCTGGCAGACCCGTTCAAATTCTTCCTCCCCCTGATAGGAGATTTCTTCCCGCAGGTTTCCGTCCCGGATCCGGGCCGCCCCCTGGTTCAGAAGCTCCAGAGGCTCTGTGACAAGCCGGTTCATCCGTTTTGTAAAAACAGAAGCCAGCAGAAGAATCGCGCTGATTCCTCCCATACCCATCAAACAGAAGGCAACCAGAAGAGTAGAAAAAGAGTTCCTGAAAAAATCCTCAACCCCCTTCTCCAGAATCCCTGCCTGCTCCTGGCCATAGGGGGCCAGCAGCTCCTGTCCTATCAGATGAAGCTGCCGCTCCAGCGAATCCTCAAAGGCCACCGCCACCAGTAGGATAACCGCCATCAAAGCCAGAAGCGCCAGAAACAAAATCGCCATGTTGTTCCGAAACATCCGCTTTTTCAAAGACATCCAAATCCACCCCTTCTGTCCTGTGTGAAGGCTTTTTCGTCCCTTCCATCCTTCACCCTTTCACAGTATGTTTTTTAAATCGTCTCCAGGCCCCCTGCAGAATAGTCCGGGTCAAAACGGCACAGGCAATGCCGGTAAGAATTCCCCCTGTTATATCAGAGGGAAAATGCACATACAGGTACATTCTGGAAAAGGCAATCAGCAAAGCAAGAACCAGGGCCGCCGGCCAGAATTTTTCTTTTTGCAGGAAGAATACCGTAACCGCGGCAAAGGATGACGCCGTGTGCCCGGAAGGAAAGGAATAATCCGATGGCCTGGAAATCAAAAGCTGCACTGCCGTATTCAGTTCACAGGGTCTTGGAGCCTGAATCAGATTCTTTAAGTATATATTACACACCAAAAAGTCAATAAACAAGGCGGCAAGAAGGATAATTCCTGTTTTTCGGTGTTTTTTCCGGAGCAGCAGCAAAATCCCCAGCAGGATCCATACGGCCCCGGCATTTCCCAGGGTGGTGACCGCCACCATAAAAGCGTCCCCTGCGGGCGTCCTGAAATTCTGCTGAATGAAATCAAGAAATTGAAATTCTGCTTCTGTCAAGTCTCTTTCTCTCCTTTCTGCTGCTGAAGTATTTTCTTAGATTCTCCGCTGTCAGGAGGAATACCACGGATACAGCCGCGCCCAGGGCCGTATACGCGGCCATGGAGGAAGTCACCGGGTGAAGCGCAAGCAGCACCGGAAACAAGTACAGGGCTGCGGACGTTCCAAGAACCATGGACACGCACAGGAAGGCCCGCAGCCTGGTGAATGGAATACAGCTGTTAAACACAGCCGCCATAGAAATAAAAATCAAAAGCAGATACATAACCGTCTGCCGTTCTCCTGACGCAAAGGGCGCGCTCAGACTGACAATCCCGATCATAGCCGTCACTGCCAGTCCAAAGGGCAGGGCATGGGAAATGGCTGTCTTTAGAAAACCTCCCTGTATTCTCCTGGTATCCGACTCCCAGATGGTAAGAAAGGAGGGATACGCTTCAATGCATGCATCCACCAGGGTAATCTGAATGGGGATAAAGGGGAAGGGGATATTCCCCAGCAGGCAGATCAGGGATACAAGGGTTGAGTAAATGGTTTTGATAAAAAACACGCCAGCGGTTCGGGTCACATTGTGAATAACTTTTCTTCCCTCCATCACCACCTGGGGAAGGTGCGTAAAATCCGAATCCAGCAGCACCACCTGGGCCAGCTGCCGGCTGGCGTAGCTTCCATCAGCCACGGCGACGGAGCAGTCTGCTTCCCGCAGTGCCAGCAGATCATTGACCCCGTCTCCTGTCATCGCCGCCTTGTGCCCCCTCTTCTGCAGTGCCTTTACCAGTTCCTGCTTCTGCGCCGGGGTTACCCGGGCAAAAACAGCGTATTTTTCACAGATTTCCTCATAGTCAATCCTTTCGCCCAGAGCGGCCAGATCCACCGCGCCCTTCCACCGTCTGAGTCCCGCACGCCTGGCGGTTGCGGAAACAGTTTTTACGTGATCCCCGGAAATCACTTTAACCTCTACCCCTTCTCTGCGGAAAAATTCCAATGTATTTTCCGCTCCCTTACGGATGGTATCCTCCAGCACTACGGCATACAGAGGCTGGATTCCCTCCGGAAGGCTTGCAGTGTCCTCCCACTCTCTTCCTGAATACCCGATCGCCACAAGGCGCCGGCCCTGCTCCAGTTCCCGGGAAAGATTCGCCGGCAGCGTCTCCAGGATCCGTTCCGGCGCTCCCACGAAAACACTTCCGATCCCTTCAAAGCTGATGCAGCCCCATTTTCTTCCGGAAGAAAACGGAGTTACATGGGCGGCCCGGTATACCGCATCCGGCAGGAACTTTTCCTTCAGTGCGTTTATGGTGCTGTTATTATCCACGCAGGCCGCCATATAGGACTGTACCAGAGCGTCCATCTGTCCCGCCGGCAGCTCTGCCAGCGGGAGCACAGAACGGACCTTCATGCTGCCGTCTGTAATGGTCCCTGTTTTATCCAGGCAGAGGGTATCTACATGGGCGAGGGTTTCCAAGGAGTAAAGATTCTGTATTAGAATTCTCTTCTTCGCAAGGCGGATGACGCCGGCTGCCAGCGAAACGGAGATCAGCAGCACCAGCCCTTTGGGCAGCATTCCAAGAAGAGCTGCGGCCGAGGATACCACCGCCTGGTCCGCCGGTGTCCGGCGCGCCCAGACTGCTTCCAGAAAAAGGAGGATTCCCAGAGGAATAATCAGCATACTGGTAAATCTTGTCACCTTCTTCATGGATCCTAAAAGCTCGGACTGAATCTTTTTTTCTTTTTTTACTTCATTCACAAGCCGGGCCGCGTAATTTTCATTCCCTACATGCGTAACCTCCGCGTACGCTCTCCCGGAGATCACAAAGCTTCCGGATAAAAGGCTGCTTCCCTGCTGTTTTACCACCGGATCGCTCTCCTCTGTAAGGAGAGACTCGTTCACCTCCAGGCTGCCCTCCCGGACTGTAGCGTCGCTGCAGATCTGGCTGCCGCTTTCCAGAAGAAGCCAGTCTCCCCTGACCACCTGATCGGTTTCAATCTTCTGTTCTCTTCCATCTCTCATCACGCATACGCCCGGCCGGTTCAGCAAGGACAGCTCATCCACCAGTTTTTTGGCCTTACATTCCTGCGCGATTCCAATCACAAGATTCAGAAGAATGATGGCGATAAACAGCATGTTCGAGTAGGCTCCTGCCGCGAAGAGGAGACCTGCGATTAAAAAATTCAAAAAGTTAAACAGAGTGAAAACATTTTCCTTTATGATCTGTCCATACGTCTTTGTCACTGTGGCCGCGGTAATGTTTCCCTCACCCTGTTCCATTCTTTTCCGGACTTCCTCCGTGGAGAGCCCGTATGCTTTCTGCTTCATAAAACTGACGCCTCCTGACTTTTTTTCTGTAAAAAGCCTAGCAGGCGTCCCTAAACAATCCTATATGAATATCTAAACTTTCTTTAAACTTTCCAAAGCCCCGCGGTTCTTCCATATCCCTTCGCCCTCTTTTCAAATACCAGATTCCGTGAGCCGGAGCGCGCGAAGATCAGTTTTTTCTGCACCGTCCAGCTTATAAGAAACAGGGCTGCTTCTGTCAGGATTTTTGCCAGATAAACGGGTATATGAAGCCACAGGAAAATCTGAAGAAGAACACTGTTCGCGGCCAGGATAAATAAGGCCAGAGAAAAATACTGTGCGGCAGTCTTTGGATTTTCCTCCCTGCGGAATACAACTCTGCAGTTAACAGCGTAATTGTATGCCGCGCTGAACATCCGGGCGAAAATATTCGCTGCCGCCGTCGGGAGAATACCCGCAAAGGCAGCAAAAAGGATGTAATCCAGCAGAAAGCTGGAAAAAGAGGAAAGAGTGAATTTCAGCAGCTTCAGTCTGTTGCGTAAGGAATCCCTAATAATCATAATTTTTTCCATACCAAAACCTTCTTTCTTTGTTTTGCTGTTATCAGACTATCCTACAGTTCTAACAGATTTTGGTGGATTATCTAAATAACTTTTAAACAAATTCTAAGGAGCATGGCATAAACGTCCTAGTATTCCAGACCGGCTACCCAGTCCGTCACCTGGCTCTGTGCCTCCGGCACGCTGTTTCTTGAGATGGAGAGCCCCTCTTCTACAACCGACGCGTCAGGCTGAAGCTCGGCAATGGTCTGGATCGTCCTGGAAAATCCGCTGCCGCCGTGGGTTGTGAAGGGGATAATAGTCTTTCCGCTGAAGTCATACTGCTCCAGGAAGGTATACAGGGGCATGGGTACCCGGGTATTCCTGTACCGTCTCAATCCGGAAGAGATCGCCTCCCGTTTCCTCCTGAATCAGCTGGGCGATGTACTGACAGTTGCCCAATACCTCTCCGTCTACGGCCACCCGGCTTGCTCCGGCTACCGTATCTGTTCCATCTGTCTCCGGAACGGAAAAATACGCGATCAGAATATTGCTGCCGGCGCTCTCAGAAATCAATCCCAGCTCCCGAAGCCACGCTTCAATGTCCGCGTCGTCGTTGGCGGTCAGCCCCTGGGCGATCGTGGCGTCCGGGCAGAGCTCGCCGAAAATATGCAGACTGTTGTCAATGGAGTCGCTGGCGCTGGTGCAGAAGGGGATCAGTGTTTTCCCGGAAAAATCATAGGATTCCAGGAAGGTGGAAATCATAGCGGGGGCTTCGTCCCACCAGATGGGATATCCTATGAATACTGTATCATAGTCTTCCACATTGGAAACGCTGACTGTAATCTCAGGCCGGATTCCCTCCTGAATCTCTTCCTCCGCCTCTGACTGCAGATCCTCATATTCCTGAGCTCTCTGGATTTCTGCCAGTGTTCCGCCAGTCAGCTCCGCGATCTGACCCGCTACTGCCTCTGTGTTTCCGGTATTGGAAAAATATGCTATCAGAATGTCTCCGGCATCGCCGTTTCCTGTTCCAGTGACACTCTCCGTCTCTGTTTCTTCCTCCGCAAGAGCTGTGCTCTCCGCAGCCCCTTCACTTCCCGCAGAAGTGATTCCTTCTGCAGCCTCTATGCCGGCTGTCTGTTCAGTATTCTCTTTACTTTCTGTACCGGCCTCCGTCACGACTGCCTCCCCCGCAGCGGATGCTGCCGTCGGACTCTCTGTCTGAGGCTCATTTCTCTGAGAGCAGGCAGTCAGAAGCAGCGCCATGCCTGCGGCCAGACTCCATGCCAAAATACGCTTTTTCATTTTACATACCATCCCTTCCTGTATGAATGTATTGCAATTCTTTTCTCACCCTATCTTAAACCTGCCGCGCCTGAAGATATTCCAGAATCCAGTCTGTGGCCTGTCTGGCTTCTTCCCCGTAGAAACCGTGTCCTGCCCCCGGAATTACACGGAGCTTAGCGGAGGGATATGCCTCCACAGCCTGTTCTGAATAGGACAGGGGCACGATGCTGTCCGAATCGCCGTGGATCAGGAGCACATCTTTATCATAAGAGGCAGCGGCATCGTATACGTCATATCCCAGCAGCGGTTCAAAGTAGGCTCGCCCCACCTCCATCCACATAAAAAAGTATGTTTCAGGAATTTCCTCCGGTGTCCGGAACATTTCATTGGCATTGTCCACCAGGACGAAAGCCGGATACAGAAGCACCATCCCCCGGATTTCATCCGGATGCGCGGCCCCTGTCAGAGCCGATACAACGCCGCCCTGACTGGTTCCCATCAGAAAAATATTGTCTGTATCCACATAATCCAGCCCCTGTATCATGGACAGCACTGCCTCCAGGTCTCTTTGCTCTGTAAAAACAGACATTTCCAGAGTCGACCCGCTGCTGCGGCTTCCCGGAGCGCCGCCGCAGAAATCAAAGCAGTAGACCACATATCCTCTGCCTGCCAAAGCCTCCGCATACATCGTTCCCGTCTGATGCGTTCCTCCAAAGCCATGGGAGAAGATCACTGCAGGTATCTTTTCCCCGGCATCCTTTGGGATATAGATGACTCCATAAATATCGTTTTCCTCCCGCTGCGCATGCAGTTCACGGATTTCGTATTCGTAGCTTTGTTCTGCGGCGTCTGCTCTTTTGGGAATGACTGCAGCCAGAAAAAAAAGAAGCAGCATCGTACACAAAAAATATCTTCCTATTGTAATTGTCTTCATAGCCCTCCTCCACAATCGACAGCTCTTCCTTCTGCCTACATGCACTCCAGGAGAATCTCGTAGATCTCTTCCCGGCTCAGCTGACGGGGATTGCACTTAATAATATTGCAGGTATCTGCTACCTTCCTGAGAACTTCCGGCGTAATCTCCACTTTTGACTGCAGCTGGCCAAGTTTGGTGGGAAGCCCGCATTCTTTGATAAACTCCGTCAGAGCTTCCAGGCCTTCTTCTGCAGTATCCTTTCCAAAAACCGTTTTTGCGAACCGGGTAAATTTCTCTTCCGCGTCCTTCAGAATATGTCTGTAGTAGACCGGATGAATGACCGCAAGTCCCTGACCGTGATTGCAGTCTGTATAAGCTCCCAGCTGATGCTCAATCTGATGAGCCTGGAAATCCGTAAGCCGTCCCACCTTCAGTATGCCGTTCTCCGCCATAGCCGAATCCCACATAAGATTCCCTCTGGCCTGCATATCATTCAGATCCTGAAGAAGCCGCCGCATATTTACAACGGTATTTCTCATAACAGCCAGCGCCGCATCATCGGAAACGTTATCCGCGTCAGAGGTTCCCAGGTATGTCTCCATAGCATGGCTCAGAGTATCAAAAGCCCCTGAAAGCACCTGCATGGCGGGAACCGTAGCCGTATAAACAGGATCCAGCACAGCGAAGGACGCTCCGGTACCCACCACGGGTCCTTTCCACATCTTCTCCTCATAAGTGATAACCGCTCCGGAATTCATCTCGGCTCCTGTGCCAGAGACAGTAACTACCGCGCCCATGGGGATTCCCGCCACGGGAAATTTTCCCTTCTCATACTCCATGCTCCAGATGTCCTCCTGAAGCGCCGCCTGGGCAGAAACGACCTTGCAGCAGTCAATCACGCTTCCGCCGCCTACTGCCAGAATAAAATCCACCTGGGATTCCCTTGCCAGAGCAGCGCCTTCCTGAACCTTCGCGTAGGTGGGGTTTGACATAATCCCTGAAAAATCCACGATTTCTTTTCCCGCCTGAAGCAGCAGCTTTTTCAGTTCATCGTAGATGCCGTTCTTTTTCACAGAACCGCCCCCGTATGCCAGCATCACTGTTTTCCCAACTTTAGGAAGCTCCAGCTTCAGCGCCTCCGCAGCGGCTCCTTCTCCAAAATATACCTTTGTAGGATACGAAAAATTAAACTTGTTCATATTCTTTTCCTCCTCTAATCATTTAAAATCTGATGATTTGCTTTTATAATTTCCTGTAAAGAAATGTTGGGATTACGGTACCGGGCCTTTGGATTTTTTTCCGGAATCGTAAGCTGAACAGCCCTCTCGGGGCAGGCATCTGTAATCCGCAGCAGATGCTGCCACGCATCCGCAGGCATCCGCTCCATATGAGAAAGAAATTCTCTGTGCGCCGCCCGATCCTCCTGGGTGACCTGTGCGATCTTCTCTTTTCGTTCCCTGAGATCCTGCAGAATCCCTTCAATCTGCTGCTCTTCCTTTTTATCCAGCCTCTTCTGTTCCTCCATATCAAAGCTGGGAAGCCAGTTGTCCGCCATCAGAACCAGATTGATATACTGGACTCTGATACCGCATTCTTCACACAGTTTCTCTGCCAGCTCTGCCGCTCCTCCGTGACGGTTTCCATAAGTCAGGATCATGTAAAAATAGCTGGTATGAAAATGCGCTTTCTTTAAAAATTCTCTGACCATACCCGGAACCTCATGCCCGTAGATCGGCGTCACAATTCCGATGCTGTCCCCCGTAAATTCCATGGCGGCTCCCTGCATCACCTGAGGAATGCTGACCGGATCCTTTTCAATTCTTTTCGCGACGTAAAGGCTGTTGCCCGTACCGGTAAAATAAAATACCATCTTTATTTCCCCTTTCGCTGTTTCTTGCAGATTTTCATGTTCTGTGTTATAATCCGATTGAAGCTATCGGTTTATACAACCGATTATATTATCCGGTGGTAACAACCGGTCAATACCTTTTTCTAAAATTTTATTTTTTTAAAAATCGCAGCCGTTCAGCCATCGCGAAGGCTGAACGCTTACTATGTAACAGGAGGAATCCATCATGTACACGATGATGCAGGTCTGCAAAGAGACAAACATGACCTACCAGGCTTTGAAATATTACTGCAACGAGGGTCTGATCCCCAATGTAAAGCGGGATCACAATAACCGGAGAATTTTTGACGATAAGGATATAAAGTGGATTAAAGACCTTGTATGCCTTAAGAAATGCGGCATGAGCATTCAGGAGATGAAAGAATACCTTGCGCTGTGCCTGGAGGGGGCCTCTACCATCCCCCAGAGAAAAGAAATGCTGACAAAAAAACAGGAAATGCTGCGCACCTCCGTTCAGGAGCTGCAGGACAGCATTTCCTATATTGACTGGAAACAAAATTTTTACGACGAGGTGCTTTCCGGCAAACGTCCCTACGTAAGCAATCTGATCCGGACGGATCAGTGAGTGAGGTTTCCCGACAGCTCTTCTGTCAGTTTTAATATCTGCGGCGCCAGCCTTTCCCTTTCTTTTCTGGTAATACGGGCATAAAGAGGATAGGCGGCGGCGATGCCTCCTATCCCCGCCACTCCTATAACAATTCCGGGAATAAACCACATTCCCATCCATACCATCGTACAGCACATTCCAACTCCCAGGAGCAGAGTGCCGGTCACTCCCACCGCCACAGAAACCGCAGCTCCCTTTTTTGTGGCGCTGCGGTCCAGCCGGCGCAGCTGCTCCATTTTATTTTCCTGTGGAGGAAGATATTTGCTGCGTATCTTCTGAATCTCCTCCTGCTGCCTGGCAGAATACGTATATTCAAAAGTTTTTTTTCATTTTCCATAATCTGTTCTTCCTTTCCGGGCCGCGAAGCGCGTCCTGGCCGGTTCCGCAGTCCAATGGTCAGGCCTGTCCGATGAAATCTCTGCCGCTTCAGTTCCTGAGGACGTTCTGTCCCCCTTCGGCCCCTCTCCTGAGCCTTACCGTAAAGGTACTTCCCTGTCCTACCTGGCTGCTGACAGAGATATCTCCGCCCACAATATCCATCACCCTTTTTACCAGTGCGAGCCCCAGACCGTTTCCCTGGGTGGCATGAGAGGTATCTCCCTGATAAAATTTTTCAAAAATATGCCTGCCCACCTCCGGAGAAATTCCGCATCCTGTATCAGATACTTGTACCAGTGCATCCTCCCCTTCTTTTTTCAGAGAAAGAGAAAGCCTGCCTCCAAGCGGCGTGAACTTTACAGCGTTAGAAAACAGATTGTTCCACACCAGAGAGAGAAGCTCCTCGTCTGCTTCCACCGTAACATTCTCTTCCACATCGGTCTCAATCTCCAGCTCCTTTTTCTCCCAGATCTCTTCAAAGGACAGGAGACACTCACAGAGCTGCTCGCCCAGATCATATACTGACACAGAGGGATAAATCTGCTGGTTCTCCAGCTTATTCAGCTTCAGAATATTGGTAATCAGACTGGAAAGTCTGCGCGAAGCGTCTGTCACTGCTTTCGCGTACTCCTGCCGTTTCTCTTCTGAAAGTCCCGGCTGCTGAAGCATAGTCCCATAATTCTGTATCACTGCCAGGGGCGTTTTCAGCTCATGGGAGACATTGGCGATAAAATCCGTGCGCAGGGTCTCCGTACCGGAAAGCTCCTCAGCCATACGGTTAAAATAGTCCGCGATGATGCGGAAATCACTTACCGTATCGATTCCCCGAAGGGGCGGAATTCTCACGGAGAAATCGCCCTGCATGATCTGCTTGGCAGCTTTTATAATCTGGCGCACCGGCCGTTCAACCATAAATCTGCGCCGGACTTCGTCAATGACGGTACAGAGCAGGCTTAAAAATAGAATATTTACAAAGGTGATCTTAGCCGCGTAGCTGATTTTCTCCTCCGTCAAAGCAATTCCTGTAGTCGCCACCAGCTCGTTTAAAAAAAGGAGCATACAGCAGCTGATTACAAAGGCCATCAGAATAAAAAAGGCCAAATATCTCCGCAGAGAAAACAGCCATTTTTTTTTATTTCTTTCACTCATTTTAATACCGCCTTATACCCCAGCCCGTGTACTGTGACAATCTCAAAATCATCGCAGTCGGAAAATTTATCCCGCAGCTTTGCCATATACACATCCACTGTCCTTGGCCCAGAAGAAGACGCGCTGTCCCAGAACTCATCCATCAGCTGGGAACGGGTAAAAGTCTTTTTGGGATAGGATAAAAGCTTGTAAATCAGGTTAAACTCCCGAACCGTCAGAGGAATCTCCTCCCCCTTCAGGTAAGCCATGTGTTCCTCCGCGTCCAGAGTCAGATTTCCGGCCGTCAGTTTCTTGCTGGCAGCAATTTTGGCCCGGCGCAGCAGCGCCTCCATCCGCAAAAGCAGCTCCTCAAGGTCCACAGGCTTTACCATGTAATCGTCAATTCCCGCTTTGAATCCCCGCTGCTTGGAGGCAAAATCATCTCTTGCCGTCATAAACAGAATGGGAATCTCCTGGTTCACCTCCCTGACTGTGCTGGCAAACTCAAATCCGTCTACTCCCGGCATCATAATATCTGAAATAATAAGATCAAATAAAGTTCCCCCATACATGGCATCGTAGGCTTCACCGGCACTCAGGCATCCTGATGCCTCATAACCATTTTGGTTCAGATAGGAACACACCGTTTTATTCAGTTCCCTGTCATCCTCCACCACTAATATCTGGAACATGGATCCAGCCCCCTCATGTTTTTTAGGGATTGTACCACAGAAATGTTAATGTTTTGTTTGTGTTTCAGAATTTTTTTAATTTATTTTTGCTGCTTCGCCGTCACAATTAGCAAAAGCATGCAGATTTATTCAAAGCCCAAAAGTTGTTTCCTGTCTCACAACCGCCTGTACAGGACAGTTTTCATAGCAGTTTCCGCAGTGAAGGCAGTGCTCCTGCCGTATCAAGTAGGGACTTCCCGGCTCGATGCAGCCCTGGGGGCAGTGGTCTTCACAGGCGCCGCACTGGATGCAGTTCTCCGTAATCCGGTATCCTTTTGGCACAATCCTTCCCTTTCCGAAGGTATAGCTTTCCCTGAAAATCGGACGGACCCCCAGATTAAAGTACTCGATCTCACCGTCTTTAATCTGAAAAATAATTCCTATTTCCCTTGTCTTTCCGGGATATACATTGGAAAGGTAAGGCTGCTCCTCAAAAATGGTCCGGATCCATTTTCCCTGCTCTTCATCCGGGGCAGGCACCGCCCTGGCGGACAGCCGGATCATCTCTTTATATTTCGTATAGCCCAGGATCTGGACTCTTCCGTCTGCCAGAAGCTCCCTGCAGAAATCCTTTCCTCTGGCCGTGAAAAAATATATGCCGTCCTTCTCATAGTGGATCGCGCTGATGCAGCGCACCTGCGGATTTCCCTGTCCATCTGCCGTAGCAAATTCCAGAACTCCCACATACTGTAACTTCTTCAAACACATTCCGGCGTCCATTTTAACTCCTCCTTTACTCAAACTCTCAGTATACGTCCTTCTTTCCGCGGCTTTGGCCGGGGATGGGAATTTGCCCGTTTCATTTTTCCAAGCCGCTCATTCACCTCCCGATCCTGACAGACCGCAAAGATCACTCCCTGCCGCCCTCCGGCGCTGGGAGCGTACAGACCGGCCTGCAGAATCTGTTCCAGTATATCCTCCTCAATCTGTCTCCTCTCAAAACGTCTGATGGAACGGCGGCGGAGAATTGTACTCATGACTTCATTCACCTTATCCAACCTTCCAGCACTGGGGATCCGCCCCGTAAAAATTGCCGTCTCTGCCGCTGGCCACAGCGGGACATCCCCGGCACCAGGCCAGAAGCTCGCATTTGCTGCATTTTTCAAATTTTGTATAATCCCGGTACTGCTCCATCTGGCATACCCAAAGATCTGCCAGCCGCTCTTCAAACACGTTTCCCACCCTGCTGTTCTGTACACGGCGGCAGGCGTACACATCGCCAGAGGGCAGAATGGTCAGATGGCAGTTGCCGCAGTTGCATCCCCCGTAAATCATCCCCTCTTCAGCAGTATCCGGTATCTTAAAGGCGCCAGTCTCATATTCATACAGCGTCCACAAGTGATCCTTTTTATTAAAATACGTTTTGCATCCTGCGGCCTGGTACTCTTTGAATTTTCTGTCGCAGTCCTCCAGCAGCTTTCTGTAGCGCAGAGGTTCAATGCCTACCTCCTTCTCTTCGCTGGTAGGACAGTATCTGGCAAAAGCGAAGACG
>DVGK01000041.1 GCA_018712785.1 Candidatus Choladousia intestinavium | reverse complement strand
GTTATTTAAAAATTTTATGAAATTGTTTCCCGAAATATGGAGGAAAACAGAAATGAAGAACAAGAAAAAGGGGCGGAAATACGGGCTATATTGAGTTTCCGAGACCGCTCATCAATAAGAATGGAGGATTTAGCTATGAGTTTTCAGATGTATGTACCAACCAGAATTTTATTTGGCGCCGGCCAGATTTCCAGCCTGCATGCCCAGGCGCTGCCGGGGAAAAAGGCGATGATTGTTATTTCCAACGGAAAGTCCACGAAAGCGAACGGCTCCCTGGAAAAAGCAGAGGAACAGTTAAAGCAGGCTGGTGTGGAAACGGTTCTGTTTGACAAGATTATGGCGAACCCGCTTAAATCCACCGTGATGGAAGGGGCAGCTTATGCAAGAGAGAACGGCTGCGATTTTCTGGTGGCGCTGGGCGGCAGCAGCGTGATGGATGCGTCTAAAGCGATTGCGGCCATGGCGACCAATGAGGGCGACCTTTGGGATTATGTGATGGGCGGAACCGGAAAGGGCTATGCTTTGAAAAATGATCCGCTGCCCATCATCGCCATCACCACAACCGCGGGCACCGGCAGCGAAGTGGATCAGTACGGCGTGATCTCCAATGATGAGACAAATGAAAAAATCGGATTTGGCGGCCCGGATTCTCTGTTTCCCCGAATTGCCATTGTGGATCCGGAACTGATGACCACGGTACCTCCCAAGTTTACAGCGTATCAGGGATTTGACGCCCTCTTCCACAGCGTGGAGTGTTACATTGCGGCCCCGGCCAACCTGATGAGTGATATGTATGCGCTGACGGCCATTGAAAACATTGGAGCCTATCTCGTCCGTGCCGTACAGGATGGCGCTGACCTGGAAGCCCGTGAGCATGTTGCTTTTGCCAATACCCTGTCTGGAGTGGTCATGACCTTGAGCGGCTGTACCAGCGAACATTCCATGGAGCACGCTATGAGCGCTTATCATCATGATCTCCCCCATGGAGCGGGGTTGATTATGATTTCCAAGGCATATTTTACGCACTTTATCGAGAAGCATGTCTGCGATGACCGGTTTATCTGTATGGCAAAAGCGCTGGGTAAGCAGGATGCCGCTGAACCCATGGATTTTATCGCCGCCCTTGTAAAACTGCAGGAGCAGTGCGGCGTGGATGGGCTTAAAATGTCCGATTACGGTATCTGTCCGGATGAATTTATGACGCTGGTGCAGAATGCCCGCGCCACCATGGGCGGACTGTTTTACTGCGACAGAGTTCCGCTTTCCGATGCGGAGTGCGCCGCTATTTTTGAAAAGTCTTATCGTTAAAAAGGCGAGGTCAGCCAATGAAAAAGAGAGTATCAGGCAAGCCTGAAGTGTCTGCCATCGTGTAGGCTGCATGGGAATGTCCCATGCGGCAGGCACACCGATAAATATGGATGAGGCGGCAGAGGTAATCCTGACAGCGGATGAAATGAGAAAAATGGACGAACTTTCATTAAGTGAATAAACAGTGATGTTCAATCCTCACGGACAACACTTGACATTCCCTGGCAGATCAGTCTGGTAGCCATTTCAATCAAAGACTCCAGCGACAGCTTTTTTCCATCGGCCACCCATTGCCGGTACAGAAGCGTGGAATTGGCTCCGTAATAGGCAAATACAAGACTTTCTGAATATTCGTCCAGGCCAAATGCGCCCTTATTCGTTTCCCGGCGATGCTGCATAATGCGCTGATTGATTTTTTCCCAGATGGGATAATAGCTTCCGCTGCACATTAATCTTTCATGAAGGAGGGGCATATTCGCCGCATGTTCAAAAAAAATCCGGATTAGATCACGAATGTCCTTCATGCTGCTGTAAGAGACCTTACGGCGAATAAAATGTTCCGCGATTTCCTCCTGCAGCTCCTCCAGCAGATCCTCTAAACTGCTGTAATGGAGGTAGAATGTCTTCCGATTGATCTGGGCGCGCTGTGTTAATTCCTTTATCGTGATCTGTTCATAATCCATTTCACAGATCATAGACTTAAATGCGCTCCGAATCGCTTCTTTGGTTTTCCTGACGCGCAGATCTTCCTTTTTTTCTTTCTCCATGCAGATCTCCTCCTTTTGCGCCGCATAGATTGCTGCGGTGTTGCATATTACACAAAAAAGCTCTTTATGTTCATTGATCTCAAGCTTTCTTCACATTATAATACAAATATGAGGAAAAAACAACACGAAAGAAATAAACAACACTGTGTTGCTGGTCACTTGCTGACCGGTAACGGACGGGATTTTTTAAAGGAGAATCACAATGAAATCAAAACAGATCGCTAAAATCAGCATTGATTTTGCAATGACCATACTGCTCCTCTTTCTGATGGCCAGACAGCTTACAGGGGATTCGGCCCATGAATGGCTGGGGACCGGTATGTTTATCCTCTGGATCCTTCACCATATTCTGAATGTCAGGTGGCATGGTCACTTGTTAAAAGGGAAATATACGCCTCTTCGCGCAGTACACACAGCTGTAAATCTGCTGCTTTTCCTTTCTATGGCCGGAAATGTGATCAGCGCTGTAATTCTGTCCAGAGAAGTTTTCGCGTTTTTTCCCATATCAGGCGGGATTGCGCTGGCGCGTCCCATGCACATCTTATGCGCGTTCTGGGGATTTGTCTTAATGTCCCTGCATCTGGGGCTGCACTGGGGGATGATTCTGGGGGTGTTCCGGAAAGCCTCCGGTCCAATCAGTTCCAGACGGGTTAGAACAGGACTTCGCCTGGGAGGGGCGGCGGCTGCCATATACGGACTTTATGCTTTTATAAAGAATCAATTTCTATCTTATATGTTTCTGACATCCGCATTTGTCTTTTTTGATTTTGAACGTCCGCTGCTTCTGTTTTTTACAGAATATATTGCTGTGATGGGATTATTTGTATTTTTGGCATATTACGGGACAAAGGTATTACAAAAACTGACTGGAAAAAGGAGGAAGGCAACCGGATATGAAAAGTAAAAGGCTTCTTGGGCTTCTCCTTTTGCCCGCGGCCGCTTCTTTATGTCTTGCGGGCTGCGGAGGATCATCTGAGACGGCAGCACGGGAGTATTCCAAAGGTATATTTGCCATGGGAACTTATATGGAGCTGACTGCTTATGGAGAGCAGGCAGAATCTGTACTGGACGAAGCGGAAAACCGCATCAGAGAGTGGGAGGCTTTGTGGTCCACAACAGACGAAGACAGTGAGATTTACGCGGCAAATCACAGCCAGGGCAGGACGGTGCCCCTCAGTTCGGAAACGGAAGAGCTGCTGCAGTTTGCTCTGAAAATGGCCCGGCAGACCGGCGGAGCTTTAGACCCTACCATTTATCCTCTTGTCAATGCCTGGGGATTTATCAGCCAGGAATATCGGGTTCCGTCCCAACGGGAAATCGGGGAGCTGCTGGCGCTTACGGGTTATGAGAAAGTAAAGGTGGAGAATCATGGGGTCACTCTGCCGGAGGGGATGCAGCTGGATCTTGGCGCTGTTGGAAAAGGTTACGCGGGAGAGCTGCTGGCCGATTATTTTAAGGAAGAAGGTATTTCCTCTGCCCTGCTGAATATTGGAGGGAATATCCAAATGGTAGGCAGCAGGCCGGACGGAACAAAATGGAGGATTGGAATCCGGAATCCTTTTGGGGAGGGGAGCTTCGGGGTTTTAGAGTCTGAGGATACGGCGGTTGTTACCTCAGGCGGCTATGAACGTTATTTTACAGATGAGGACGGAACGGTTTACTGGCATATCCTCGACCCGGATACCGGGAGACCTGCCCAAAGCGGATTGGCTTCAGCAACAATCATAGCGGACAGCGGCAGGATGGCGGATGCCCTCTCCACATCCATCTTTGTGATGGGACTGGAGGAAGGCAGCGAATACTGGAAAAACCATGGAGAGTTTGATATGCTGCTGGTAACGCAGGACGGCGAAATCTATCTGACAGAAGGTATTGAAGATTCTTTTACTTTGGAGGACGCATTTTCCGACAGGGAAATGCATGTAATCAGAAAATGACCAGAAAAACCCGAATTTTGCTTTTGCTATGCGCGGCTATCTTCCTTTCCGGAGTTTTGGGATGTGTGTGGGTCTTGAACCGGCCACGGGGAACGTGGGTTGAAATTTTACAGGACGGTTCACTGATTCAGAGGATTGATTTATCCCAGGCCCGGGATCAGAACATAGACGTAGAATATGAAGGACGAAGCAACAGAATTACCATTGAAAACGGCAGGATCCGTGTTTCCCAGGCAGACTGTCCGGACCACATTTGTGTAGACAGGGGCTGGCTTGATTCATCCATTCCCATCGTCTGCCTGCCGAATCGCCTGGTAATACAGTATACAGATCAGGGGGCGGACATAGACGCCCTCGCCCAGTAGGTGAAAATTATGAGTGTGAAGAAGCTAACAGAGCTGGCAATGCTTACTGCAGTGGCGCTGATTATTTTTGTGGTGGAATTACAGATCCCGAATCCTTTTCCCATACCCGGCGTGAAATTGGGGCTTGCGAATATTATTACAGTGTACGCGGTTTACCGCTACCGTTTCGCGGAAACACTTTTGATTGTGGCTACCCGCGTCCTTTTGGGAGCCATTTTCTCCGGCAGCATGATGACGCTTTTATACAGCATGACTGGCGGATTGCTTTGTCTTGTGGGAATGACGGCACTGAAGCGTCGCCTCCCGGGAAAATACATCTGGGTCTGCAGTGTATTTGGCGCAATCTTCCACAATGTGGGACAGATTGCGGTTGTCTGCCTGGTTGCCGGAAGGGGAATGCTACTGTATTTCCCGTTTTTGCTGGTTTCAGGCTGCTTGGCGGGAGCCTTTACAGGGCTCTGCGCCCAGTTCGTTATACGGAGATTTGAAACGAATATTCTTTCCCATAGATGAGAAAGCGTTTGTGTGGTATACTGAAAGGGACAAAGAAAAGGCGGTGATGCGGATGAAGCGTATTTTTCTCGTTGAGGATGATCTGAGCTTGGTAGCCGGACTTTCTTTTGCTCTGAAAAAACAGGGGTATGAGACTGTGGTTGCCCGTACAAGCCGGGAGGCCAGGAAAATGTGGGAAAAAGAAGATTGGGATCTGATTATTTTAGATGTCTCTCTGCCGGACGGTTCCGGCTATGATCTGTGTCAGGAAATCCGGATGACTTCGAAAGTGCCTATTATTTTTCTCACGGCCGCGGATGAAGAGACCGATATTATTATGGGGCTTGATATGGGCGGGGATGATTACATAACAAAGCCCTTTAAGCTGGCGGTATTTTTATCAAGAGTCAATGCCCTTCTGCGCAGAAGCGACAACTTCAGCCAGGAGGAAGCGCAGCTGTGCTCCAGAGGCGTCACCCTTCGTCTGTTAAGAGGAGAAGCGTATAAAGAGCAGGAGAAGGTGGAGCTTACCGCCGGCGAGTACAGGCTTCTCAGAATGCTGATGGAAAATCCGGATCAGGTACTTTCTCCCCAACAGATACTAAGCAGGCTGTGGGACTGCAGAGAGGATTATGTGGACGGCAATACCCTGACGGTATATATACGCAGGCTGCGTAAAAAGATTGAAGATGATCCGGGGAAGCCGGATCGGATTGTTACTGTGAGACGCATGGGGTATAAGTGGAATACAGGCAGGGGTGAGGGATGAAGATATTGTCAGACGGAAGGATTAAAGGTTTATTTGGGAAAATCCTGATCAGTATGTTTGTTTTTGCCGCGGTTTCTGTACTGTTTATTATTTTGGCGCCGGAGAATGAATCTGTTTATATTCTGCTGTGCGCTTTTTTTATGGGAATTTCTATTCTGGCGTTCTGCTGGAGCTATTTTAAAGGGCAGAATGAAATTATGGAACATGCGGTGAAGCAGATCACGGATTACATTTCCGGCAATGAAGATGCCCGTATTCCCTGCGATGAGGAGGGCGAAATGTATCGGCTGTTTCATGAGGTCAATTCTCTTGGAGCTATTTTGAAGGCCAATGCCGAAAATGAGCGCAGATCAAAGCAGGCCTTAAAGAACGCCGTATCGGATATTTCACATCAGCTGAAGACGCCGCTGGCAGCTTTGAATATTTATAATGGACTGCTCCTGGGAGAAACGAAGGATCTCCCGCAGCTTAATGAATTTGCGGCTCTTTCGGAAAAGGAACTTGAGCGGATTGAAACGCTGGTGCAGAATCTTTTAAAACTTACAAAGCTGGACGCAGGGACAGTGGTATTTGAAAAGAGCCGTGAGAATGTGGCGGAACTGATGGAAGAGACAGAACTGCATTTTTCATACCGGGCAAAGCAGGAAGGGAAAGAGCTGACGCTGGAGGGCGGAGAAGATGTTTTTCTGTTCTGTGACCGGAACTGGCTGCTGGAGGCAGTGGAGAATATTGTGAAGAACGCCTTTGACCACACGAAAGAGGGTGACTCTGTGAAAATCCAGTGGAAGCAGTCCGCGTCAATGGTACAGATCACGATTCGGGATACAGGAAGCGGTATTCATCCGGAGGATCTTCACCATATTTTTAAGCGATTTTACAGGAGCCGTTTCTCAAAGGATCAGCAGGGAATCGGACTGGGACTGCCCCTTGCGAAAATGATTGTGGAAGCTCACGGCGGCGCCATAGAGGTGGACAGCAGGCCGGGAGAGGGGACGGTGTTTTTGCTGAATTTTCTGATTCCTACAAAATTGTAGGATCCGTGTCATACTGCTGTAAGGTAAGGGGAGTATTCTTTATACAGGAAAAAAGAAAGAGGGGACGATCAAATGAATTTACTAGAAGTTCAGTCAATTTCCAAAACCTACGGCAGCGGCGAAACAGCGGTTCACGCGCTGAAGAATGTCAGCTTTTCAGTTCCAAAAGGAGAGTATGTGGCGATTGTAGGGGAATCCGGTTCCGGAAAAAGTACGCTCCTTAATATGATTGGCGCGCTGGATAATCCTACTTCCGGAAAGGTGCTGATTGACGGAAAAGATATTTTTTCCATGAAGGAAAGCCAGCTTACTATATTCCGGAGAAGGAATATTGGATTTATTTTTCAGGCATTTAACCTGATCCCTGAGCTTACCGTAGAACAGAACATTCTATTTCCCGTTCTGCTGGACTATCAGAAGCCGGACAGAAAATACCTGGAGGAACTGCTGGACGTGCTGAATCTTACTGACCGCAGGAAGCATCTGCCGGGCCAGCTTTCCGGAGGGCAGCAGCAGAGAGCGGCGATCGGGCGGGCGCTGATTACCCGGCCCTCTATTATCCTTGCGGATGAGCCGACCGGAAATCTGGACACAGAAAACAGCAGTGAAGTGATTGCCCTGCTGAAAAATGCGTCCAGGAGATATGCCCAGACGATTATTATGATTACACACAACAGGAGCATAGCCCAGACGGCGGATCGTGTGCTTCAGGTTTCGGACGGTGTGCTGACAGATCTGGGGAGGTGCAGTGAATGAAGAGCTATCTCAGTCTTGTTCCCATCTCCGCGCGGGTACACAGGCGGCAGAGCCGCATGACCCGTATCTGTATTATCCTGGCAGTATTTTTAGTGACAGCGATTTTTTCCATGGCTGAAATGTGGATCCGGGGTGAGCAGGCGCAGATGATCCGCAAACATGGAAATTATCATATTATTCTCCAGAACATACCGGAGGATAAAGCGGAGTCTGTAAGAGGGCGGGCCGATGTGGAGGCGTTTTCCTGGTATGATGATCTGAATTCTGACGGGGAGCAGGAGTACAGTATAGAAGGCAGAAAAATCGCGCTGTACGGCATTGAGGAGGCATACCTTTCAGAGATCAGAAATTATGCTGTGGAGGGAAGCTTTCCCGAAAAAAGCAGCGAGGTGATCCTCAGCGCGGATGCCGGTGAGCTTTTTGGAATCAGCCTTGGCGGTACAGTAACACTGAATACGCCAGGAGGAGATTTCACTTATACGGTAACCGGATTCTGCCAGGATGATGAAGAATTCAACGATATGATTGACGGGTGCTGCATGTATATGAATAAAACGGCTTTTGGGAAAGTTCAGAGCAGCAATCAGGGAGAATCTGCCTCCAGATACTATGTGCAGTTTCAGGAAAAGACAAATCTTCGTAAGGCCATAGCGGGAGTCAGACAGCAGTACGGCCTTTCGTCTGAGAATGTGGATGAAAATACGGCTGTTTTGGGGCTGACAGGAGCCAGCAGCAATGAAACTGTAAAGAATATCTATCCTCTGGCGGCCGTCTGCTTTCTGCTGATACTGGTGTCCGGCGTTTTGATGATTTCAGGCTGTATGAACAGCACAGTAGCCCAGAGAATAAAATTTTTCGGGATGATGCGGTGCATCGGCGCCAGCAGGCAGCAGATTATGCGCTTCGTTAGACTGGAAGCCCTCAACTGGTGTAAAACAGCGATTCCGGAAGGATGTCTTCTGGGGGTAGTGGTATGCTGGATTTTGTGCGGTGTCCTGCGTTTCATAGTCAGAGGAGAGTGGGCGGACTTTCCTCTTTTCGGAGTAAGTGTAAGCGGGATTGTCTGCGGCGCGGCGGTTGGTCTGGTCACAGTGTTTCTTGCGGCCCATTCCCCGGCCAAACAGGCTGCAAAGGTTTCGCCCGCATCAGCGGTTGCCGGAAATGTATCAGAGACCGGAAAAACAGAAGCCAGGGCAGCCGGCAGGCTTTTCAGGGTAGAAATTTTCCTTGGCATCCGCCATGCGGTGTCGGCCAGAAAAAATCTGGTTCTTATGACCGGGTCATTCGCTCTCACCATTATGCTGTTTCTGACTTTTTCAGCCTGTCTGGATGTGGTGCATAAGCTGCTTCCCTCGGTCAGTGATTTTTCCACAGATCTCACGATTTCCAGTCAGGATAATACGAATTCCATAGACAAGAGCCTGACAGGGCAGATTTCCGGAATCGCAGGGGTGGAATCGGTGTTCGGAACCATGCTTTGGATGGAATGTCCCGTTCAGATCAATGGCAACGAGGAAACGGTTGATCTTTTCTCCTACGATTCCTTTATGATGGAAAATGCCGAAAAATCAGTGGTGAGCGGCGATCTGACGAAAGTATACGGGGACTCGGACTATGTGCTGACCATTTTCAGCCAGGGCGGCAGGCTTGATACAGGAGATAAAATAAAGATCGGCGGAGAGGAGGTAAAAGTGGCCTGCGTTGTATCGGAAGGAATCGGAAGCATCAGCGGCAGCGCGGCGGTGGTTTGTTCGGAAGAAACCTTTACCCGGCTGACCGGGCAGGAGAACTATTATATGCTCAACGTAATATTGGAAGAGAACGCTTCAGAGGAGGCAGTAAAGGATATTCGTGATCTTGCGGGCTCTTATGTTTTCACAGACAACAGAGAGGACAACAGTGAGGTGTATGGCTCTTACTGGGTATTCCGGCTGGCGGCCTACGGATTCCTGGCTATTATTTCTCTCATTACTGTGCTCAATATTATGAACAGTATTTCCATGAGCGTTACCGCCAGAATCAGACAGTATGGCGCCATGCGCGCCGTAGGTATGGAATGCCGCCAGGTAACCAGGATGATCCTGGCTGAGGCAGCCGTCTATGCCGTCAGCGGAACCATAGTAGGAATCCTACTGGGGCTGCTCCTTCACTATTTGATCTATTTGAAGGTGATCTTAAACCACTTTGGGGGCTCCTGGGAAATACCCGCCGATACCATTGTCCTTATTCTGTTTCTGGTTTTTCTCTCGTGTATTGCGGCAGTGTATGGGCCGTCAAAGCGGATTCGGAATATGGCGGTTACAGAGACGATTAATGAGCTGTAGGGAAATACCCAAACATAAATTGCAGAAAAAGAGAGAAGATGATAAAATCCGGTCGATTTCTTTCTGCAAATTTAAGAGAAAACAGAATGGGGAGGATATTGAAAAAATAAGGGAGATGATTTAAGCTTGATAAAGGGAAAAGGAATGAAGAAGAGCCATATGGAGAAGGCTGTGATTCTGGAATCCTGATTTCCCGGCAGGAGGTTTTTAAATGGGAAAAAATAAGATTGAAAAAATAAAGATACGGGGAGCCAGGGTACACAACCTGAAAAATATTCAGGTGGACGTCCCCCTGCATCAGATCGTGGGGATCGCCGGAGTCTCCGGCTCCGGTAAATCCTCCCTGGCTCTGGGAGTTTTGTATGCGGAGGGGTCCAGAAGATATCTGGACGCTCTTTCTACTTATACGAGGCGGAGGATGACCCAGGCCGCCAGGGCCCAGGTGGATGAGGTTCTGTATGTGCCGGCGGCGCTGGCGCTGCATCAGCGGCCCGGCGTTCCAGGCATCCGGAGTACCTTCGGCACAGGAACGGAGCTTTTAAACAGCCTGAGGCTTATGTTTTCAAGACTGGCTGAACACAGATGCCCCAATGGACATTATGTGCCGCCGTCTCTGGCCGTGGCAGCGGAACAGGAGCTGGTGTGTCCTAAGTGCGGCGCGTCGTTTTATGCTCCGTCGGCAGAAGAGCTTGCCTTTAACAGTCAGGGGGCCTGCCGGACCTGTGACGGAACGGGCATTGTCAGAACCGTAGACCGGGACACGCTGGTGCCGGATGAATCTCTTACCATTGACCAGGGCGCTGTGGCTCCCTGGAATTCTCTTATGTGGTCTCTGATGACAGATGTGTGCCGGGCCATGGGCGTCCGCACGGATGTGCCCTTCTGCCAGCTTACGGAAAAAGAGAAGGACATCGTATATAATGGGCCGGCAGAAAAGAAGCATATTTTATACAGACCTAAAAACGCAAAAGACGCCAACCAGGCCACAGAGCTGGATTTTACTTATTTTAACGCAGTGTATACGGTAGAAAATGCTTTGTCAAAGGTAAAAGATGAGAAGGGAATGAAGCGGGTGGAAAAGTTCCTGAAGCAGGAGAGCTGCCCGGACTGCCGGGGAACCCGGCTTTCCGCAGAGGCCAGGGCGCCCAGGCTTCAGGGGATTTCTCTGGCGCAGGCCTGCCAAATGCCCCTGCAGGAGCTTTCCGAATGGGTGGAGAAGGTGCCGGGCTCTCTGCCGGAGGAAATGCGTCCCATGGCGGAAAGCATCTGTGAGTCCTTTCAGACTGCGGCTAAGAGGCTTCTGGAGCTGGGACTTGGGTATCTGAGTCTGGATCGGGCCTCATCCACACTCTCCACCGGAGAGAGACAGAGGATGCAGCTGGCCAGAGCGGTCCGAAACCGTACCACCGGAGTTTTATATGTGCTGGATGAGCCGTCCATCGGCCTTCACCCCTCCAATATAGAAGGATTGGCTGGAGTCATGCAGGATCTGACTGCGGATGGGAATTCTGTCGTGCTGGTAGATCACGATACGCAGATTCTGGCAGAAGCAGACTGGCTCATTGAGATGGGGCCGGGAGCGGGAGCAGAGGGAGGATGGGTGATTGCGGAGGGAACACCGGAAGAGATTTCTGTGAATCCGGCCTCCAAGATTGGCCCTTTTCTTTCTGGGAAGGCCTGTGTGCAGACGGAAAAGAAAGATTTGCCGGAAGAATTGTTTGCCCATGGAAAGCTGCATCTTTCTACCGATTCCATCCATACGGTGAAGCCTCTGGAAGTGGATATACCGAAAGGCAGGCTGACTGTGGTTACAGGAGTGTCCGGTTCCGGCAAAACTACACTGATTTTGGAAAGCCTTGTTCCGGCGTTGGATGCGATGATACACGGGAAAAAGCTTCCCGCCCATATCAAGACTCTGGAGGCGGAGGGTATCAGACAGGTGAAGCTGATCGACGCCACACCCATCGGAATTAATGTGCGGTCCACCGTGGCCACTTACGCCAATGTCCATGATGAGCTGAGGAAAATTTTCGCGAGAACACCGGAGGCAAAGAAGCTGGGGTATAAGGCCGGGGATTTTTCCTATAATACCGGAAAGCTGCGCTGTCCCGCCTGCGACGGTACCGGTGTGATCAGCCTGGATGTGCAGTTTCTGCCGGATGTGGAGATTACCTGCCCCCAGTGCCGGGGCGCCAGATACGGGAAGGAGGCGGACCGGGTAAGATACAAAAACCGGAAGGGTCAGGCATGTTCCCTGCCGGAGCTGATGGGGATGGATATCACCACGGCCCTGCAGGTATGCGAGGATCTGAAGCTGGTTCACCAGAGGATGGAGACCCTTCAGGAACTGGGACTTGGCTATCTTACTCTGGGCGAGGAGACGCCAAAGCTTTCAGGAGGCGAGGCTCAGAGACTGAAGCTGGCAAGTGAGATGGGAAAGGCGCAGGGAGATTCCGTCTTTGTCTTTGATGAACCTACCATTGGGCTGCATCCCCTGGATGTGCGGACTTTGCTTGGAATTTTCAGAACCCTTATTGAAAAGGGAGCCACGGTTCTGGTGATTGAGCATGACCTGGATGTGATTCGGAATGCGGACTACATCATTGACATGGGACCGGGCGGCGGAAACGAGGGCGGATACATTGTGGCTGCGGGAACCCAGAAGGAGATCCAGGCGGCTCATCAGAGCCGCACCGGAAGGTATCTGTGACATTTTGATAGGAATTTGAATATATAAGCTGTTTATGAGTATCAGGTGAAAAATCCGGGATTTTTTGAGAGAGTAATTCGCAGGTATTCCATAAAAGATGCAGAAGGGAAAGAGTGAATGAAAAATTATGTAGTGGAAAATTATGAAAATTATCGGGAAGAGGAGCGGCTGACTTCAAATCAGGCAAGAAAAATTGAATTTTTAACAACAGTCAGAATATTGGAGGAACATTTAAAAGAGGGATGCAAAATTTTGGACTGTGCAGCAGGAACAGGAATTTACGCATTTTTCTTTGCAAAAAAAGGGTATGAAGTGACCGCTACTGATATAACTCCAAGACATATAAAACTGATTAATCAAGAACTTAAAAAAGGTGAAGTTTCTATGCAGACGGCCATCCTGGATGCTGTGAATCTATCTGTATATAAGGATGAAACGTTTGATGTGGTTTTGAACATGGGGCCTTTTTACCATTTGACTTTAGAAGAAAAGCGAGAGAAATGTATACAAGAGGCTATGAGGGTTCTGAAAAAAGGAGGACTTTTAGTGACTGCCTATATTCCAAGATTATTTATCCTGCAGTATACTGCTTTGAAAGATCCTAAATATCTGGATTTGGAACTGGCAGAACAGATCATGGAAACTGGCGTACTAAAACATAATGATGAAAAATGTTTCTGGACAGATACATACTATTCTTCAAAGGAAGAGATGGAAAAGATCTACAGGAATCATAATCTGAAAATTGCAGATCATTTTGCTCAGGACGGGCTGTCGCCTCTTTTATCAGAAATTGTGGATAATTGGACGGAGAAACAGTTTGAAGTTTGGTGTGAGTATCATTATAGAATGTGTCGGGAACCTTCAATTCTTGGTGCAAGTAATCATGCAATTATAATTGGAGAAAAGTAAAATCATTAAAAAGAGATATAAATTGTTCTACTGGAGTGTCCCTTTATTCAAAGAGACGCTCCAGAGTTATCAGGACTCCGTCCTCCTCATTGGAAGGACAGACATGTTTCGCGGCTTTCTTTACATCCGGGGATGCATTTTCCATGGCGTAGCTGTGGCCGCAGTATCTCAGCATTTCTATATCGTTCCCGCCGTCTCCGAAGGCGGCGCACTGCATGGGGGAGATTCCCCACCGGCCGGCAAGTCTGGCCAGGCCTGAGGCCTTATGGCAGCCGGGCATAATGATATCTATGGATCCATGGCCGCTTGTGGTGGGTTCTGCCTTTCCATTGAGTCTTTCTGCAAAGAGATCGTAGTAAAAATACGTTTTTTCCTCAGGAACAGTGGGAGCGAATTTCAGAATCTGATCTTCCACATCCTTAAAGTGATCCACCCATTTCAGACGGTGATAGTAGATGGAGGTCACCTCAAAAAAATCCTGGCTGACTGCGCCGCGCTGGCAGTATGCGCTGTTTACACCGCACATCACGTTTGAGATCTCAGGATATTCTTCACAGAGATCAATCACAGCGTGTATCGTTTCTTTTGGCATATCAGCGGCAAAAACCAGATCTGTCCGGTCCTTCACAAAAGCGCCGTTTTCGGCCACAAAGGATAATTCATCATAATATCCCGGAAAAAGATCCCTGAGCTGGTAATATTGATTGCCGCTGGCCACTACAAAGCGGCAGTCCGCATCCTGCATACGCCGCAGGATGCGCTGAAAACGGGGAATATCATACGTATAGTCAGAATGAACAAAGGTGCCGTCCACATCCACGGCTACCATTTTTATATTATTTTTCATACACTTTCCTCCTGATTCATACAGCGGGCCTAGGGAAAAACGTTAAGCGAAGGTGTTTTCAACGATCCCCGGAAGCAGCGCGTAGATGGCTCCCCCTGTCTTTTCTTCAAAATAACGTCTGAGCTCCAGAATCTTTTTCCAGCGGGGAATGGTGGCAGGCGGCGTGCCGTAACGGAGAGCTACATCCACAAAACGCTTTTCCAGAAGACAGAATCCGGAAGGGAGGGCCAGGGCGTCGCAGAGCTGAACCAGCCGGTCGTAATCGTCGTAGACGGCATTTTTGACAAAGGTTTCCATAAAACGATAATCCTCTTCCGACACATCAAAGGTACCGATGGAGGTGTGGATGTCCTGTATCATGAAGGCGTGGGAGATGCAGATCTGAGCGGCCTTTTCCCAGCCCCGTTCCATACAGAAGCGGTATCCGTCGATCAGATGTCTTTCCGAACTTATTCCGGCGTAGCGTCCGATATCATGGAGCAGTCCGAAGCAGTACGCCTGGTCGGCAGACAGGTTCTCACATCGAGCAGCTATATTTTGACAGGCCAGAGCCACGAAGCGGGAATGCTCCACCCAGGCTCCGGGATTTAAGGTTCCGGCATGCTCAAGTTCCAATTCAGCCCTTCGGCAGTTTAATTCCAAGTTGATCCCTCCTGACAGAGAATATAGTATTTTCATTATACAGCATGCAGGCGGAAATGCAATTCAAAATGAAGGTTGCTGTTGACACCGGGCCAAGTCTGATGTACACTAATCATCGTGCTTTTTTTGGTTCACATTGTGAACTATTTACAGCGGTGAAAAACCGTAAGAAAAGTATAGGTGAAAAGGGAGGAAACAAAGAATATGAATGAAACTGCGGAAAAAGCGCCGAAGAAGCGGAGTGTGAAAAAGGTCCTGCTGGTGTGTGTGGCTGTGCTGGCAGCTCTTGTGATTCTTGCTGCAGCCGTGATCTGGGGAATCTGGCACAATGAGATTTCATCTGTAATGTCCATGGAGCACATAAGCGCTCGGAATGACGATCATCTGGACGGATCTGTCTATGAGATGCATGTGTCAGGAGATTATTATTTTGACGATTACCTGGCCCAGGGAGGCGCTTCCAACGACGGCGATCTGATTGATTTTATTACTGGAAAGATTACAAAGGGTCTGATCGATATGACTATCAGCGAGAGTAATATTGGATGTTCTTCCTTTACAGGACAGACCCAGGACGGAGACCGGATCTTCGCCAGAAATTATGATTTTGACAAGACGAATACCTGCATTGTCTTTACGAATCCCGGAGGCGACCGGCACGCTTCTGTTTCTACTGTGGACCTGCAGTTTTTAGGCATTGATCAGGAGGCAGATGTAACCTCCCTTATGGATAAAATCAAATGCCTGGCTGCCCCGTATGCTCCTCTGGACGGTATGAATGACGCAGGCGTTTCCTGCGGAATTTACATGACGTATCAGGGTCCCGGTGAGGAAGCGGTGGCTACAGATCAGAATACGGATAAGCCGGACTTGACCTCCACTACCATGCTTCGTCTGATTCTTGACTACGCGGACAGCGTGGATGAGGCGGTTGAGTTGATTTCAGAATACGACCTTCATGATTCAGCCAATACTTCGTACCATTATATGGTGGCAGACTCTACAGGGAAAAGCGCTATTTTAGAATGGGTGAATGAGAAGGACGCCACAGACAGCGATGGAAGCCAGAGAGAGCTGAAGATTACATATAATGACGCAGATCCGGCCACTGAGACCTCGGATTATCAGTGCGTTACGAACTTTATTGTGACTCCTGACTATTATGATTCAGAGGAGGATATGAAAGGACTGGACCGCTATGAACACATTCTTTCCGGACTTAAGGAAAACGGGGGTGTATTCGCGGATGAAGAGGATGCCATGACGCTTCTCTCAGAAGTCGGAAGAAGATCCTGGGATAATGACGATGCCAACGGATGTACGGTTCACAGTGTTGTCTACAATCTGACGGATAAGACTGTGCTGTGGACAGGGAATGAACATTACCAGGAAGACGGCTACGTATTTGAATACAGTCTCTAGATAATAGAAAGCAGAAATATCTGGCAGGACTCTGAAAAGGGAGTCCTGCCAAGTCTGTTTCAGCCTGAAATGTTCTTGCATTTGCGGCTGTCTTCTTTTAGTATTAGGAAGAGATAAGGACTGCTGACAGAAAGGAGAGCATGCAGCATGGAATTATATAAGGGACGCCCGGAGGGCGGCAGGGAACGGCAGGAGAGAGAGCTGCGGGTCTATGATCTGCTGGACAAGCTGAAAATCCAGTATGTGACAGCCGATCATGAGGAGGCCCACACCATGGGGGACTGTCTGGAGATTGACCGCGCCTTGGGAACGCAGATGTGCAAAAATTTGTTTCTCTGCAACCGGCAGAAGACAAAATTTTACCTTCTGGCCATGCCGGGAAACAAGGTATTTAAGACAAAAGAGCTGTCTTCACAGATTGGAAGCGCCCGTCTGTCATTCGGGTCAGGGGAGGATATGGAGAAGTATCTGGACATTCATCCGGGGGCCGTGAGTATTCTGGGACTTATGAATGACCGGGAAAAGCAGGTGCAGCTGCTGGTGGATGAAGACGTGCTGAAGGAAGAGGAGATCGGATGTCATCCCTGCGTATGCACTTCCAGTCTGAAGCTGAAAACAGGGGATGTATTCGGAACCTTTCTGGAGGCGGTTCACCATGCCTATAGAACGGTGCATCTTACAGGTGAATAGGTGAGGACAAAAGTTCATCCGCGGTCTTGTCTATATACAGAAAATCCCCCGCAGGGCCCTCTTGGAGAGTTCAGCCCTTCGGGGGAGCTTTTTATATTTGCAACCTTATTTTTCAGCAGAGACTTCTGTGCTAAGCAGAGCCAGATCCAGCACTTCTTTTACCTTCTTTACAGGAATGATCTGAAGCTTTTCTTTCACTTCTTCTGCCACGTCCTCCAGATCCTCTGTATTCTCCCAGGGAATCAGAACCTTGGAGATACCGGCACGCTGGGCGGCCATCAGCTTCTCCGGAAGACCGCCGATCGGCATAACGCACCCTCTTAAGGAAACCTCTCCTGTCATGGCAAGCTCCGGATTCACGGGACGTCCCGTCACCAGGGAGGCAAGAGCCGTCACAAGGGTAATACCGGCAGAGGGGCCGTCTTTTGGAACCGCTCCTGCAGGTACGTGGATATGAAGATCCCGCTTTGAGAGAATTTCCGTCTCCTTCGGATAGAGAGCTTTTACCAGTGTCAGCGCGATTTCCACGGATTCCTTCATGACATCGCCCAGCTGTCCTGTAATCAGAAGATTTCCTTTTCCTTTAGTGAGCTTTGTCTCAATAAAGAGGATTTCACCGCCGGCCCTGGTCCAGGCCAAGCCCGTGGCAATACCGGGAACTGCCTCCTGAAGCCGTGTTTCT
Source organism: Candidatus Choladousia intestinavium (assembly GCA_018712785.1). Lineage (GTDB taxonomy): Bacteria > Bacillota > Clostridia > Lachnospirales > Lachnospiraceae > Choladousia > Choladousia intestinavium. The sequence goes on along the minus strand of DVGK01000041.1, from coordinate 2,033 downwards.
CTGTGGGCCTCTTTCCGGCCAAGAAAATCCGCAAGATTTTCTTCTGTCACACATAAGGAGTCGCCTTCGTTTTTGACCAGCTTCACTGCCGCTGACCGGCACAGAGTGTCCAGCAGCTTTTTCAGTCCCCGGACACCGGATTCCATGGTGTAATCTTCAATCATTTTATGGATGGCTTCGTCCGTCACCGTCAGCACGCCTTCCTGGATCCCCATGGATTCCAGAGCCTTCGGCAGCAGATGCTTTCTGGCAATGTGAAATTTTTCCGTGGGCGTATAGCCGGGGAAATTAATGACCTCCATACGGTTCAGCAGAGGCTCGGGAATCGTATCTGTGGAGTTGGCGGTACACACAAACAGTACATTGGAAAGATCGTAAGGTACATTCATGTAGTGATCTGTGAAGGTATTGTTCTGTTCCGGATCCAGCACCTCCAGAAGAGCGCTGGCCGGGTCGCCGCCGTAGTCACGCACCAGCTTATCCACCTCATCCAATACCATAACAGGATTGGAGACGCCGCTGCGCTTCATTCCCTCCATAATTCTTCCAGGCATGGCGCCTATATATGTACGTCTGTGCCCACGGATCTCAGCTTCATCCCGGATGCCGCCAAGGCTGATCCGGACGTATTCACGTCCCAGAGCCCGGGCAATGCTCTGGCCGATGCTGGTTTTGCCGGTGCCGGGCGCGCCTACGAAAAGGAGGATCGAACCATTCTGCTTACGCTTCAGATCCATAACAGCCAGCTGCTGGATAATCCTCTCCTTTACCTTTTTCAGGCCGTAATGATCTTCGTCCAGAATCTCTTCCGCCCTGTTTAAGTCAATAGAAGAAAAACGGGGCGTTTTCCAGGAAAGGCTGGTTACAAAATCCAGATAATCGTAAAGCATTCCATATTCATGGCTTTCTTTTCCCTCCTGGCGCATCCGGTTCAGCACCTTTTCCGCTTCCCGTTTCGCGTCCTTGTTCATGCCGGCTTTGGCGATTTTCTTTTCAAATTTCCGTATATCCGAAACGTTTTCGGGATGCATGTCGTCCAGCTCTTTCTGCAGATAGTCAATCTGCTTTTTCAGGGCGGCCTCCCGGTACAGCTGTTCATGATTGTCCTTCTGAGCCGCAGCCGCTTCTTCGGAAACCTTTGTCATTTCAATAAATTCGTTGATTGCCTTTGAAATAAGGGCAGAACGCTCCCGGCGGGAATCCGCTGCCAGAATCGCGTACTTCTCATCCGGACTCAGATTCAGATAATCGGCCAGAATGCAGACAGTATCATGGAGATTCTTTCTCTGAAGAATAAAATTCCTGGCCCAGAGGCCCCACTGATACCCCTGAACAAAACGAAGCAGGGAATTCTTTACCTGTTCGAACTGTTCTCTTTCTTCTTCATCTGTAAGATCCAGAATTTCAGGCCGGTTCGAGGCAGTGGCGAATACGTGTCCGTCACGGATTTCCACGTCGGAAAAGTCCACCCGGTCCAGAGTGCGCACCTGGATCGTGTCGCCCTCGCCGCTTCCCTCTATTCTGGCTGAGATGCCGATGGGATAAAAATCATCAGCAGTCATCTCCCGGTCATTTACTTCTTCCTTTAATAGAATAAACAGGATCTCAGTCCCGGGAGAGACTGGTTCTGTTTCCCATCCGGAGAGAAAATCCTTTTTAAAGTAAAAGGAAACATCCGGAAGAAGGAGTATATTATAAATAGGTCGTATGATCATAAAAACACCTCCAATTTTTGTCAGCAGTCAAGCAAGATGAGTGCTAACACTGAGCGAAAAAGAGAGCGAATAAAAGAAAAATTTTATTCGCTTCTGATTCCTTATTCACTGAAATTATACCTGCCGGCTGTATCATTCCTTCAAAACAAGAAACAAGATACGGCGAGTATTGTTGCTGATATCAGTAGCTACAACTGTATCATTATCAGCAGATTAACATAAAAAAGAAAATCTGTCAAGAGGATTGATGAAACAATTGTTATTACTTTAAATTTTCCTATTTTGGGAATCAGGCCACCAGATTATTTCTTCTTAGCA
>DVGK01000040.1 GCA_018712785.1 Candidatus Choladousia intestinavium | reverse complement strand
ACTTTTGGTATTTTTCTCCTTTGCAGATTTCTTTAATCACCGTGTAAGTCCAATCCGTTGCTTCAGCTCCTTCTGCAACAGGCTCGTAACCTCCTTGTTGATCCGGTGCTTAAATTCAATCTTTGTCTTATCTCATCCATAGTTTTTATACGGTCCGTCACTGATATAGGACCATACTGCCGTCACCTGAGTAGACAGCCCCAGCATATTAATGCGGTATCTCCACAGGGAGCGATCGTCCAATGATAGCATCTCGCCAGTGCTTTGGCATCCGGATCCGCCGCTACATTTTCCCAAAGAGTTTGCTGAATTTCGGCTTTTCAAAGACGCCTTTCAAAATACGCCGGAGTGTGCCAGCCTGCACAAGTCGGTTCAGGTTTCTGCGTATGGTCTCGCTGTCCGCCACATCCACAAAATCGTAAACAATAAAAATTGTACCGTCAGGAGCTGCACCAATGCGGTTTTGGATTTCTTTCGCATAACCGTATGCCGTACATATCGTCTCCTTTGTCCCATTTATTATATATTATTCGGGACAAAAAGCAATTGATCTGCCCCTTGCCCTAAAGGATTTCCCAGGAAAAAACCTTCTGATACCTTAGCAACTGGCTCAAAATGTGCCTTGGAAACGAATAGATACTGAATCTGCTTCTTTCATTTTAATTTTTTTAATACCTCGCCAATATCTCCGTCAATGCAGATCGAACGATTCGCGATTTTCTTCGGCGCGTAAGCTTCCCCCAGGTTGACGCAGGCATAAACCGCCCGGGGATTCTCCGCTGTCATTCTCCAGAAGGAAAATTTCACTATGCCGGGGGTGTTATACCCCACGCCAAGCTCCAGATAGAGAATTTTCCCCCGCTGGTGCCGCCGCAGGAAATCCTCAAACCGTCCTGCCGCCTTGTACCACCCCTCGTCCTGTACAAACCTGTCATCCGAGCGCAGATTCATGGTCAGCGGCTTCCCGCAATGGGGGCAGGCCGGAAGCAGCTCCGAGGGAACGCGCATATCCTTCTGCAGCTTCAGCATGGCCCGGATGATCTCCTCATTTTCAAAGGTCTCCTGGCAGCAGGGTTCGCTGCACTGGAAAAGCCCATAGTCTCCCTGGGTGTAAAACAGTCTCTTTTTATCGAATCCCGCTTTCTGGAAGCAGTGATCTACATTTGTGGTGATCACGAAATAATCCAGATCTCTGACAAGACGCAGCAGGGCTGAATAGGTAGGTTTGGGAGGGTCCACATAACGGTTATAATAAATGTACCGGCTCCAGTATGCCCAATGTTCCTCCAATGTCTTGAAGGGATAAAAGCCGCCGGTGTACATGTCGTGAAAGCCATATTTCTGCTCGAAATCCGCAAAGTGACTGCTGAAGCGTTCTCCTGTATAGATAAATCCTGCTGAGTTGGAAAGCCCCGCGCCAGCGCCGATCACAATGGCGTCAGCGTTTTCTATCTCATTTTTCAGCCGGTCAGTTTTCTCCAAGCGACTCCCGGCAGATGTTAATAAGCAAGCCGCCAGATTTCCCGAACCCGCTCCTTATCATCTACGACGGTATACTCCACATTGCAGGAGTTGCCGCCGGTAGGCGCTGCCGACAACGCGACCAGGATTCTGCTGATGATTTGCGAGTCAACATCCTGATCCAGATACCGGCGGCAGGAGCGGCGGTTCACCACAAGCTGCTCCATATAACGTCCCATTTCCGGCGGAGGCGGGGGTAAAGAATCCTCCGCTTTTTTGTCAAAGATAGAGATGGCTCCCTGGGGGCATACCGCCAGGCAATGCTGGCATTTCCAGCAGCTTTTTACTTATATCATTGAAAGAAAATAGATAAGGCCCTCCTTTTCTCCTTCCCGTGTTCACACTTTATTTACTTAACATTCAAATTTTTTTCAATGACATCTCACGTTTTCTTCACTTCCTGACTGTATACTTTGATCATAAAGTTAAGCAACTACTTTTTATTGATAAACTTTTTCATAATATGGGGTTTGCCAAAAGCCAACCCCATCCTCCTTTCTAATTTTCTAAATATTACGGAGAAATGCGGACATTTCTCCAGCACCCTAAAAAAAGCTTTCCGCAAAGCTCAGAAACAGATGCTGCGGAAAGCTTTTTTTATCTTACTGAAACTCTTTTCTCAGGATTTCCTTAGGCGGTTTAATCTCATAAGACAGCGTATGTTCTGTCAGTTCTGACAAAAGCTTAAATTTCTTATTCAAAATCGGCCTCATACAGTTTGGTACGTGTTCCTGGTGAGCCCTGTGGATAGCCACACACTCCCTGCAGTTGCCGTGATACCTGCATGCCTTTTTACAGGAACAATGATCCTTCTCTTTATATTCCTTCCGGAATTCTGCGGCGAATTCTTCCTGCAGTCTTAAACCCTCTTCCCGATTTCCCTTATGAAATTCTTCCATAGCTGCCAGCTCTTTCGGATGATTTTCAATAACCATCTGATATCCCTCCGGTCTTTTCCCCGCTGATTTTCTTGAAACCAGCTGTCTCATTTATTCTATAGTCTTTTCTCTTGCTACTGTTCCATATTAACATACCGCAGTCCAACCTGCCTGCGGTTGATTTCCCGGATTTTCTCCGGTGTCACTTTGTACTGGTGACGCTCATTCAGCAGTCCGTTAACCTCCTGCTGCACATCGGATACCTGTGTGTAGCAGTATCCCGTAATATACGGTATCTTCTTGATCGCCGTGGTAATCTTATCAAAACGCTCCAGGAACTCTTCTTCCGTAGAGACGGTATGGCCGTATCCCCATTCTCCCTCTTTGCCGCCTGAAAAGGCGATTCCGCCGAATTCGCTGATGATGACAGGCTGTCCCCGGTAGGCAAAGCCCTGTGCCATGGCAGATTTACAGGAACTGTGGTACATCCGGGAGGGCGATGAGAGAATCTCTTCCAGATGCTTTCCGTACCGCTCAAAGAATACCGCTCCGTCTTCCTCGTAGTCGTGGAGGGTGATAATATCGGAAACTGTATGCTCCCAGCCATCGTTGACAATCACCGGGCGCATACTGTCGATGCTTTTTGTCAGATAATAGATCCCTTCCGTAAATGCCTGCTGCTTCCGATCCGTTTTGACCTGCGGGATGCCCCAGGATTCGTTAAAGGGCGTCCAGGTGATGATGGAGGGATGGCTGTAGTTCTGCTTCACGATCTCCATCCACTCTTTCGTAAACTCCTGCACCGCGTCATCGGTAAACTCATAGCAAGCGGCCATCTCGCTCCATACCACAAGCCCCTTGACATCGCACCAGTACAGGAATCTCTCGTCCTCGGTTTTCATATGCTTGCGAACCCCGTTATAGCCCAGAGCCTGAATCTTGTCGATATCCGCCATTAGCGCTTCTTCGGAGGGCGGTGTCAGATGGGACTCCTCCCAATATCCCTGATCCAGAATCAGTCTCTGATACAGGGGCGCGCCGTTCAGCAGAATATTTCCCGCCTCAATGGAAATCTTCCTCATTCCAAAATAAGACCGCACCTCATCTACCACCGTCCCGCCTTTCGTGATGCGGATACAGAGATCGTACAGCTCCGGACGCAGCGGAGTCCAGCGATGAACACCCCAGGGCGTCTCCTCCGGCCGGAATACGCTGATCGTATCTTTCACTGTCCCTCGGCAGATTCCTTTTGAGGATCGGTTGATTAAAATGCCGTCAAACTCAATTTCCGCCTCCACCGACAGCTCCTCCTTTGAATCAGCGCCACTGATGGTATAGATCAGTTCAATGCATCCCTCATCCAGATCCGGCGTCATTTTTACATTCTCCACATATACCTCCGGTACGCTCTCCATCCAGACCGTTTTCCAGATGCCAGTGGTCTGTACATACCAGCATCCAAAACTGGTTTTATTCCACCTCTGCTTGCCTCTGGGCTGTTCAATACTCATAGAATCCTCAGCCTTCACCGTCAACGTGTTCCTGCCTGCCCTGAGATATCCGGAAATGTCAAAGCTAAACCGGGCGTAGCCGCCCTTATGCCCGCCTACATATCTGCCATTTATCCACACCTTCGTAATATAATCGCATCCCTCAAAATGGAGCAGGATTTTCCGCTTTTCCAAAGCTTCATCACTTACCGCAATCTCTCTATTGTACCAGACGTTTTCGTGAGGATTCTCATCACCGATTCCGCTTCTTTTCGTCTCATACGTATAAGGAACCTGAATCTCCCTGTGGTCTGCCGGAAATGTTTTATACCATTGGGCCGCTTCCCCGAAGTTGCCATCGTCAAACGCAAACTCCCAGCTTCCGTTTAAGTCCGTCCATGTCTTTCTCACAAGCTGTGGACGTGGGTAATTTTTTATGTAGGATTTCATAGGGACTGTCTCCCGCCTTTCTTTAAAAATGTGATCCTGTTGTTTATTTGTTGCTGAAATTTTACACAATACTCCCGTTTTTTTCAACACTCATTTCCTATAGAACAATAGAAAAAACACTCCGCGAGTTTTCTATTGTCATAAATAATAAGAGCGCCGCCCTTCCGGAAACTTATACGTCCCGGAGGGCAGCGCTCTCATTCATGTCAATAGAAAATCACATCAAAGGCTCCGGCTCTTACACCTCAAAGATAAGATCTCCATAGGAGGGCATGGGCCACATATCCTTGTCTACGATCATTTCCAGTTTATCTACCGGTGTTCTCAGCTCTTCCATGGCAGTCATTACCACGTCATGGAAGTATTTCGCCTGCTCCGGTCCTGCTTCCATCTTTCCCGCTTCCTCTGTCACATGGATTAATTTGGAGAGGGCTTCCTTGGTCTCTTTCAGAAGGCTGCTGGTTTCCTTCAGAAGCTCCAGCTGAACCAACGCCTCAGCGCCTGCCGCTGTTACTGTGTTTACAGTATCTGCAAGACTCTTTGTATATTTCATTACAGCAGGAACGATCTGCTTGCTGGCGATATCAATCATAGAACGTGCCTCGATATTGATTACCTTCGCGTAGGACTCATATTTGATCTCTACGCGGGACTCCAGCTCCGCCTTAGTAAATACGCCGAATTTTCCAAAGACATCCACAGCCTTGTCAGTAATCAGCGCAGGAATCGCGTCTACCATGGAACGGATATTGGGCAGGCCTCTGCGTTCAGCTTCTTCCACCCACTCCTCTGAGTAGCCGTTTCCGTTAAATACGATTCTGTGATGCTCGCTGGCATATTTCTTGATCAGGTCATGGACAGCCTCATCGAAATTATCCGCTTTCTCCAAAATGTCGCATGCCTCACAGAATGCCTCAGCCACAATAGTATTGAGTACAATGTTGGGAGCTGCCACAGAGTCTCTGGAGCCCACCATACGGAACTCAAATTTATTACCTGTAAAGGCAAAGGGTGAAGTTCTGTTCCGGTCTGTGGCATCCTTGGCAAGGTTCGGAAGGGTCTTAACTCCTGTCTCAAGAACGCCGCCCTTCAGGGAATGGGTCGCCATACCCGTGCTGATCAGCTGCGCCAGCACATCCTCCAGCTGCTCACCCAGGAAAACAGAGATAATAGCAGGCGGCGCCTCATTGGCCCCCAGTCTGTGATCGTTTCCGGGATCCGCAGCAGATTCTCTCAGAAGATCCGCATGTACATCCACAGCTTTCAGAATGCAGGTCAGGACCAGAAGGAACTGTACATTCTCGTGAGGCGTTTTTCCCGGATCCAGAAGGTTAATGCCGTCGTCTGTAATAATGGACCAGTTGTTGTGCTTTCCGGAACCGTTTACTCCGGCAAATGGCTTCTCATGGAGCAGACACTTCATGCCGTGCTGGCAGGCTACCCGCTTCAGCGTCTGCATGACGATCTGGTTGTGGTCTACGGCAATATTGGCCTCAGAGTAAATGGTAGCCAGCTCATGCTGCGCAGGAGCCACCTCATTGTGCTGTGTCTTGGCAGGCACGCCCAGCTTCCACAGCTCCAGATTCACATCCTTCATAAAGGAAGCGATCCGCTGACGAATGGTACCGAAATAGTGATCATCAAGCTCCTGTCCCTTGGGAGGCATGGCGCCAAACAGCGTTCTTCCTGTAAAAATCAGGTCCTTTCTCTGAAGGAATTTTTTCTCATCCACCAGGAAGTATTCCTGCTCCGGCCCTACCGAAGGGGTTACCTTCTTGGAAGTGGTATTTCCGAACAATCTCAGCAGACGGAGGGCCTGGATATTAATTGCTTCCATGGAACGAAGAAGGGGAGTCTTCTGGTCCAGGGCTTCCCCTGTATAAGAGCAGAATGCTGTGGGAATGCACAGAATCGCTCCCGCCGCGTCATGGCGGACAAAGGCCGGCGACGTACAGTCCCAGGCTGTATAACCTCTGGCCTCAAAAGTCGCTCTCAGTCCTCCCGACGGAAAAGAGGAGGCATCCGGCTCGCCTTTGATCAGCTCTTTGCCGGAAAATTCCATCAGAACCGTCCCGTCCGGATTCGGCGCAGTAATAAAAGAATCATGTTTCTCCGCCGTCACTCCTGTAAGAGGCTGGAACCAATGAGTATAATGAGTAGCTCCCTTTTCAATCGCCCACTCTTTCATGGCCCCTGCCACTACCTCGGCAATCATGGGATCCAGTTCTTTTCCCTCCTGGATCGTCTTTTTCAGTGCTTTGTAAACTTTCTTCGGAAGACGCTCCTGCATCACTTTATCGTTGAAGACATCTTCACCAAAGATCTCTGCTACGTTAAAATACTCGCTCATAATCTCTCCTCTTTTCTATCGTATGATAGGAAAAAGGGCATTCCAACAATCCTGCGGAACGCCCTTGCTCACTTGCAATATAGAATACTCCATCCTCCGGAAAAAAGCAAGCAAAAAATTCCGGTTCGTTTACTTTCCATGTATTCTACAAAGAATTTCTTTTTTTTTCAAAGGCTTTCAACATTTCGCCTATACTTTATTTTGCTGAAAACCGGTATTCTGTAACCGTATGGTATTTCTCTCCCGCCTTCAGCACAGGACTCGCAAAGCCTTCCTGGTTTATGGAATTGGGAAAATACTGGGATTCCAGACAGAAGCCCTGCCTTTTTCCATACTCAGCTCCATCTTTTCCCTTCTGGGGAGAAATCCCGTTTCCCGCGTAAAACTGCACGCCCGGACAATCTGTATACACTTCCATGACAATTCCGGACGCTTTGCTGCAGCCTTCCGCTATCTTTCGGAACTCTCCCGGCTGCCCTGTCAGAACGAAATTGTGGTCATAGCCGCCTACGTGTTTCAGCTGCTCAAAATCCGCCTCTATATCCCTGCCGATGGCCTTGGCCCTGGTAAAGTCCATGGGAGTCCCCTTCACCGGGGCGATCTCGCCTGTGGGAATCGCCTGATAATCCCGAACCGGAGTGTAATAGGGAGCTTCCAGCATCAGCTCCTGGTCCTCCACAGAACCGCTGTCATGCCCCGCCAGATTAAAGTAGGCATGGTTGGTAAGATTCGCCACCGTATCCTGATCCGCCTCTCCCTCATAGGTCAGACGGACTCCGCCCTCCTCTGTAAGGGTGTAGGTTACCTGAACGCGGAAATTGCCCGGGAATCCCTGATCCCCGTCCGGGCTGTCCAGAGCAAAGGTCAGCTGTCCCTTCTGGTCATCTGTCTCCTTCAGCGTCCAGATCCGGCGGTCAAATCCGTCCGGGCCGCTGTGAAGGTTGTTTTCATTGTCATTCACCGCCATCTGATAGGTCTTCCCGCCTATAGAAAAACGCGCTTTGTCAATCCGGTTCCCGTTCCGTCCGATCACCGCGCCGAAATAGCAGGTATTGTCCAGATATTCCTGGGGCGTATCATATCCCAGCACCACGTCCCGGAATTTTCCCTCCCGATCCGGTACCTGGAGACTTACAATGGCGGCTCCCAGATCTGTCACCTTCAGAACCATTCCCTTTTCATTTTTCAATATGTACAGACCGGCCTCCCGTCCATCTGCTGTCTTTCCGAATTCTCTTTTTTCCATATCTCTGCTCCTCACTTACGCAAAAGGATTTTCTGTACGGTAGGGAACGCCTGCCGGATGGTTGTAGCCGATCTCATCCGGGCATACGCCGATGTATTTGAACACCTCATACAGGGCTTTCCCGTGATGTCCGAAAGCAACAGCTCCATGATGGGGATAATTGCCCTCAATCAGCACATGGCGGTAGAAACGCCCCATCTCCGGAATAGCGAAAATACCGATTCCTCCGAAGGACCGGGTAGCTACCGGGAGCACTTCTCCCTGAGCCACATACGCTCTGAGGATGGAATCTGCGGTGCTCTGGAGGCGGAAAAATGTGATGTCACCGGGGATAATGTCTCCTTCCAGAGTCCCCTGAGTCACCTCTTCCGGAAGATTTCTGGCCATGATCAGCTGGTACTTCATGGAGCAGGAGGAAAGCTTGCCGGAGCAGGTATTTCCGCAGTGGAATCCCATAAAAGTATCTTTATGGGTATAGTTATATTTTCCTTTAATCTCCTGCTCATACATATCTGCAGGAACAGAATTGTTAATATCAAGGAGTGTTACAGCGTCATTGCTTACGCAGGTGCCGATGTACTCGCTGAGGGCTCCGTAAATATCCACCTCGCAGGATACAGGAATTCCCCGGCCGGTCAGACGGCTGTTCACATAGCAGGGAACAAACCCGAACTGGGTCTGGAAAGCGGGCCAGCATTTGCCTGCAAGGGCAACGTATTTTCTGTAGCCCTTATGCTCCTCAATCCAGTCAAGAAGAGTCAGCTCATACTGAGCCAGCTTGGGAAGGATCTCCGGCTTCTGATTGCCGGCTCCCAGCTCTGCCTCCATATCCTTTACCACATCCGGGATTCTGGGATCACCGGCATGCTTATTAAAGGCCTCGAACAGATCCAGCTCAGAATTCTCTTCTATCTCAACTCCCAGATTGTAAAGCTGCTTAATGGGAGCGTTGCAGGCCAGGAAATTCAAGGGTCTTGGGCCAAAGCTGATAATCTTCAGATTCTTCAGGCCCACAATCGCCCTTGCAATGGGAACAAACTCGTGAATCATATCCGCGCATTCCTCTGCCGTGCCCACCGGATATTCCGGTATATAGGCCCGGATGTTGCGCAGCTTCAGATTGTAGCTGGCGTTGAGCATGCCGCAGTAAGCGTCGCCTCTGCCCTGGATCAGATTATCCCCGGATTCCTCCGCTGCCGCTACAAACATAGCCGGTCCGTCAAAATGCTTTGCCAGAAGAGTCTCTGAGATCTCCGGCCCGAAATTTCCAAGGTAGACAACCAGAGCCTCGCAGCCTGCGGCCTTTACATCCTCCAGCGCCTGTACCATGTGAATCTCGCTCTCTACAATACAGACTGGACACTCATAGATATCTGTCTCGTCGTATTTAGCCTTGTACGCTTCCACTAAAGCCTTTCTCCTGTTTACAGAGAGACTTTCCGGGAAACAGTCGCGGCTTACCGCAACAATACCGATTTTCACTTTTGGAATGTTGTTCATCATTTTCTCAATCCTCCTGTTGATTATATTTAAAAATGCTTTATACCAGTACGTCAAACAAGGGCTTGCAGGCGGGATAAATCTGCCTGAACTGCTGGTATCTGGCTTCGTATTTCTCCACAAGCTCCGGTTCCGGTTCCACCGTATCCGTAATCTTCACCAGCTTATCCGCCGCCTCCTCCACGGAAGCGTACTCCCCGCAGCCTACAGCCGCCAGCATGGCGCCTCCCAGAGCCGGGCCTTCCTCGCTCTCAATGATATCTACTTTCAAATTCATGACATTGGCGATGATCTTTTTCCAAAGAGGGCTCTTGGCTCCGCCTCCGCAGATCTTCGTCCTCTCGATCTTGATTCCCAGAGCCTTCGCCACCTCCAGAGAATCCCTGAGAGCAAAAGCGACTCCCTCCAATACAGCCTGGGTCATATCCGCTCTGGTGGTATCCATGGTCATTCCTATAAAGGTAGCCCTGGCATTGGGGTTGTTGTGCGGAGAACGCTCCCCCATAAGATAGGGCAGGAAATATACGTGGTTCTCCCCCAGCTTCCGGATGGCGTCCTGTTCTTTGGAATAATCCTGGGTCCCGATAATATCATCCATCCACCATTTATTGCAGGAAGCGGCGCTGAGCATACAGCCCATCAGATGGTAATGGCCGTCCGCATGGGCAAAGGCGTGAAGCGCGTTGTACTTGTCCACCCCGAATTTTTCGGAGGAAATAAAGATGGTTCCGCTGGTCCCCAGAGAAATATTGCATCTGCCTTCTCCTACCGTGCCGGTTCCTACAGCGGCAGCCGCATTGTCTCCGGCTCCGGCCACCACCTTCACAGTTTCCGGAATTCCAAGCCTGTCCGCAATCTCTTTCTTAACCGTACCCACTACCTCATAGCTCTCATATACCTTGGCCATCTGCTCTTCCCGGATGCCGCAGATTTCCAGCATTTCCTTTGACCAGCTCCGGTTCTTCACATCGAAGAGAAGCATTCCGGAAGCGTCCGAAACATCCGTGCAGTGAACCCCGGAAAGTTTGTATGCAATATAGTCTTTCGGAAGCATGATCTTGGAAATCCTGGCAAAATTTTCCGGTTCTTTATTTTTTACCCAGAGAATCTTAGGAGCCGTGAAGCCCGTAAAGGCAATGTTTGCCGTATATTCGGAAAGCTTCTCCTTGCCGATCACCTGATTCAGGTAATCGCACTCCTCATAGGTCCGCCCGTCGTTCCACAGAAGGGCCGGACGGATCACCTGATCCTCCTGATCCAGAATTACGAGCCCATGCATCTGACCGCCGAAGCTGATTCCCGCCACCTGGCTTTTGTCACAGTCTGACAGCAGCTCTTCAAGTCCCGCCATAGTCTGCTCATACCAGTCCTCTGGATTCTGCTCTGACCAGCCCGGATGCGGAAAATAAATGGGATATTCTTTTGAAACAATTTTCCGGATCTTTCCCTCTCCATCCATGAGAAGCAGCTTCACTGCCGATGTCCCCAGATCCACGCCTATGTACAACATAATCTTTCTCCTTTCCTTCCGATGTCCCAGCGCTCTCTCCGGCCTCTCGCCTTCCTTTTAGTTTACGGAAATCTCTCTGACCTCCTGGCTGGGAGACGCGTCTACCATGATGTTCAGCTTTTGGTGGAGATTCTCCACATACACCTGCGTCCATTCTCCTCCGTTTTCTCCGTCCCTGGTCCAGGACACCGGTTCCTCTGAACGGATGAGCAGCCGCTGTGTCTTAAATCTCTCTACCAATTTGCTGGATTTATTCTGAAGAAGCACTGTGGTAATCGCCTCCTGCCACTCCATAAGGTTCGCGGGAGTATGTACCAGAAGCACCTCAAACAGTCCATCGTTCACTTCGATATCTTTTCCGGTCAGCCCCTTAAAGCCTCCCACCGAGTTGGAGTTGGCGATAAGTCCCAGAATGAACTCTCCGCTGCCGGTATACTCTGTACTTTCCACCTCCAGATGCACGCTTTTCCAGTTGCCCAGCCGTTTCATTCCCTCCAGGACATACGCCGCATGGCCGAACAGGTTCTTCATCTCCTGCTTGGTCTGATACGATACATCTGTAAACATGCCGAAAGCCGCCACGTAGACAAAATAGTCCTCATTAAATTTCCCGATATCACAGGAAAAAGGCGTCCCCTCCACGATCAGCTGCGCCGCCTTATCCATCTGCTTGGGAATTCCCAGGCTGTTGGCAAAATCATTGGTGCTGCCTGCGGGGATATAGCCTACGCACCGGGTGACGCCCTCCTGCATCAGTCCGGTAACCACTTCATTCAGGGTACCGTCCCCACCGCTGCAGACAATGATGTCAAACTCTTCCGCCCTCTGCCGGACGGTTCTGCAGGCATCCATATTTTCTTTTGTAGGGTAAACCGTAATGTCATATCCGCCGGCAGAAAGCTTTTCCAGAATTCCTGAAAGACGGCTGCGGATCTGTCCCTGCCCGGATTTAGGATTATAGATAAACAGCATTTTCTTCATAGCCTATCCTCCATGACTGCATTTTAAGCGGACAAAAACAGCCCGCTTACTCACATTCAGGCGCCCCGGCTTATATACTTTTTTCGCTGCCAAGAATCCTGTGCCGCGAAGACCGCCTTCATCATTTAAACAGCCTTCACCCCACCTTCTGTGACATTTGCATTATTTTCAGTATATTTTCTCTTTTAATCTGTTCATATTTACCGATATGTAACTAATATTTTACTACGGAGCACATTGAATCACAAGTATAATTTTAATAGAATTTTGTACACTTTTTTAAGATCGTTCTGGTTTGCAGTCCCTTAAGAGCCGTCCTTTGGAAGATCCTCCAGACGAATCCCCTGCAGGGCCGCCGCGAAAGCATTGTTCAGAGGTTCCTGGTCTTCCTTTTTCTGTTTTGCCAGATACCGGGCCACATCCTTCTTGGAAACGCCGGCTCCCTCCTTCTGCCTTCTTTCTTTAAACCTAGACAGTTTTTCTTTATAGCCGCAGGCACATATAAAAGAGGCCTGCTCTCCATTTCCATACAGCTCCATTCTCTTATGGCACACGGGGCATCTGGCATTGGAGGTTCTGGATACAGTCTCCCGATAGCCGCAGTTTCTGTCCTGGCATACCAGCAGTTTGGCATTTTTGCCGTTTACGGCCAGCAGGCGCTTCCCGCACCGGGGACATCTTTTATTCGTCAGATTTTCATGTCTGAATGACCCTTCCTGAGTACGGATCTCCTGCAGAAGTTCTCCTGTGTACTCCCGGATCTCTTCCATGAACCGTTCTCTTTTCATTTTTCCCCTGGAGATCTCCAAGAGTCGGGTCTCCCAGTCAGCCGTCATCTCCGGTTTTTTCAAATCCTCCGGCACAAGAGTCAGCAGCTGTCTTGCCTTGGATGTGGTATAGATCTCCTGCCCTTTCTTTTCAAGAAGAAAGCTGGAAAAAAGCTTCTCTATGATATCCGCCCGGGTAGCCACGGTTCCCAGGCCGCCGGTCTGAACCAGGGTTCTGACCTTGGCCTTATCCCTGCTGTCCATATAATGGACAGGATTTTCCATAGCCGACAGAAGGGTGGATTCCCGGAACCTTGCAGGCGGCTTCGTTTTCCCCTCCAGGATCTTTACAGAGCGAATCTTCAGCTTCGCTCCTTTCTCAAGCCTTGGGAGGGTCTGCTCCCTCAGTTCTTCTTCCTCCGGATTCTCCTCCCGGTCTTCCCCAATCTCCGTATACACTTCCTTCCAGCCGGATGAAAGAACCGTCTTCCCTCTGGCCGCGAAAAGCTCTCCCTGAATCTCTGCCTCCAGAAGGGTTTCCTCATACTCAAAGTCAGGAAGCATCACCGCGAAGAAACGGCGGACCACCAGGTCATAGATCCGCCTTTCCCCCGGCGTCATCTGCATCAGCGCAGGGGGCTCTTCCGTAGGAATGATAGCATGGTGATCGGAAACCTTCGACGCGTCCACGAATTTCAGTTTCCCTCCAAATGACCCTGCCATCAGTCTGGAGGCCATGGCCTTGTAGGGCCCTACCCGGCAGGCGTCCAGCCTCTCTTTTAAGGTGCCTGTCAGATCCGGCGTCAGATATCTGGAATCCGTTCTGGGATATGTCAGGACTTTATGCTTCTCGTATAGACTCTGCATAAGATTCAGAGTCTCTTTGGCAGAATACCCGTATCTGCGGTCCGCCTCCCGCTGCAGCTCTGTCAGATCATAAAGCAGGGGCGCCGGGGTTCTTTTCTTTTTTCGTTCCGCCCGCACCACAGTCAGGTCTTTGCCGCTGATCTTCTGCTGGGTCTGCAGCGCCTTCTCTTTTGAAGAAATCCGCCCGCCTCCGGAACGGAGATCCTTCCATCTGAAGGAAACCTGCTCCGTCTGTGCCTGCAGCATATAGTAGGGCTGAGGCTTAAATTTCCGGATGGCCTCCTCCCTGGCCGCGATCATGGCAAGGGTGGGCGTCTGAACACGCCCGCAGGAGAGCTGGGCGTTGTACCTGCAGGTTAAGGCTCTGGTAGCATTGATCCCCACCAGCCAGTCCGCTTCAGCCCTGGACACCGCGGCGTCATACAGGGAATCATACTCCCTGGCATCCTTCAGATGAGAGAAGCCCTCCCGGATGGCCTTATCCGTCACGGAAGAAATCCATAGCCGCAGGCAGGGCTTCCTGTTTTCTGCCTGTTTCAAAATCCATCGGGCCACCAGTTCTCCTTCCCGCCCCGCATCAGTGGCAATGACAATCTTATCAATATCCTTCCTCCAGATCAGCCCTTTTACGATTCTGTACTGATGGCCGGTCTGGGGAATCACCATCGTCTTAAGCTTTGTCGGCATAATGGGAAGATCTTCGTCTTTCCATTCTTTATATTTCTTATCGTAATCTTCCGGGTTCTGAAGCTCCACAAGGTGTCCCAGCCCCCAGGTAACTACGTAGTCTTTTCCTTCCAGATATCCATCGCTTTTCTGGGCGCATCCCAGCACCCGGGCGATGTCTCTGCCTACAGAAGGCTTTTCCGCTATTACCAGTTTTTTCATTTTCACGATTTCCTCATTTCTCTGTTTCAC